>NZ_CP108442.1:4462500-4776084 GCF_041435355.1 Streptomyces sp. NBC_01276
GCGGCCGTGGGCCCGTACGGGGTCCGCCCCGGCCACGCCCTCATCACCATGGTGGAACCCCACCCGGGCCACGAGTACGCGTACAACCGCTGGTACGAGGACGACCACTACTACGCCGGCGCCATGGCCATGCCCTGGATGTACGCCGGCCGCCGCTGGGTCGCCACCCGCGACCTCCAGGAACTGCGCTACCCGGAGAAGTCGGCGGTCGCCCAGCCCGTCACCGCCGGCTGCTACCTCTCCACGTACTGGGTGACAGAGGGCCGCTACGACGAGCACATGAAGTGGACCGTCGGCATCAACAAGCGCCTCAACCGGGACGGCCGGGTCCACCAGGACCGCACCCACGTCTTCACGGCCTTCCAGGACCACGAGGCGACCGTCTACCGCGACGGGGACGCCGGACCCCGCGACTTCCACGCCCTCGACCACCCGTACACCGGGCTCGTGCTCCAGGTCGTCGACGCCGAGGACCCCGGCCGGCGGGCGGAGCTGCTGGAACGTTTGCGCTCCCGGGACCTGCCGCGACGGCTGAGCGGCTCGCAGGCGGCGATGGTGACCGTCTTCCGGCCGACGCCGCTGCCCGGCGACCGGATGACCTACGTGAAGCAGGTCGAAGGGGTCGACACCCGGCTCACCCTGCTGTGGTTCCTCGAAGCCGACCCGCGCACCTGCTGGGACCGCTTCCGGGGGCTGGACGCGGAGGTCGCCGAATCGGGGCTGGGACGGGTGGAACTGGTCGCGCCGTTCATCCCGACGGTGCCGGGAACCGACCGCTACGTGGACCTGCTCCGCTGAGGTCCCGGGCATGACCGAGCCCCCTCGGCCAGGACGGCGGGCCGGTCGAGGGGGCTTTGGGCGGTGTCGCCGGACCGGCCGTGGGATCCGGCGCCGGCCCCGGTATCGGACCCGGTATCGGACCTGGCATCGGACAGGGCGCTCGGGTGTTCAGGCGAGGCGCCCTTACCGGCCCGCGACGACGTCGGTGACGAAGGAGGTCCAGGAGGCCGGCGCGAAGGTGAGGGACGGGCCGTCCTGCACCTTGGAGTCGCGGACCGCGATCGCTTCCACGGCCGGGGACTTGACCTCGACGCAGGCGCCGTTTCCGCCGGAGTAGGAGGACTTGGTCCAGTTTTCCGTGGCGCCCTGACGAATTGCCATGTTTCTCTCCGGTTCAGCGAGTAGTGCCGGTTGCGTGCCGGCCAATTCCCTGACCGACGTGATCGACGCTACCGGCACCTCCCGAGGCCTGAAGGAGGCATTCACTCGACCGGGTGGCATATTCCGGTCAGGCCTTTTCCGGCCGGGGGCCGACGGTGTACGGTACCGGGCCCCCTCCGCCGCATCGGGCCATCAGGGCATCGGGTCACCGGGTCACTTTCCCGTCTTGCCCGCGTAGTGGTCGATGATCTCGCCGATGAACTGCCTGGTCTGGTCCACATTGAGGGCCTGGGCGCGCAGGTGCTCGTACATCACGCTGTATTTCTGAACGTCGTTGGCCTTCTCCAGGTACAAATCGCTCGTGACGCCCTCGATGTAGACGACCGTCGAGTCGGAGGCGTCCGGAAATTCCAGAATGGCGTACTGCCCGTTCACGCCGGGGTGCGCGCCCATCGAGAACGGCATCACCTGCACCGTGATGTACGGCTGCTGCGACTGATCTATCAGGTACTCCAGCTGCCGGATCATCAACTGTGGATCGCCCACGTGCCGGCGCAGCGCCGCCTCGTCGATGACCGCCCACAGGCGCAGCGGACCGACGTCGGGATTGTTGTTGTCCGTCTCCGAGAGCCGCTTCTGGCGGTGCATGCGGACCTGGACGCGCTTGTCCACGTCGGCGGGCGCGGTCTCCGGCAGCGCCCCGCGGATGAGGGCCTGGGCGTACTCCGGGGTCTGGAGCAGGCCGGGGACCATCTGGGGTTCGTAGGTGCGCAGGCTGGCCGCGTCGGTCTCCAGCCCGATGTAGACGCTGTACGGGATGTCCCCGAAGGCGTGCCACCAGCCCTGCTGGCGGGAGTCCTTGGCCATCTGCATGAGCGAGTCCACGAGCCGGGGGTCCTCGACCTCGTACACCTCGCACAGGTCGCGGACGTCACGCTGGCTGATGGACCGGCGGCCGTTCTCCAACCGGCTGATCTTCGACTGGGAGACGAGGAGGCGTTCGGCGACCTGTTCGGCCGTCATGCCCTTGTCCTCGCGAAGCTTGCGCAATTCCATGCCCAGTCGGCGGCGTCGGACGGTGGGATTGACATTGGACGCCACGGATACGGCACCTCCGCCTTCTTCTGTCGCTGTCTCTCTGCGTGTCTGCTGTTCAGCAGACTGCCACCGAAGGGTGCGACGGCGCTGGGGAACGGCTGGGAAAAGCAGACACGCGGGGTGGCGGGACCGGCTCACCGGTCACGCCACCCCGCGTGCGGGCGGCTTCCGCGCCGGTCCTTGGGGGACCTCCGGTCGCGGCGATCTGTGCCCCGTTCGGCGGATCAAGGGGTGTCACGGGGCCTGTGCGTGCTGCCTGTACGGGTGGTGCGGGTCCGTCCCTAGTGCGCTGCCGCTCGTGCCATCGCACCCGTCCGGCGCGGCTGCAGCGGCACACCGCTGCTCGCCGTGGCCCGGGCGGCGGGCGGCTGGGCCGGAGCCCGGTCGCGGCGCGGCTGGGCGGCCACACCGTTCTGGACGTCCATCACGGCGTGCGCAACGAGACCGCCCATCGGGTCGTGCCGGATCAGGTCCCGCAGCCGGGACCGTGACGACCGCCCCTCGTTGCCGGGGTACAGGTGCTTGCCGAGTCCGACCGCGTGGGCCAGTGCGGCGAGCGCCGCGGTCCGCGGGTCCGGCGGTACACCGGTGCGGATCGCACTGTCGAGCCGGGCACGGATCTCCCGGCTGATCGCCGTGTCGGTCGCCTGGTAGCGAGTCGTCGGCAACACCCCGCACATCTGTCCCGCGACGGCATGCACCATGCCGCAGCGCTCCAGGTGGGCGAGGTAAATCTGGCGGAGCCCCAGCCGGGGTCCGCCGATCCAGTGGACGGCCCGGACCGGGCTGCCGCGCCTGCGCAGCAGTTCCAGTGCGGAGTCCAAAGTCGGATCTCCTGTCGGCCGTGGCATCACCACGGCGATACGATCCCCGTCAGGGGCTATCCGTCCTGCCAGAGCCAGCTCCACTAGCTGTGCCCCGGCCAGGCCGAGGTCGAGCGACTGCGGCTGCGCCGTGGTTCCCGTGGCCGGGTCCAAGGCGAGCAGCAGAAGCTCCTCTGGAATTGTTCTGCGGCTCCTGCCCATCCATGCCTCCCCGCGTGGATGAGTGACAGGGTGACGCCTCTCACATTCATCTGTCGAGAGCGCCTGGCCGCTTTGCGGGGGAACCTGCAGCTATGTCGTTCTCGTCTAGCACAGGGGCGATGCCCCCTAGACGGGACACTGTTAGACGGTTCGGACAGCGACCGGACGGCGATCGAGGAGGAACGGTGGCGGGCGAGTCCCCCGACAAGTCGGTAGATGAAGGAACGTCGGGAACGGCGAAGTCCTCCTCCGCGGAACAGGACCCGAGGCTTTCGGTCTTCCAGCCGCCGCCGCGGCGCGACGCGCTGAAGGAGGCCGTGGCCGCATGGGTCGCGACCGCCGAGCCGACGGGACCGGCGGACCGGACGGCGGACGCGGACACGGACGGTGACGCGGATACGGACGGTGACGCGGATACGGACGGCGACGCCGACGGCGGCGAGGGTGCGGACTCGGACTCGGACTCGGATTCGGACTCGGACTCGGGCGCCGGGACCGGCGCGGCCAAGGCGGCCGCCGTTCCGGAGTCGTCCCCGGGTCGGGCGGACCCCGCGAAGCCGGCCACGCCCGGCGTGGTCCGCCAGGGCTCGGCGCCCTCGGACACCTCCGACGGCGCGAAGAAGCCGGCCGCGGACGTGCGGACCACCGCCTTCGGCGCCGTCGTGTCCGATTCCGGTTCGGCGCAGGACAAGGAACCCGCCGACGGGCCCGAGAAGGGCGACGGCGAGCGCACGGCCGTCTTCCGTACCGTGAAGGCGGATTCCACTTCGACCGAGGACAAGAAGCCCGCGCAGGACCCGCGCGGCGGAGAGCCGAAGGAGCCCGCCGACCGGCCCGGGACGGGCGACGGGGAGCGCACGGCGGTCTTCCGTACGGTGAAGCCGGGTTCTTCCTCCGCGGAGGAAGAGAAGCCGGCGCGCGATCCGCGCGGTGCGGAGCCGAAGAAGCCGGCCGCGGACGTGCGGACCACCGCCTTCGGGGCCGTCGTGCCCGATTCCGGTTCGGCGCAGGACAAGGAGCCCGCCGCTGACCCCGGGAAGGGTGACGGGGAGCGCACGGCGGTCTTCCGTACGGTGAAGCCGGGTTCCGCTCCGGCGGAGGACAAGAAGCCCGCGCAGGACCCGCGCGGGGCCGGGAAGGCCGACGGGCCGGCCGACGACAAGAGCGAGCGCACGGCCGTCTTCCGGGCCGTGAAGCCGGGGTCCGCTCCGGCCGACGAGCCGAAGAAGCCGGCCGCGGACGTGCGTACCACCGCCTTCGGCGTCGTCGTGCCCGGTTCCGGTTCTGGCTCCGGTTCTGGCTCCGTGGAGGACAGGAAGCCCGCGCAGGACCCGCGCGGGGCCAAGCCGGCCGACGCGGCGGACAAGACCGACGCGACGGACAAGGCGGCCCCCGCGACCCCCGCGGACAAGGCCGGGAAGCCCGCCGCTGCCGACAGCGAGCGCACCGCCGTCTTCCGTACGGTGAAGCCGGGCTCCGGCTCCGGCGCCGGCTCCGGCGCTGGTGCCGTGGAGGACAAGAAGCCCGCGCAGGACCCGCGCGGGGCCAAGCCGGCCGATGCCGGGAAGGCCGCCGGATCGGGCGAGGCGGCCGACGGCGACAGTGAGCGCACGGCCGTCTTCCGGGCCGTCAAGCCGGGCTCCGCCCCGGCCGGGGAGAAGAAGCCGGCGGACGCCGGGAAGGGCGGGGCGCGGCCCAGCACCTTCGTGCCGCTGCGCGGGGACGACCAGCCGGCCCCACCGAAGCCCGCGACGCCGAAGCCCGCGACGCCCGCTCCCGCGACGCCGAAGCCCGCGCCCGCCGCCCCCAAGCCGTTCACGACGCCCCCGGCCCCGCCGGCGGCGGCCGGCCGGCTGGACTCCAGCGAGCGCACCACCCAGCAGCCGCTGCCCCCGAGGCCGCCGCTCGACATGCTGGCGGACCTCACCAACAACCCGCCCCCGCCGCCGAGCCCCATGCGCACCGCGGTCCGGCGGTTCAAGATCTACGCGCCGATCGTGCTGCTCCTGGCCGTCGTGCTCGCCGTCGTGCAGATGGTGCGCCCGCTGCCCGCGCCGAAGCTGGCGATGACCGCGAAGGCCTCGTACACCTTCCCGGGCGGGAAGCCCGATCTGCCCTGGCCCACCGAGGGGCAGGCCTCCATGGCCGCCGCCGGCCTCGGCACCATCGGTTCGTCCGGTGAGCAGAAGCCGGTGCCGATCGCCAGTGTCACCAAGTCGATGACGGCGTACATCATCCTGCGCGACCACCCCTTCAAGAAGGGTGAGAAGGGCGCGATGATCGACGTCGACAAGACCGCGGAGACCGAGGGCCAGAAGGACAAGTCGGACAACGAGTCCACCCTCAACACGGTCAAGGAGGGCGACAAGATCACGGAGTACGACGCGATCGCCGCCCTCATGATCCCGTCGGCCAACAACATCGCGCGGCTGCTCGCGCGCTGGGACTCCGGTTCCCAGGAGGCGTTCGTCAAGAAGATGAACGACACCGCCAAGGAACTCGGCATGACGAACACCACCTACACCGACCCCTCGGGCCTGGACGCGACCACGGTCAGCACCGCCGAGGACCAGGTGAAGCTGGGACTGAAGATCGTCGAGATCCCGGCGCTGGTGGACATCACCCGCATGCCCAGCTGGACCGACCCGACCGGCAAGCCGTGGCCCAACTGGAACCGTCTGGTCCCGTTCAACGACTCCCTCGGCATCAAGACCGGTACGACGACCAAGGCGGGCGGAAACCTCCTCTTCGCCGCGCAGAAGAAGGTCGGCGACACCAACCAGCTGATCGTCGGCGCCGTCCTCGGCCAGCACAAGCCGCCGATCATCGACAGCGTCATCGGCGCGAGCCGGACGCTGCTGATCGCCACCCAGAAGGCCATCGAGGGCGCGCCCGTCGTGAAGAAGGGCGATGTCGTCGGGTACGTGGACGACGGCCTCGGCGGCCGGACGCCGGTCGTGGCCACCGCCGACGTCCAGGCGGTCGGCTGGCCCGCGCTGACCGTGAACCTCAAGCTCGGCGACGGCGGCACCAGGATCCCGGAGACGGCCAAGGCCGGAACCCAGGTCGGGGTGCTGACCGTCGGCGAGGGGGCCAGCCAGGTGAAGGTGCCCGTGGCGCTCCAGCGGGAGCTGGTCGCGCCGGGTGCCGGCAGCAAGCTGACCCGTATCGGCTGATCCGATCGCAGGTGCGTCGCCGCGGCGCCCCGGGCAACCCCCGGGGCGCCGCGGCGCGTCTAGGGTGCCGGGGCGGAACTCACGTGTCGTGTCGGGGAGAGAGCGTCGGTTGTGACCACCGCTGAGCAGCATGAACAGCATGAGCAGGGACAGGAGCCGCCCGGGGCGTCCCCCGGGCGGGGCGGCACAGGTGCCGGGCTGGTCGCACGGGCACACCGGAATCCGGTGGCCGTGGCCGTCGCCGTGGCCGCCGTCCTGCACGTGGTGTGGTTCTTCAGCTTCGCCAACAGCGGCGGGGACCTCGCGGCACAGGACGCGTGGGCGGAGTTCGTCGGCCGGCACCCCGACACCGCGTACAACCTCGCCTGGTACGGGGGCATGCACCCGGTCTCGTACAGCGTCGTGTCCCCGTACGTCATGTACATGATCGGCGTCCGGACCACGATGATGATCGCCGGCACCTGTTCGGCGGGGCTCCTCGCGCTGATCCTGACCCGTTGCCGCGGCGCCGTCCGCCGCCCCCTGTGGCCGGCCCTGGCCGGGGTCTACGGGCTGCTCTGCAACGCCCTGTCGGGCCGGGTCACCTTCGGGCTCGGGGTGCTGTTCGCGCTCGGGGCCGTCGCCGCCGTCTTCTGCTGGCCCCGCAAATGGGCCCGGCGGCGCTGGGCCAAAGCCGCCGTCGCCGCGCCGCTCGCCGGGCTGGCGACCGCGGCGAGCCCGGTCGCGGGGCTGTTCCTCGGGGTGATCGCCGCCGCGCTCTTCCTGAGCGGGCGGCGGCCGGGCGCGTACGCGCTGGGGCTGGCCCCGGTGGCCGTCGTGGGGCTGTCGGCCTGGCTGTTCCCCTTCTCCGGTACGCAGCCGATGATGCTGGGCTCGGCCTGGCTGCCGTTCCTCTTCGGGCTGTCCCTGGTCTTCCTGGTGCCCGAGGGGTGGAAGACGGTCCGGATCGCCTCGGCCGTCTACGCCTTCGGGGTGTTCCTGACCTGGGCGATCGACTCCCAGGTCGGCTCGAACGTGACCCGGCTGGTCATGCTCTTCGGCGGGGCGGTGCTGCTCGCCGCCCTCCCGTACACCGCCCCGCGCTCGCGGCGCCGGTACGCGGTGCTGGCGGCCTTCGTGGGGCTGACCGCCTGGATCACCACCAACAGCGTCACCGACATCGTCCGCACCACCCCGGTGGCCGCCTGGAACCGGGAGCTGGCCCCGCTGATCGACCGGCTCGGCAAGGCGGGCGCCGACCGGGGCCGGGTCGAGGTGGTCCCCGCCAGCAGCCACCGCGAATCCTCGGCCTTCCCCGCGTACGTCAACCTCGCGCGCGGCTGGAACCGGCAGGCGGACCTGGAACGCAACCCGCTCTTCTACGACGGCACCCTCACCGCCGACGGCTACCGGGAATGGCTGCGGCGCTGGGCCGTGCACTACGTGGTGCTGCCCGCCGACAAACCCGACTCGGGCGGGGAGGCCGAGGCGAAGCTCGTGCGCGCGGGACTCCCGTACCTGCGCGAGGTGTGGGGCGACGAGAACTGGCGGCTGTTCCAGGTGTCCGGCCCCACCGAACTGGTGTCGGGACCGGCCGACGTGGTGCGGGCGGGCGCCGATCAGCTGGTCATCGACGTCAAGGCCCCCGGCCGGGTCCTCGTGCGGATCCCGCACTCGCCCTGGCTGGGCCTGGTGGACGCGGCGGGCAAGGCGGTGGAGCCCCCGCAGGAGACCCCCGCGTCCAAGGCCCGGGGCACCGCCGCCGGGACGGGCGCGCCGCCCAAGGAGTACGCCAACACGTCCGGGTGCCTCTTCAAGGCGGCCCCCGACGCCGCCGGGGACACCTGGACGGAGCTGCTGGCGCCGGCGCCGGGGGAGTACCGGGTAGCGGCGAAGTACCAGCTCCCGCGGGGTACGCCCTGCCCGGAGGAGCTGGTCCGGGCCACCGTGGGCACCCCGAAGCGGCCGGCCGCGCCACGGCCTTGATCCAGCATTCTTTACGCATGGTCCAGGTGCATTGGTCCGTATATCTGCATACGATCCCAGTAGTCCGATTGGGTGCTTCCCGAGGGAGTTGACGACGGGATGAGCAAAGAGCAGAAGCAGGACGTCCAGGCGGCGATCGCGAAGGCGTCGGAACGCGTCCAGCTGCCGCACACACAGGGTGGTCACGGCTTCGAGGGTCCGGTCCGGACCAAGGTCAAGGGCGGGGTCCACACCAAGGCGTCCCTGAAGCGGGCCGGCACTCCCCAGGGCGACCGGATCGGCGAACGCAGCAGAGGCCTCAGCTGACCGGCGCGGCCTGACGCGCCCCCTGCCCCGGTCATGACGCACTTCGCCCTCCCGGCCCGGCCGGGAGGGCTTCCGTCCCTCCCCGGCCGGGGACACCGGCCGTCCGCCTAGTCCAGGCCCTCCGCTCCGTCCTCTCCGTCCTCTCCGTCCTCCTCGTGCAGGTCCTCGGTCCGCCGCCGCAGGTTCTCGATGTCGGCGCTGAGGCTGACCAGGATCCGGTTCAGCTCTTCGAGGCCGGGCAACGGGATCACCGGGGTGTGGGCGCCCACCTCGGGCTCCAGCAGTTTGAGCCGCTCCAGCGCGTCGTGGGCGGCCGAGAGGCTCGTGCGCAGGACGTTGCGGTCGTCGGCCGCCCGCTGGCTCGCGGGCCGGCCGTCCACGCCCGCGGGCGCCAGGAAGACGGCCGCGGCGCCCGTCCCGCCGGCGCCGTCCGCCGGGCCCTCCGGGGCCGCGGTGGTGGCGTCGACGGGCCCGTCGGCGGGTGCGCCCGGCGAGCCGGTGCCCGCCCCGGCCGCTGCCGCCGCCGCCGGCTCCGCCCGCTTCTCGTCGGACGCGGCGACCACGTCCCACTGGTACAGCTGCTCCGGGACCCCGTTCTCGTCCCGGGCGATCCTGTCCGGCTGTGCCAGGTCCACCCTGAAGTGGACGTACGTGCGGCCCGTGGTCCCGGCGTCCGGATCCTTGCGGATCAGCTGGCGCAGGGTGACGGCGTTCTCGGGCAGGGCGTCGCCCCGGAAGGCGTTCGCCGTCAGCGCGAGGGTCCACAGGCCCAGCTCGTTGTCCTGCCGGGACAGGTCCTGGACCACCTGGTTCACGTCCGAACGGAAGGGGACCCCGCCCTTCTCCTTCGGGGCGCCCAGCGCCGAACCGACATTGCGCGTCAGCAGCTTGTCCGCGATCAGGGCGATGCCTCCGGCGACGGCCAGGGTGCAGCGCGCGTTCAGGTCCCCCCGCGAGGCCGGACCGACCAGCGAGGTGAAGTCGCCGGTGGGGACGGGGTCCCAGTCCAGCATCACGTCGTCGGTGAGGACACCGCCGTTGTTCCACGCGTTCCGGGCCTGCTTGGTCACGGCCCGCTTGTGACTGCGCCACGGCAGGTCGACCAGCGGCCCCAGGAGTTCCGCGAACCCCTTCGGCCCCATCCGCCGACCGCCCTTGATGGTCTTGGCCTGGTCCTTCAGCTGCTCGAACAGCCCGGCCCGGGTGAGCGCGTGGACCAGGTAGACGCTGCGCCACAGCGGGGTGCCGGGAATGGTGCGGTCGCGGAACGCGGTGGGCAGCTCGTCGGGCGAGGTCCGGCCGACGGCGAGCCCGTACACGGCCTGGAGGTCCTCGGCCGGGACCGGCGAATCACCCAGCTGGATGACCCGCTTGAGGGCGCGGGTGATGACCTCGATGTGCTGGGCCGCGTCGTCCCACTGCTTGAAGTCGACGTGGACGCTCGCCAGGATCGAGCGGATCGCGTCGTCGAAGAGGTCCTCCGGGGCCAGCGGGTGGCCGGGGTGGTGCTGGGCTCCCACCGCGATCTGCGCGGGCACCACGAACGTCTGGGCGATCTGCGCGGCCCGCAGTCCGGGCTCCAGCAGGCCCATCTCGTGCGCGAACTCCTTGCGGATGCCCTCGCGCCACTGCTCCCGGTGCTCGGCCAGCCGCTCGTCGAGCTCGGGCGCGGCCCCGCCGGCGTCCGGGCGGACGCCGCCGAAGAGCGATCCGACCGCGTGCGCCGCCGTCTTGGCGGCGTCGGCGTCCGGGCCGGCGAGTACGTTCCAGGCGCTGGCCAGCCGGGTGATGCCGTCGCGGACGACCAGGCCGTGGAAGGACGGGGTGCCGTCCTCGAAGGTGATCTCGACCGGGTGCGTGATCAGGCTCCTGGTCACCTTCCGGGCCAGGATGGAGGTGGCGTAACTGTTGATCGACAGGGTGCCGTGCAGGGTCTGCCAGACGTGGTCCTTCAGGTGGCCGAAGTCCTTGTACCGGTAGCGCACGACGGCGCACGGCTGCCCGGCCCGCGTCAGCCCCTCCACCTGCGGGTCGGGTACCTCGTTGACCTCCATGCCGGTCCGGGGCTGGATGCCCGGCAGCAGTTCGCTCAGGTGCACCCGGGTCACCACCGAACGCAGTGTGGCGCCCTCGACGTTCTCCTCCAGGAGCAGCCCGCCCGGATCCCCCGTGGACGGGCGCAGCTGCAGGGCGATGCCCTCGGGCATGGTGGTCGCCCGCGCTATGGCCCGCCAAGCCCCGTCGGGCAGCAGGGTCTGCGGGTTGGCGGCACCGGCGGCGATGACCTCCCCCCGCGCGGAAGGCTCGCCGGGGGCCGGGAGGTCGCGATCGATGCTGGAGACGATGACCGGCTCGGAGCCCCAGGTGACGGTGAGGGACTGGGGGGTGTTCGCGGGCATGGGCAGGTGACCTCCGAATTTAGTTGATGCCTAAAGATTCAAGCTCTGAACTCTGGAATCCGCTCGACCCGGCGTGCCGCGCCGGTCGGATCACAGCAGCCCGTCCCGCGCGAGGGCGTACTTCTCGAACAGCTCGGGCAGTGGATTCCGGCCGCTCCGGTCGAGGGACGCGTAGGCGGAGGCGATCAGCACCACCTGTGCCAGCGGATGGCTCGCGGCCATGACCCACACGGACGCGTTCTCGGACGTGGGGAGCCGCCGGGGAAAGGTGATCAGCCCGAGGCTTTCGAGCTCCCGGGTGATCTGATGACTCAGATCGGCGCTGAGCCGGTTGCGATCCGGGGCCGCGCACTGCTTGATGAGCCGCATCGAGATTTCCTTGATGCCGCCGTCGAGCGCGACTCCACCGACAATCGCATCGATGTTGAGCTCCATGGCCGAGAACACTAAAAGTGGAACGCCCCACCGGCCCAGTGCCGTTCCGGTCACCTTGTCGCCCGCGGTGGCTTGAATTCCGTCGAACAAAAAGACGGGGCGTTATAGCGCCCGGCTAAAACCGAAGAATTAATTCTGTTAATTGCGGCGGGCGGGAAGAAGGGCCGGGGCGGCCGGGACGGCGGGCGCGCGGGAAACCCCGTGGCGGTACACCGCCCGACGGCGGATAGTGGCCGGATGCCCCACCGCTCCGCGTACGTGTGCCTCTCGTGCCGCGTCTCCTTCAAGCACTCCGAGCCGCGTGCGTACCGCTGCCCGGGATGCAGCCGCGAGATGCTCCTCGCCGGTGACGCCTTCGAGGCCCCGCCACGGCGGGACCGGGACGCCTGGCGGGTCGTTTCCGTCCTGCTCCATGCCGGACTGGACTTCCGGCAGGCCTGCTGCGGCTGCGGACCCGGCTACCGGCCCCGGAGCCTGCGCGAGGTGCGCGAGCGGTTCACGTACGCACGACGCACCGGGACCCCGGTCGCACGCGCCCTCGCCACCCCCTAGGCGAAAGGGCGGAAGGCGCCGCCTCGCCGTGCGGGTTGCCAGGGCGTGTCGTGCCGTCAGCCGGCGCGGTCGGCCGGCGCAGCAAAGCAAACGGCCCGGAGCGTGATCGCTCCGGGCCGTTGTCCCTTGTGCCCCCGGCAGGATTCGAACCTGCGACACCCGCTTTAGGAGAGCGGTGCTCTATCCCCTGAGCTACGAAGGCCGGCTAAGGCCAGATCGCGGGCCGCCACGAGGGCAACCCAGGGACAGGGTAGCGGATCAGGGCGGCGCTCCGCGGCCCGGTTTCGAGGAGGCCCCGCGGCGCGACACCCGCCCCCGCCCGGACCCGTCCACCGGCCCCGGCGCGGCCCGCCGGTCGTGGCTCCGTCGGTGCGCGACGGTCCTGCGCCGCTCCCGGAGTGGCGCAGGACCGGGAGCGGCGGTCGGGGCGGGTCAGTAGTCGACGCGGTCGGACTTGGCCAGCCACGCGTTGAAGGGCGCCGTCCGGTTCGGCAGCTCCAGCTGCTCGACCGGCGTCGGCCACAGCGACGCGGGCTTCTTCTCGAACAGCTCGTAGAACTTGAGGTCGTCGAAGCCGGCCACCGCCGCGTCGTGCCGGTCGGCGCAGTAGAGGATCCGGTCGACCCGTGCCCAGAGCGCCGAGGTGAGGCACATCGGACAGGGCTCGCACGAGGTGATCAGGACGCAGCCTTCGAGGGAGAAGGTGTCCAGCTCCTTGCAGGCGGCGCGCATCGCGCTCACCTCGGCGTGCGCGGTCGGGTCCAGGTTGGCGGTGACCTGGTTGTTCCCGACGGCGACGATCTCGCTGCCCCTGGCGACCAGCGCGCCGAAGGGGCCGCCGCCGTTCGCCACGCTGTTGGTGGCCAGCTTGATGGCCTCGTCCATCCAGGCGCGCTGGAGTTCCTGGATTCTGATCTCTTCGGTGTGCGCGGTCATGATCGCTCCTTTTGGAGAAGGGTGGGGGATTTTCCGGATGCTCTGCCTGTGCGGAGCACCGCATCCGGGACGACAAGGGGCCCGCGGAGGCCGTCTTGAGGTCGGTGCCGTCGGCGGTGCCGGTGGGTGCTCGGGGCGGGAGCGTCCGGCGGGGGCGGGTCGAACGCGGGGGAGGGGCCGGCGTCGGAGCCCATCTCCCGGTGGCCTTCGGCCGGGACGTGCGTACGGCGGTCAGGTCGGGCGGCGTCCGTGACGCGCGGCCCGGGTGGGGGCGTCTGCGGCGCGGGTGGCCTCCGGCGTCCCGCGGGGTCCGACGGGGTTGGTGCGGGGCCGGCACCTCTTCCGGTCGGGTCCGTCCGACGGGGGATGCGGGCGGCGGATCACCTGGTTCCCAGGGGATCCGGCCCGTGCGTGGGCCGGCGGATTCCGGACGTCGGGTTGCACGTTGACGGTGACACCCGGACCGGGGCAGGCGGTCCCGGTGTGCGGGCCGGATATCGACTCAGTCAAGGCTTTCCCTTCGTTCCGTGAGATGTCGGGAAGAGCGAGTTCCCGACCGGAAATCCGGCATCACACGAACACCTCTCGCATGTGGCCGCCGTGCGGACACGACAGACACGACCCCCCGCTGCATTGCGACTTGTGAGGAGTACACAGCCAACCGGCCGGAATCAGCTAGGGGGCGAAGACATGAAAACTCCGCAGGCTGAGAGCAGCTCTTCGTAGACTTCTACGAGAGTTGGTCCGCGCGTCATGTCACCGCTGGTTATTAGTCCAGCGGCCGGGTCGGCGGTGCGGATTCGGCGGCCCCGAGGGACGCGGCACCGGGCGGCGGAGGCGGAGCGGAACGCCGGCCGGCCCTCAGGATATGGCGCGATCACGTCGGTGGGTGCGTTCCGGCCGCCGTCCGCGGCGGGGCGTTCCTGGCGCAGGTGGTCTCCGATGTGCCAGGGGACAGGTGGAGGTCCCACCCGCCGACGCAGTTGATGGAGAGGGTCATCTGGCGGGCGACGCCGGCCCGGACGACGCCTCCGCAGGCGGCGCAGCCCAACGGGCGGGTCTCGCCGTTGGCGAGGAGGAGGGTGGGCGGGACCGTCTCGTGGGTACCGGCGCCGGAGGGGGATGAAGCTCCGATGGAGACCCGCGGGTTCGGTGGGTTCGTCCAGCCGGATCCGCTCGGTTTCGGCGTGGACGTCGTTGTGGTCTGCTCCGGCCCACGGGGGATGCGGGCATCGGTTCGGTCAGGGGGCCGCATGCGATGCCGAGGTGCTGCAGCGCGGAGCAGATGACCGTTCCGTCGGGCGCGTCGCGCCGGTCGGGAATGCGGTCGTCGAGTTCCGCGGTCACGGTGATGCCGGGGCCGGGCCGGGCGATCTCGATGTTCCGGGCGGACAACGTCCGGGACGAGGTTCTTTCCTTCGTGCCGGGTGACGTCGGGAGCTTTTCCATCGGCCCGGCTCGCCCACGGGCCCGGTCCTGTCGGTACACGGATCCGCGGGGCGGCGGGAATGCCGGAACTCGCCCCGAAATCGCCGGGGCTGTTCCGCCGGAACGGCGAAACGGGCGGTGGGCCGGGAAATGGCGTCCACGGGTTTCGTGCGATCGCGGACCTCCGCCCCGACGGTGCCCGGACCGGCATCGAGGACCGTCGTACGGCCCCGGTACGGGCCCGCGTCAGAAGCGCAGGGCCGCCGCGACCGGGAGGTGGTCGCTCGGCGTGCGCGGGAGGGTCCATGCCGAGACCGGGGTCAGGTCCCGGACGAGGATCTGGTCGATCCGGGCCACCGGCAGCGCCGCCGGCCAGCTGAAACCGAAGCCCGCCCCCGCCGCCTGGGCGGGGGTGAAACGGTTCGTCACGCCCGCCAGGGCGTCGTCCTCCGTGGTGCCGTTGAGGTCCCCCATGAGGACGGCCCGTCCCCCCGGACCGGCCCGCAGCACGGCCGCCAGGCGGCGGGCCGCCGCGTCCCTCCGCCCGGTGGCGAAACCGCCCGCGCCCAGCCGGACCGAGGGCAGGTGGGCGACGTAGACGGTGACGGGCCCGCGCGGGGTGTCGGCCGTGGCGCGCAGCACCAGCCGCCACGGCACCACCGGCGTCGCGTCCACGTCGCGCAACGGGAAGGTGCTCCAGAGCCCGACCGTGCCCTCGACGGCGTGGTACGGGTGGCTCGGCGCCAGCGCCCGTTCGTACGCGCCCGTCGCGGGCGGCGTCAGCTCCTGCAGCGCGATCAGCTGCGCCCCGGACGCGGCGACGGCCCGCGCGGTGCCCGCCGGGTCGGGGTTGGCGTCGTCCACGTTGTGGGTGGCCACCGTGAGGTCGGCCGGGCCGTCGCCGCTCCGGTCACCGGCCAGGGTGCGCCCGTGGAGCAGGCCCCACACGAGCGCGGGCAGCAGGACGGCGCCGAGCGCGAGTCGGGAACGCCGCAGCAGGGCGGCCGCCAGCAGCGGCAGCACCAGCAGCCCGGTCCACGGCAGGAAGGTCTGTACGAGACTCCGGGCGTGCCCGGCCGCGGCCCCGCCCGGGAGTCGTCGGTGCAGCAGCATCAGGAGGGCGGCGAGGACCGCGAGGGCCGCGGTGATCCCCCCGCGACGGAGGCCGGAGGGAGGACGAGGGGTCCCGGAGCGCGTGGTCACGTACGCGAGGACGCCCGTGCGCGCCGCCGGGTTCTCGCGCGGCGGCGCCCGGTCACACCCCCATCGGGGCGTGCAGTTCCACGGTGATCTCCACCTCCACGGGGGCGTCCAGCGGCAGCACCGCCACCCCGACCGCGCTGCGCGCGTGGATGCCCGCGTCGCCGAAGGCCGTACCGAGGAGCTCGCTCGCGCCGTTGACCACGCCCGGCTGCCCGGTGAAGCCGGGGGAGCTGGCCACGAAGCCGACCACCTTCACCACCCGCTTCACGGCGGACAGGTCCCCGGCCACCGACGCGACGGCGGCCAGCGCGTTCAGCGCGCACCGCTGCGCCAGCTCCTTGGCCAGGTCGGCGCCCACCTCGGCCCCGACCTTGCCGGTCACCGGCAGGGCGCCGTCCACCATGGGCAGTTGGCCGGAGGTGTGGACGTAGTGCCCGCTGACGACCGCCGGCACGTACACGGCGACGGGCGCGGGGGCCGGGGGGAGCTCCAGCCCGGCCGCGGCCAGGCGTTCTTCGGGGGTGGTGCGGGTGGCGGTCACGACGGGCTCCTCCGGGGGGAAGCGGATCAGTGCTTCGACCATGCCCGCATCCCGCGCCGAAAGCCGGTGAAAGCACTCCTCCATCAGGGTGGGATCGGGCGGCCCGCCGCCGGTCGGGGTGGCCGTCCGGGTGAGCCGGATCCACCGCCGGCCCCATCCGCCCGCCCGGATCCGCCCGCCCGATCCGCCGCCCGCCCGGATCCGCCCGCCCGGATCCGCCCGCCCGGATCCGCCCACCGGGATCCCCCCGCCCCCTCACGGCCGCGTCACGCGCACCTGGTAGCTGCCGTCGCGCAGCTCGCCCACCACCGAGACGCTGACCCCCGCCTTCTCGTCGGTGAAGGTCTCGCCCGGCCGGTACGGGGCGTCCGACAGTTCCGCGTGCACGTTGGGCCGCCGCGTACAGCCGCCGCTCCCGCTCACGCTGTCCGCGACCGTCACCGGGCCGCGCCCGGTGTCCACCTCGGAGTCCACCTTGTAGATGAGCACGCCGGGCTTGCAGACGGCCTCGTCGTTCCCGGCCCGGGTACGGACCTCCACGGCGTATCCGGCGCTCTCCGACAGCGGGACGAAGGCCAGCTTGGTCCCGCCCTCGACGGCCAGCGGCGACAGGACGTGGTCGCTGACCCCCGATGCGGAGGCGCAGCTGACCTGCGAGCCGTCGAGCCAGCCCAGCTTCCACTTGTGCCAGCCGAGGAGGTCGTTGTTGGCTCCCCAGTCCTCGCTCATGATGTCCCAGTGGCCGACCGTGCCGCCCCCGTCCGGGGTGTAGAGGTCGGGCAGCCCGAAGACGTGCCCGTTCTCGTGCGGGAGCACCCGGTAGCCGGTCTCCCGGTAGGTGCCGGAGCCGTCGTCCTGCCGGCTGTAGACGAAGGACGTGTTCGCGAGCGGCACCCCGTCGGCCATCGGGGCCTCTCCGTTGCCGGAGAAGGTGACCGACAGGACGGTGTCCAGGGCGGACGGTCCCGCGTTCGGGGTGACCAGTACGTTGATCAGGTCGTACCGGCTGAAGTCCACCTCGGAGTCGGCGGCCCTCGCGATGTCTTCGACGAGCCGCCGATAGCCGGGCTCGTAGGCGGAGCCCCGTTCGATCCCGTACGCCGCGAAGGGCATCGGCATCCGCAGCCAGTTCCGTATCGGGGCCTCGGCCCGGTAGGTGAGCCGCCCGTAGGAGCTGGTGCGGAACCAGTCGGAGGTCTGGGGGAAGAACTCCGCCAGCCGGTCCAGTGCCGAGCCCTCGCCCTTGGCGTCCGGGAAGTCGATCATCAGGTTCAGTGCGCGGACCTCGCCGGTGGACCGGGAGTACCCGGGGGGCGTCGGCAGGCCCTCCGACATCTGGACGCCCATGGTCCCGGCGATCCGGCAGGGCGCCAGGACGGACTCCGCGCTGGCCGCGACCGGGCCGGAGGCCGAGTGGCTGCGGCCGGATATGCCGGTGCTGGCGGTGGCGGTGACGCCCAGGGCCAGTGCCGTCAGGCCGATGTAGGCGCCGGTGCGGCAGGGTCTGCGTATCCGGTGGCGGGTCTGCGGCATGGAGATCGCCTTCGGGTCCGCGGCAGCCGGCCGGGTCCGGACTGCGCTCTGTGCGCTCACCCTCCGTCGGCCGCGGCGCACCCGCCCGTCGGAAGCGCCCAAACGAGACGAAACAGCCCAAATCTATATGTGGTCGGGGTCACACTCAAGAGTGAAATAACCGGGGACGCAATCCCCGTTTGCATGGGAGTCCCGCTAAGCGGGGAGCGGCTCCCCGTTTGGTGGTGCCGATTGGTCCGTACGAGTCCCAGCCCCAGGGAGGCCCCGGATGAAGAGCTCCAGCCGTACGCCGGCGACCGCCCCCGAGGCGTCCGCGGACCTCGGCGCCCCCGCCGCCTGCTCCGCCGCGACCCCCGGCCGGGTCCCGAAGCCGCGCGCCGACGCGGTGCGCAACCGGGAGCGGATCCTGGCGGCGGCCCGCGAGATGCTGGTGGAGACCGGCGCGGAGGCCCCGCTCGACGAGATCGCCCGCCGCGCGGGCGTGGGCAACGCCACCCTCTACCGGCACTTCCCCGACCGGGCCGCCCTCGTCCACCACGTGGTGCTCTACGTGATGGACCGGGTCACGGCCCAGGCCGAGGACTCCCTGGCCGAGGAGCCGGACGCCTTCGCCGCGCTCTGCCGCTTCACGCACGCCGCGGCCGACGAGCGGATCGGCGCCCTGTGCCCCATGCTCTCCGCCGACTTCGACCGCGACCACCCCGAACTCCTGGCGGCCCGCGACGCGTTGGAGACGGCCGTGGAAACCCTGGTCGCCACCGGCCGGCGTGAGGGGCTGCTGCGCACCGACATCGGCGTGGGTGACCTGATGGTGGCCCTGTCCCAGCTCAGCCGCCCCCTGCCGGGGACGGACTGCATGGGCGCGGACCGCTTCGTCCACCGCCACCTCCAGCTCTTCCTCGACGGGCTGAGGGCTCCGGCCCGCTCCCAACTGCCGGGCGCCGCAACCACGTTGCAAGACCTGAGGCGTAAAACCATGTGACGCGACCAACCGGCATCACCTAGCTTCGACACCGCATTTCGGTTCTTAGTAGTTCCTTTCAGTCATTCCGCACAGTGAAGTGGGTACCCCCATGTCCAAAACAGCCGCGGCCCCCGCGCCGGCCGGCGCCGATCCCAGTCGCTGGAAGGCCCTGGTCTTCATCGCGCTGGCGCAGCTGATGGTCGTCCTCGACGCGACCATCGTGAACATCGCGCTCCCCTCCGCCCAGACCGACCTCGGCATCTCGGACGGCAACCGCCAGTGGGTCATCACCGCGTACGCGCTGGCCTTCGGCGGACTGCTGCTCTTCGGCGGCCGCATCGCCGACAAGTGGGGCCGCAAGAACGCCTTCATCACCGGTCTCGCCGGCTTCGCCCTGGCCTCCGCGCTGGGCGGCGCGGCGACCGGTGAGGCGATGATGCTCGGTGCCCGCGCCCTGCAGGGCGCCTTCGGCGCGCTGCTCGCCCCGGCCGCGCTCTCCCTCCTGGCCGTCACCTTCACCGACGCCAAGGAGCGCGCCAAGGCCTTCGGCATCTACGGAGCGATCGCGGGCGGCGGCGGCGCCGTCGGCCTGATCCTCGGCGGATTCCTCACCGAGTACCTCAACTGGCGCTGGACCTTCTTCGTCAACATCCCCTTCGCGATCGTCGCGGCCGCCGGTGCCTGGATGGTCATCCGCGAGCCGGCCGGCTCCCGCAACAGCGCCCGCCTCGACGTCCCGGGCGTGATCCTCTCGACCCTGGGCCTGGTCTCGCTCGTGTACGGGTTCACCCGCGCCGAGTCCGCGGGCTGGTCGGACGGGATCACCGTGTCCCTGTT
The DNA here is from genome assembly GCF_041435355.1 of Streptomyces sp. NBC_01276. Taxonomy (GTDB): domain Bacteria; phylum Actinomycetota; class Actinomycetes; order Streptomycetales; family Streptomycetaceae; genus Streptomyces. The sequence continues at coordinate 4,482,060 of NZ_CP108442.1, forward strand.
CATCGCCTCCGCCGCGCTGCTCCTGGCCTTCGTGGCCGTCGAGTCCAAGGTGAAGTCCCCGCTGCTGCCGCTGCGCGTGCTGCTGGAGCGCAACCGCGGCGGCGTCTACCTCTCGCTGGGTCTCGCCGTCATCGCGATGTTCGGCCTGTTCCTCTTCCTCACCTACTACCTCCAGGTCGTGAAGGGCTTCTCGCCCGTCAAGACCGGCTTCGCCTTCCTGCCGATGATCGCGGGCATGATCACGGGGTCCACCCAGATCGGCGCCCGCCTGATGACCCGCGTCGCGCCGCGGCTGCTGATGGGACCGGGCTTCCTGCTCGCCGCCACCGGCATGCTGCTGCTGACCCAGCTGGAGGTCGGCTCCTCGTACCCGGCGCTGATCCTGCCGGCTCAGCTGCTGCTGGGCCTGGGCATGGGCACCGCCTTCATGCCGGCCATGTCCCTGGCCACGTACGGGGTGGACCCGGCCGACGCCGGCGTCGCCTCGGCCATGGTCAACACCTCCCAGCAGGTCGGCGGCGCGATCGGCACCGCCCTGCTGAACACCATCGCCGCCTCGGCGACCACCGCGTACCTGACCGACCACGCGGCCCAGGCCGCGGCGGGCGGCGCGGCCGGGAAGCTGGTCCAGGCCCAGGCCATGGTGGAGGGCTACTCCGCCGCGATCTGGTGGGCCGTCGGCATCCTGGCGATCAGCGCGACCATCGCGTTCACCCTGATCAACACGGGCCGTCCCGGCTCCGGCGGCCCGGTGGCCACCGGCGCGGGCGCCGGCTCCGAGGACGCCGGGCTCAAGGTTCCGGTGATCGCCCACTGACGGGGGCGCCCGCGGTACGGGAATGACTGATCACCCCGCTTCGTTCAAATTTGAACGAAGCGGGGTTAGTCTTTGTGGGGCGGTACCGCACCGCCCGCCGCGCCCCGCGCCGACGACCGAGGAGCGCCCCGATGACCACCGCCACCCCCCGCATGCCGGCGCTGTACCTCAGTCACGGGGCCCCGCCGCTCGCCGACGACCCGCTCTGGCCGTCCGAGCTCGCCGCCTGGTCCGCGGACCTGCCCCGGCCGCGCGCGATCCTGATGGTCTCCGCCCACTGGGAGGAGGCCCCGCTCGCCCTCGGCGCCGTCGAACCGGTGCCGCTCGTCCACGACTTCTGGGGCTTCCCCGAGCACTACTACCGCGTCCGCTACGGGGCCCCCGGCGCCCCGGAGCTGGCCGCCTCGGTCCGCAAGCTGCTCCGGGCCCCCGGCACTCCCGTCCAGGACATCCCGGACCGCGGCCTGGACCACGGCGCGTACGTCCCGCTCGTGGAGATGTACCCCGACGCCGACGTACCGGTGCTCCAGATATCCCTGCCCACCCTGGATCCGGCCCGGCTCATGGACATCGGCCGCAAGCTCGCACCGCTGCGCGACGAGGGCGTACTGATCGTCGGCAGCGGCTTCTTCACCCACAACCTGGCCGCCCTGCGGCACACCGGCCCCGGCGTGCCCGGCTGGTCGGCGGAGTTCGACGCGTGGGGCCGCGAGGCCCTGGACGCCCGCGACGTGGACGCCCTGCTCGACTTCGAGGCCAAGTCCCCGGCGGGCCGCCTCGCCCACCCCCGCACGGAACACTTCGCCCCGCTCTTCGTCACCCTCGGCGCCGCCGAAGCCGACCTCGACGCCCAGCGGACCCCGGTGGACGGCTTCTGGATGGGCCTCTCGAAGCGCTCCCTCCAGTTCGGCTAGACCCCCCGGCGGGGCCCGGTGATCTCCTCGCCGATGGTGAACCCCTTGGCGGGGCCCTCCGGGACGGTGGCGCCGGATCCGTATCCGTAGGCGGTCCTGACCTCGTCGGCGTGGATGGCCGCCTCGGGGTCGGGCGCGCTGAGCACGGTGACGGTGCCGCCGTCGTCGTGGTCGTCGATCAGGACGTGGACGGGGATCCCCGCGCGCGCGTAGGCGCGACGGTCGCGGGTGGTGCCGTCACTGCCGGGGGAGACGACCTCGACGATCAGGCGGACGGCCGAGGCGTCGATCCCGAGGCCGTCCTCGGTGACGTGCTCCTCGGCGTCCTCCAGGGTGATGATCGACCCTCCGACGCCAAGGAGCGCGTGCCCCATGCCGGTGGGATATGCCGACACCTCACCCGGACGGGTGGGATGGGCGCGGGGCGAGCCCGGAGCAAGGATGTCGAAAATGTTCTGGTTGTCGCGTATCCGGGTATTCGATCGTCAGTCCAGGCAACCGGGAGCCGGTACGGCCCGTCTTCAGGGGCGGAAGTGCGGCCGGGAGCGGCACCGGGACCGAGTGGAAAGCGCCGTACGGATGTGACGGCGGTCTCACCGGCGCGGTGGCCGGGCCGGTCGGCGAGGGCGTGCGCAGTGGCCTTCACCCCCTGCCTGACCTGCACCTCCGCGAGTTCCCGCAACATCTCTGTCAGCTCCGTGTAAAGAGCGGCGGGGCAGGATACTGCAAGATCTCGGAAAACAGGGACCGGCTGGGGAATTCTGTCCCGATTCCAGTCGTTGTTTCCTTCGGAAGCGGGCACTCGGGAGAGTGTCCGAGGACGCACCGCGACCGACTCACCGCATCGCAAGGGAGCACGCATGGCAACCCGCGCCGTCGCCCGTCGTCAGTCCACGAGCAGCGCCCGCGCTGTGGGCGGGGAGATCGCCGATCGCGACCTGGTCGGCATGTACCTCGACGAGATCGCGCGCACCCCGCTGCTCGACGCCGCCAGGGAAGTGGAGCTCTCGCAGATCATCGAGGCGGGCGTGTACGCCCGGCAGATCCTCGACGAGGCGACGGAGCGCGAGGGGGACGCCCCCGCGCGCGAGGAGCTGGAGGCCCTGGCCGCCGAAGGCGAGCGCGCCAAGGAAGTCTTCATCCGTTCCAACCTCCGCCTGGTCGTGGCCGTCGCCCGCCGCTATCCGCGCAGCGGACTGCCCCTCCTCGACCTCATCCAGGAGGGCAACGCCGGCCTGGTGCGCGCCGTCGAGAAGTTCGACTACGCCAAGGGCTTCAAGTTCTCCACGTACGCCACGTGGTGGATCCGCCAGGCCATCACCCGCTCCATCGCCGACCAGTCCCGCACCATCCGCCTCCCCGTCCACCTGGTCGAGGAACTCGGCCGGATCCGCCGGGTGCAGCGCGAGTTCAACCGCGAGAACGGCCGCGAGCCGGAGCACGCCGAGATCGCCGCCGAACTCGACTCCACCGAGAAGCGCGTCGGCGACGTCCTCGACTGGGCGCGTGACCCGGTCAGCCTCAACATGTCGGTGGACGACGACGGTGACACCCAGTTCGGCGACCTGCTGGAGGACACCTCGGCGATCTCGCCCGAGCAGTCCGTGCTCTCGCTGCTGCGCAGCGAGGAGCTGGAGGACCTCCTCGGCAAGCTGGACCAGCGCACGGCGTCCATCATCAAGATGCGGTACGGCATCGAGGACGGCCGCGAGCGGACCCTGACGGAGGTCGGCAAGCAGCACGGCCTCACCCGCGAGAGGATCCGGCAGATCGAGAAGCACGCGCTGCTCGAACTCAAGCGCATGGCCCGCGACACCGGCTTCGACGCCGTGGCCTGACCGGCCCGCGTCGAGCCCCCCCGGACGAGCCCCGGCACCTAACCCCCCCCAGGTGCCGGGGCTCCCTCATTCCCGCCCCGCGCCGTCTCCGTCCGGGCCGCCCGCCCTCGCCTCTGCCTCCATCCCCGCTCCTGCCCCCGCCGCCAGCCGGCCGGCCAGCGTCCGCGCGCTGCGCGCCAGGGACTCCGGCCCGCGCACCGTGAACGGCACCCCCGTCAGCGCCAGCCGCGCCGCCACCCACTCCGGGGCGTCCCCGCTCTCGAAGCGCACGAGGGAGCCCTCCCCCTCCGCCACGGCCCTCTCGCGCAGCCACCCCGGCAGTTCCTGCGGCGGCGCGGCGAAGGACACCTCGACCGGGTACGTCTCCCCGCCCCGCAGCCCGCGCCGCACGAACGCGGCCGCGTCCATGGGCAGCTCCCGCGGGGCGAACCGGGCCCCCGTCGCGAACGGTTCGCTCACCCGGTCCACGCGGAAGGTCCGCCAGTCCTCCCGCTCCAGGTCGTAGGCCACCAGGTACCAGCGGCTGCCCGTGCTCACCAGCCGGTACGGCTCCACCAGCCGCCGCGAATCGGCCCCGTCCCGCGCCCGGTAGGCGAACCGCAGCCGCTCCGGGCCGGCCACCGCCCCCGCCATCGTCGTCAGCGTGCGCGGGTCCACGCTCGGGCCGTCGCCCCGCGTCAGCGCGACCGTCGCCGACTGCAGGGCGCCCACCCGGTGCCGCAGCCGGGACGGAAGGACCTGCTCCAGCTTCGCCAGAGCCCGTACGGAGGCCTCCTCCACCCCCTCGATCGCATGCCCGGCGCCCGCCCGCAGTCCCACCGCGATCGCCACCGCCTCCTCGTCGTCGAGCAGCAGCGGCGGCATCGCGGCGCCCGCCACCAGCCGGTACCCGCCCTCCGCGCCCCGCGAGGCCTCCACCGGGTACCCGAGGTCGCGCAGCCGCTCGATGTCCCGCCGGATCGTCCGCGCGCTCACCTCCAGCCGGACCGCCAGCTCACTGCCCGGCCATTCGCGGGGGGTCTGGAGCAGGGACAGCAGGGTGAGCAGCCGAGCAGGGGTGTCGTTCATGGATCCAGATTGCCAGCGAATGCGGACACCATCTGACCTACATCCCGTCTAGGTTTCTCTCCATGAGCACCGAGACGTCCAAGACATCGCCCGAAAGAACGAACGGGCCCGTACGAGAAGAGCGGAACACCGCCCCGGCAGAAGCAACAGGCTCACCCGCCGACCCGCGCCGCTGGCTGGCGCTCGCCATCGTGATGACCGCGGCCTTCATGGACCTGGTCGACGTCACGATCGTCAACATCGCGATACCGAGCATGCGCCAGGACTTCGGCGCCTCCACCAGCGCGATCCAGTGGATCACCGCCGGGTACGCCCTCGCCTTCGCGGCGGGCCTGATCACGGGCGGCCGTCTCGGCGACATCTACGGGCGCAAGCGCCTCTTCCTCCTCGGGGTCGCCGGCTTCACGGCCGCCTCGCTGCTCTGCGGCATCGCCGCCGACCCCTCCATGCTCGTCGCCTCCCGCATCCTCCAGGGAGCGATGGCGGCCATGATGGTCCCGCAGGTCCTGGCGATCATCCACGTCACCTTCCCGCCGCACGAGCGGGGCAAGGCCTTCGGCATGTTCGGCGCGATCATCGGCCTCGGTGCCGTCTCGGGCCCGATGCTCGGCGCACTGCTCACCGAGTGGAACATCTTCGGCCTCGAATGGCGCCCGATCTTCCTGATCAACCTGCCCGTCGGCATCGCCGCCATCCTCATGGGCCGCAGGTTCATCACCGAGTCCAAGGCCCCCAAGGCCCTGCGCCTCGACCTGGTCGGCGTCGTGCTCGCCACCCTCGCGCTGGTCATGCTGATCTTCCCGCTCACCCACGGCCGGGAGAACGACTGGCCGCTGTGGGGCTTCGTCTGCATGGGCCTGGCGCCCGTCGTCTTCGCCGCCTTCGTCCTCTACGAGAAGTACAAGATCCGCAAGGACGGCTCCCCGCTCGTCGAGCTGTCCCTCTTCAAGGTCAAGAGCTTCGCCGGCGGTATCGCCGTCCAGCTGACCTTCGGCATCGCGACCGGCATCTTCTTCCTCGTCTGGACGCTCTACATGCAGATGGGCCTCGGCTGGAGCGCCCTGCGCGCGGGCACCACCGGCATCCCCTTCTCGATCGCCGTCTCGGTGGCCGCGGGCATCTCCGTCCAGAAGCTCGTCCCGCGCTTCGGCCGTAGGGTGCTCCAGGCGGGCGCGCTGCTCATGGCCGCCGGTCTGCTCCTCTACATCTGGGAGTCCGACCACTACGGCATGGGCATCGCGTCCTGGCAGATGGCGGCCCCGCTGATCGTCATGGGCCTGGGCATGGGCCTGATCGTGGCGCCGCTGACCGACACCGTGCTCTCCCAGGTGCCGCGCGAGCACGCCGGATCGGCCTCCGGCCTGATCAACACCACCGGCCAGATGGGCAACGCCCTGGGCCTCGGCCTGACCTCCGTCGTCTTCTTCGGTGTGCTCGACGACGACATGATCTACGGTCCGCCCTACGTCGAGGCCTTCCGCAGCGCCCTGTGGTGGGTCGTGGCGGTCCTCGTCCTGATCTTCGCGGTGATGTTCCTGCTGCCGCGCAAGCAGGTCTCGATGGCCGACCAGCAGCGCGAGTACGAGAGCGGGGGCGGCGGCGAGGACGCGGTCGCCCCGGCCCCGGCCCCGGCCCCGGCCGCCTAGGCCCCGGCCCGCGCACGGACATGCCCGCCCTTGTGAGCGGGCATGTCCGTTTAGATTGGTTTTATCCCCCATGTGTGGGTACCGTCGGAGGCAAGGTCACACAACCGGGCATCGAACGGATGTAAACCCACATGTACGCACCCGAGCGCCAACAGGAGATCCTGCGCCTCGCACGCGAAGCCGGACGGGTCGACGTGCTCTCCCTCGCCGAGCGGTTCCAGGTCACCTCCGAGACCGTCCGCCGCGACCTCACCGCCCTCGACCGCGCCGGACTGCTGCGCCGTGTCCACGGCGGGGCCATCCCGGCCGGCCGGCTCGGCTTCGAGCCCGACCTCACCTCCCGCGAGACCGCCGCCCCCGACGAGAAGGACCGCATCGCGGCCGCCGCCCTCGCCCGGCTCCCCCTCGGCGGCAGTGTCATCCTCGACGCCGGCAGCACCGTCGCCCGCGTGGCGGCCTCAATGGCCCGCATGGAGACGCTCGCGCTCACCGTGGTCACCCACGCCCTGCCCGTCGCCGCCGGACTCGCCGACCACGCCGGCGTCGACCTCCTCCTCGTCGGGGGCCGCGTCCGCCACCGCACCCTCGCGGCCGTCGACGCCTGGGCCCTGCGCGCCTACTCCGAGATCCGCGCCGACGTCCTCTTCCTCGCGACCAACGGCTTCACCGCCGAGGTCGGCCTGACCACCCCCGACCCCGCCGAGGCCGCCGTCAAGCGGGCCGCGATCGCCGCCGCCCGCCAGGTGGTGCTCCTCGCCGACTCGGCCAAGGCCGGCCAGGAGCGCTTCTCCCGCTTCGGCTCCTTCGCGGACGTGGACGTCCTCATCACCGATACCGGGCTCGACCCGGTCCACCAGGCCCCGATCGAGGCCACCGGTACGGAAGTCGTGCTCGTATGATCCTCACCGTCACCCCCAACCCCTCCCTCGACCGGACCTACGAAGTCCCCGCGCTGGTCCGGGGCGAGGTGCACCGCGCCGCCGCGGACCGGGTCGACCCCGGCGGCAAGGGGGTCAACGTCGCGCGGGCCGTCGCCGCGGCCGGCGTGCACGCCACCGCCGTCCTCCCGCTCGGCGGCGCCACCGGAGCCCTGCTCGCCGAACTCCTCGGTGCCCAGGGCGTGGACGTCACCGCCGTCGCCATCGCCGGAAGGACCCGGTCGAACATCGCGGTCGCCGAACCCGACGGCACCCTCACGAAGATCAACTGCGAGGGTCCGGAGCTCACCGCGGCCGAATCCGCCCTCCTCCTCGACACCGTGCGCACCTGCTCGGCCGACGCCGCCTGGATCGCCTGCTGCGGCAGCCTCCCGCGCGGCCTGGAGCCGCAGTGGTACGCCGAGATCGTCACCCGCGCCCACCAGGCGGGCGCCCGCATCGCCGTCGACACCTCCGGGGCCGCCCTGCTGGCCTCCCTGAAGGCCCGCCCCGACGTCGTCAAGCCCAACGCGGCGGAGCTCGCCGAAGCGGTGGGCCGTCCCCTGGCCACCCTGGGGGACGCGGTCAAGGCCGCCGAGGAACTGATCGGCCTCGGCGCGGGCGCCGTCCTGGCCTCCCTCGGCGAGCGCGGCCAGCTCCTGGTCTCCCGGGACGGGGCCTTCCACGGCACCGCCCCCGTCACGGCGGTCCGCAGCGACGTCGGCGCCGGCGACGCCTCCCTGGCCGGCTTCCTGATCGCGGGAGGCGCCGGCCCCGCCGCCCTCGCCTGCGCCCTGGCCCACGGTGCGGCCGCCGTACAGCTCCCGGGCAGCGCCATGCCGACGCCCGCGGACCTGCGCCCGGACGCGGTCCGCGTCACCGCCGACCCGCCCCTGGACCTCCCCCTGACCGAAGCCTGACCTCCCCCTGACCGGAGCCCGGCCGGAGGCGGAAGTCGGGCCGGAGGCGGGGGGTCCGGTCCGGGGCTAGCGGACCCGGGTCCGCAGCTTCATCGCCCCGCGCGCGGCGGCCTCGCTCTCGTAGACCTCGCACATGTGGCGGCCGTCCGGCGTGGCCGTGTGCTCGACCTCCCACAGGCTGAGCTCCGTCCCGTCGAGCAGCACGAAGGAGTGCTCGTACAGGCTGAAACCGGCGTCCCGGCCGTCGGTCAGGCACTGACGGCCGCCGAACGCCTGGGTGATCTGGTGCGCGTAGGCCGAGCGCAGCAGCGCGGCCACCCGCTCCCCGGGGCGGTCGGCGTTCTCCGCCCGGCGCAGCACCCGGCGGGCGTGGTCGGCGGACTGCTCCACCGTGTACTCGCGGTGCCGCTCCCGCGGAGCCGAAGCGGCGAACAGGGCGCCGAGGAGCGCCAGATCGCCGTCGACCCCGTCCTCGTCCCCGCGGTCCCCGAGCGGTGACAGCACGGCGTCCGACGGGGTCTCACCGAAGATCCGGGCCACGGCGAGCCGGAGTCCGTCCTTGCCCGCGTACACCTCGCACCGGGTGCCGCGGTCGCCCTTCAGCCGGTAGGCCAGCTCCCAGAGGGAGACGGCGGCGCCGTCGGGCAGCAGGTAGGTGTGCCGGCGGGTCTCCCGCCACAGCCCCGCCGACGGGCTGTGGTGCGTGGTGTACAGCGAAGAGCTGTGGGCGAGTGCCGTCCCCAGGCGCTCGACCAGCGCGTCCGGTAGGTCGAAGGAGTTGAGGGCGCGGCCCAGGAGTCGCTCGAGGTGCGCCTCGGTTGTCTCGTACGGATCGCTCAAGGTGGGTCTCCAGGCCGTCGCAGCTTGTCACTTCGCGGAAGCACAACGTAGCCCCTGGCTCTGACATCACGTCCGGGGTTCGGTAAAACGTCCGGGAAGTATCAGGGGTTCCCGCCACACCTTCAGGTCAACTTGCGCACGTCTGGGCAGGGTTGGCACCGTTATGTGGCGATCGGGGGGAATATGGGCGGCATGGCAACGAATACAGTGAGCGTCCCGCGCCAGCAGCGCCGCTCCGGCAACCGCCCCGAGAGCGAACCGGCCCCGCCGTCAAAGGCGTTGGCCTGGCTGCTGGCGATCACCGGGGCCGCCGGACTGCTGGCCTCCTGGGTGATCACCCTCGACAAGTTCCTCCTGCTGGAGGACCCGGACTTCAAGCCCGCGTGCAGCCTCAACCCGGTGGTCTCCTGCGGCAGCGTGATGAAGAGCGAGCAGGCCGCCGCGTTCGGCTTCCCCAACCCGATGCTCGGGCTGGCCGGCTACGCCGTCGTGGTCTGCGTGGCCGCGGGCCTGCTGGCCGGGGCCCGCTACCGGGGCTGGTTCTGGCTGGGACTGAACGCCGGCGCCCTCTTCGGCACCGGCTTCTGTGCCTGGCTGATGGTGCAGTCGCTCTACGGGATCAACGCCCTGTGCCTGTGGTGCTGCCTGGCCTGGACGGCGACGCTGCTGATGTTCTGGGCGGTCACGGCGTACAACGTCCGTGCCGGGATCCTGCCCGCCCCGGGCCCGCTGCGGACCTTCTTCGCCGACTTCGGCTGGGCGCCGCCCGCGCTGCACCTGGGCGTGATCGGCATGCTGATCCTCACCCGGTGGTGGGACTTCTGGACCGGCTGACCCGGGCGGCGGCGCACGTGCGGGGGCCCCGGCGGCCGGACGCCGCCGGGGCCCCGTCACTTCGCTCCACGGGCGCCGTGGCCCTGACGCGGAAGGGGGAGCAGAGATCAGCTGTTGGCGGAGAGGTTGCCGGAGAGGACCGGGATGTTGTCCAGGATGTGCGAGAGCGGCTCGTCGCCCTTGGCCTGGGTGGAGTTCTCGGTGCACTGCTGGTTCTGCGGGTTGGACAGGACGTTGATGTCCTGGACGCCGATGTTGAGCGCGGCGATCAGCGACTGGGCGTTGACCTTGGCGGGCAGGCCGATGCAGGGCTTGTTCAGGGTGCCCTGGACCAGGCCGAGCTGCGGGCTCAGGTTCCCCTCGGTCTTCTGGTTGCCGTAGATCTGGGAGGCGCCGTTGCCGTTGACGGTGTTGACCCCGTTGTCGTTCCCGATGGCCATGGCCGGGGTCGCGATGGCGGCGCCCGCCCCGACGGCGACGGCGGAGACCGCGGCGGCGGTCATGATCTTCTTGAACATCACAGGTCCTTCTTTCGCACGAGTGCCCACGGGTGGAGCGCCCTGGTCAACTGGCCCGTCGGTGGGTTGGTTCCGCCCCTTCACTCAATCGGCCCGTTCGCGCGGAGCTTTTCCCCGGCCCGGGTGAAGCCGTTCCGGACGCCTGCGCGAAGCCCGTACGCAGCCCCTGTGACCTGCCGCGGGCCCGCGTTCCTGTTGCGCTCCGTACGAGGTGTTCGCACGGTGGGTGAAGAAGCGGATCAATCTGTTCCGCTTGTGTGCGACCACAGAAGGAAACTCCATGCACCGCACCAAGCCGTCCCGCGCCCGCGTCCTCGTCCCGTCGGCCCTCGCGGTCGTCATACTGTCCGGCGCGGCCGCCCCCGCGGGCGCCGCGGACGGTTCCGGTGCCGCCGTCACGGAACGGGTGGCCTCCGTGCAGCGGCAGGTGGAGAGGATCGAGGAGAGGGTCGCGGCCGGCCCGATCGACGACCTCCTCGCCGGCCTCACCAAGACGCTGGAGGACCTCCTCAAGTCCCTTACGGGCCTGCTGCCCGCCGGGGTGAACCTGCCGCCGATCCAGCTGCCGAAACTGCCCGCCCTGCCGGACATCCCGGGTCTGCCGGATCTCAAGCTGCCGGCGATCGAGCTCCCCAAGCTCCCGGTCACGGTTCCGGCCCTGCCGGCGACTCCGGCCGTCCCCCCGGTGGACACCCTGGTTCCCGCGATCCCGTCGATCCCGGCGATTCCCGACATTCCCCTCCGCAACTAGCGTGCGCAGGCGGCGGGTTCCGGGTCCGATGGTTACGACTATTGGGCTGAACAGGTCAGATCGGGCCCGGAACCGTGTCGTTTCGGGTGGTGGACCGTTTCGCTCGGTGTGAGCCCCGGGATCGGGGCAGGACATCGAAGAGAAGGTGCACTTCCCATGAACTCTGCTGCCAAGAAGGCCGCCGTGGCCCTGGCCTCCGCCGGTCTCGCCGTTGCCGGTGCCGCGGGCGCCGCGTCCGCCGACTCCTCGGCCGAAGGCGCGGCCGTGGGTTCCCCCGGTGTTCTCTCGGGCAACCTGGCCCAGGTCCCGGTCCACATCCCGGTCAACGTCTGCGGCAACTCCGTGAACATCATCGGCCTGCTGAACCCCGCGTTCGGCAACGTCTGCGTCAACGACTGAGTACCTCCCAGTCGGCACCACACGACCGTGGGCGCCACCGGCCTCGCCGGTGGCGCCCACGGTCATGTCCGGGGCCGGTTCACTGACCGCCGTTGAGCTTCACCCCGCCGAGCAGCGGGGAGGCCTGGGTGGCGCCGTTCGCCAGACCGAGGACCTCGCCGGGGGCGTTGTTGCGGATGGTGTTGACCTTCTGCACGGTGCCGACGGCCTTGTCGACCGTCTCACCCTGCTCGGCCAGACCGTTGCCCACCGTCTGGGGGAGCGACTCGCTGACGGGACCCGCGGCGTTCAGCACCTCGGTCAGCCCGCCCGTCGCGCTCATGGGGGGCATGGAGGCCGGGGCGTCGGCGGCGAAGGCGGGGGTCGCGGCGCCGAGGGCGGCGACGGAGCCGACGACGACAGCGGCGACCTGGGAGAGCTTCATTATCGAAATCCTCTTCTTTTCGTTGGCGGAGGCATAGGCGGCGCCCGTCGCGCCGCTTTCGTCCTGGGTAACGATTACCCGCCGCCACGGAAACGCGGACCGGGCACACGGCAGCGGCCGGAGAATCCGTCAAGGGATTCTCCGGCCGATATTTCTTCCGATTCTTCTGATTACCGGTATTCCCGGTCAGGCGACCCGGGACCGCCGGTACAGGATCGCGCCGCCGAGGACCAGCGCCGTGGCGAGGGCCGCCGCGGCTCCGGCCTGGCCGGCCCCGGTCGCGGCCAGTTCCGGTGCCGTCGCGAGGGCGGGAGCCGGAGCCGTCACCGGGACCGGCGCGGGGGCGGTCGTCACGGGGGGCGCCGGCGCGGGGACGGGAGCCGGCACCGGGGGCAGGTGCACCGGGAAGTCGCCGGCGGGAGCCGCCGGAGGCTGGTCGGCCGCGGGCACGGCCTCCGGAACCGGTACGGGGGCGGGCGCGGGGCGCTCCACGGGCTGGCTGCCGTGCGGCGGCCGGGGAGCCGGCGCCTCCTCCTGCGCGGCGGGAGGCGCTTGGGCCGGCGCCGGGACGGGCGCGGGGAGGGTGTGCGGCTGCTCCTCGGGCTGCTCCTCGGGCTGCTGCTGGGGCTGCTGCTCCGGCTGCGGAGGCCGGGGAGCCTCCTGGACCGGGGCGGGGGCGGGCGCCGGGAGGGTGTGCGGCTGCTCCTCCGGCTGCGGGGCGGGTGCCTGCGCTTCCGGGATGTGCGGGGCCGGTGCCGGTGCCGGATGTTCCGCGACCGGCGCCGGGCGGGGCGCGGGGTGCGGGTGCGGCTGGGGCTTCGGCAGGGGCTTGGGCTGCGGGTGGTGCGGGGCGGGGGCCGGCGGGGCCGGGTGGGGTGCGGGGTGCTCGGCGTGGGGCGCGGGCCGGCCGGGGTGGTCGTCGCACTCCTCCTCGCCCTGCGGGCCCCGGTCCTCGTCACCGTGGCCGCCGTAGCCGCCCCGGTCCTGCTGCGGGCGGGGTGCCGCGTGCCGGGGGGCGTGCGCGCGGGGCTCCTCGCGGCCGTCGTTCCCGTAGCCGCGTTCCCCGTCCTGGCGCCGGTCGGGCAGGGCGTGCCGGCCGCCCGGGTGCTGCTCGCGCTCGTCGCGCTCGTCGAGGTAGCGCTCCAGGGCCGCGGAGTTCTCGGGGCTCAGGTAGCGCTCGTAGTCGTGGCCGGCGTCGGAGCCGGTCGTGCTGACGCAGGTGTTCCCCATGGCGGGGTTGAGTGCGGCGCCCCCGTCCACGCTGTTGCCGCACACGTTGGGCGCGAACGTGATCGGTACCGAGACGCTGTTGCCGGCCAGCACACCCGGCGAATGAGAGGCCTCGGACATCGCCCCGGGATACGCGTAGGCCGCGCCGGCCGCGATCGACAGCAGGCTGGAGGCGGCCGCCGCCGTGAGCACCCCCTTGCCGAGTACCTGTCGGCTCAGTACCTGTCGCATGGGTCCTTCCCTGTCTACCGGCGCGGTGGCCGGTGCTCAATCGAAGACGGCCTCGGAGTGCACCGCCGTGCACTCCGAGGCCACCCGAGGAGGTCTGCCCTGGTGGGCACAGGCGCTGCGTCAGGCGTTGACGCAGGTGTTGCCGAACGCGGGGTTCAGCAGCGCGATCACGTTGACGGTGTTGCCGCACACGTTCACCGGGACGTGCACCGGGACCTGGACGAGGTTGCCCGACAGCACACCGGGGGAGCCGACGGCCTGGCCCGCGGCGCCCGCGTCAGCCATGGCGGGGGCGGCGGCACCGGCTGCCATCAGGATGCCGGCGGCCAGGACGACTGCCTTCTTGTAGGTCATTTGATTTCAATCCTTCCCGCAGAGGTGTATCCGCTGCACACATAACAACGAGCGGCCGGGGAAAAGGAAACCGGGATTTTCCGGAGGGTGTGGACGAATTCACTCCGATGGTCCGGCCGCTCGTCCGTACAATTCCCGCCCCTATTTGCGGTGGTGGAATTGGCGCGGGCCCGGCATGCGGCGAGGCCGCCGCGCCCCGAGGGTGCGGCGGCCTCGCTGGCGCGGGGCGCTGGGTGCGGTCAGCTGCCGGCGGAGGCGTTGCCGGAGAGGACCGGGATGTTGTCCAGGATGTGCGAGAGGGCCTCGTCGCCCTTGGCCTGGGTGGAGTTCTCGGTGCACTGCTGGTTCTGCGGGCTGGACAGGACCGGGATGTCCTGGACGCCGACGTTGATGAGGGCCAGCACCGACTGGACGTTGGCCTTGGCCGGCAGGGCGATGCAGGGCTTGTTGAAGGAGCCCTGGATCAGCGCCATCTGCGGGCTCATGTTGCCGTAGGTGGCCTGGTTGCCGTAGATCTGCGCGGAGTTGTTGCCGTTCACGGTGTTGACGCCGTTGTCGTTCCCGATGGCCATCGCCTGCGGGGCCATGGCGGCACCGAGACCCACGACGGAGGCGGCAACCGCTGCGCCGGCCACAAACTTCTTGATCATTATTGTCCCTTTTTTGCAGGATTGCCCGGTACAGGAGCACCCGGATCAACGGCCCGCCCCCGGACCGGGTTGCGTGACTTCACTCGGATGCCGCCGTTTCGGGCGGCGCGGTTGACGCTCAGGCGTTCACGCGGGGGCTGCCGGACGAGGGGGCGGGCGGGGCGGGTTGCCGCTCGGACGCCGGGGGGCCGGCGGCGACGCCGTCCGCCGTCACCCCGCCCCCGTCGTGCGCGGAGGCGGATCCCGCGCCGCCCGGCGGCCGTCGCGGCGCTCGCGACGGCCGTGGTGGTGCCGCGCGCCGGCCTCGTCCTCTTCCCCGTTTTTCCTTTCGGGTTCGAACGGTGGTGCACCCATAACGACCCGCTCGACACGAGGGTGCGATTCATCGCCCAAAAGGCCGTACGAGCGAGTCCGGCGTGATTTCCAGCCTGATTTCTGACAAAGTGCACTCCTGTTTTGTCCCCTTGATCGAAAATGGAGACAGGCGTCATGGGTTCCTCCCGCAGAATCCTCGGCACAGTCGGCCTGCTGTCCTGCCTCACGCTTTCCGCACTCGTCCCCGTGGCGGAAGCCGCCGCACCACCGTCCCCTTCCGCCGCCGCCCGTGAATCACCCAGGATCCCCTTCACGCAGCGTTACCAGGCGGTCCAGCGCGGAGGCCTGGTACGGGCCTCCAACTCCTCGATCAGCTGCCGCTCGGCCGAGTCCCCCCAGGCCGAGCCGTGCCCGGAGGTGCAGAAGGGGGCGGCCGGGGTCAACGGCGACTTCGAGATGTTCTACGACGAGGTCGACAAGGACCCCGACACCTACAACTCCACCCGGGCCGAACTCAAGGTGCCGCAGGGCGCGAAGGTCTCCTACGCCCGGCTGTACTGGGGCGGGAACCTGCGCGTGGGCGAGCAGAAGCCGCCCGAGGACAACGGCCGGGTGCTGGTCGCCGAACCGGGCGGCGCCTACAAGGCGGTGCTCGCCGACACCGTGGTCGGTCACCACACCGACGCGGGCAGCGACGCCTACCAGGCCTCGGCCGACGTGACCCCGATGGTGCGCAAGGGGGGCGCGGGGATGTGGACGGTCGCCCAGCTCAACATCGCCATGGGGCATTCGGAGGCGGGTGCCTGGGGCGGCTGGACCCTGGTCGTGGCGTACGAGCACCCCCAGGAGCCGCTGCGCCGGATCTCCCTGTGGGACGGCTTCGAATCGCTGGCCGCCGGGGCCGGGGAGGCCGCCGGGGCCGGGGAGGCCGCCGGGGAGACGGTGGAGATCGCGGGGCTGAACGCGCCGGCCGGGTCGGCGGGACGCGCCGGAGTGGTGGCGTACGACGGGGACCGCGGGACCCTCGGGGACTCGCTCACGGTGACCGCCGACAGTGGCCGCCGGATCAGCATCAGCGATGCCGAAAACCCTTTCAATGATGTGATGAATTCTACTGTCACAGAATTCGGACGTCCCTCGTTCGTGCGACAGCCCGAACATATGAATAACCTCGGATATGACGCGGACGTGTTCGATCTGAGCCCCGCCCTGTCCGGGGGCGCCCATACCCTGAACTTCAGGTTCACGGGCGAAAGCCAGGGTCAATTCCTCGGTGTGCTCTTCGTTCAGACAGACGCGCGCCGCTGAACGCAGGAGACCACTCCCCGTGCGGAAACAGTCCTCACCAGCCCCCACACCTGCCCCGGAGCCCCTGACCGTCCTGCACCTCGTGCAGCCCGTCGACGGCGGAGTCGCCCGGGTCGTCACCGACCTCGTACGGGCCCAGGCCGCCGCCGGACTGCGGGTCCTCGTCGGCTGCCCGCGCGGCGGGCGGCTCACCGACGACGCCCGCGCCGCCGGCGCCGAGGTGCTCACCTGGCACGCCGGCCGCTCCCCGGGCCCCGGCCTGCCCGCCGAAGTGCTCGGCGCCGCCCGGCTGATCCGCCACGTCCGCCCCGACCTGCTGCACCTCCACAGCGCCAAGGCGGGACTGGCCGGACGGATCGCCGTACGGGGCCGCGTCCCCACCGTGTTCCAGCCGCACGCCTGGTCCTTCGACGCCGTCGGCGGCGCCACCGCCGCCCTCGCGCTGCGCTGGGAACGGGCCGGAGCCCGCTGGGCCGACCGGGTGCTCTGCGTCAGCGAGTCCGAACGCCGGGCCGGGGAAGCCGAAGGCATCACCGCCCGCTGGTCCGTGATCCGCAACGGCGTCGACCTCGACCGTTTCCGCCCCGCCCACCGCGACCCGGACCGCGACCGCGCCGAGGCACGGACCGCCCTCCCGCTGCCCGCCGCCCTCACCGGCAACGGGCCCCTCACCGTCTGCGTCGGCCGGCTCTGCCCCCAGAAGGGCCAGGACGTCCTGCTGCGCGCCTGGCCCGAACTGCTGGGCAACGTTCCCGAAGCCCGCCTCGCCCTCGTCGGCGACGGGCCCGACGCCGAGCGGCTGCGCCGCGCCGCCCCGCCCGGCGTGCACTTCGCGGGGGCCGCCGCCGACATCCGCCCGTGGCTTCGGGCCGCCGATCTCGTTGTACTGCCGTCGCGGTGGGAAGGCATGGCGCTCGCCCCGCTCGAAGCCATGGCCTGCGGCCGCCCGGTCCTGGTCTCCGACGTCAGCGGTGCCCGGGAGAGCCTGCCGCCCGGCCAGGGACGGCTCTGCCTGGTACCGCCGGAGGACCCGACGGCGCTGGCCAAGGCCCTGGGACGGCTGCTCACCGAACCGCGGCTGCTCACCGAACTCGGGGAGCAGGCCCAGCAGCACGCCCGGACGGAGTTCGACGTGCGGCGGACCACGGACGCGGTCACCGGCCTGTACCACGAACTGCTGGGCAGGCCCCGGCCCTTGAACCAGGAGAGCGTCAGCCGATGACGATGGACAGCGCACCCGCCCGGCACACGGGGCAGGGCGGCACGGCGCCCGCCGGCGGCGGCGCCTTCGCGCCCGCGCCACCCGCGGAAGCCCGCCGTGCCGTGCCCGCGATCCACCCCCCGCGCGGACCCCGGGCCGACCGGGCCCGGCCCGCGGTCCGGCCCCAGCGGATCAGCCGCCGCGACGGCGTCGCCGCGCTGGTGACCGCCGACGCCCTGGCCGCCGCCGTCACGGCGGCCACCCTGCCCGCGGACGTCCTGCCGCCGTCGGCCACCGGCCCCTGCATCGTCCTGCTCCTCGTCCTGCTCGCCGCCCTGCACGCGCAGGGCGGCCTCTACCGGCCCCGGCTCACCCCCTCCGCCCTGCTCGAACTGCCCGCGCTGGCCGGGCGGGCCGCCGTGCTGTGGTGCGGGGCCGCAGCCGTCCTCGCCACCACCGGGCCGCGGCAGTCCCTCGGCTGGAGCACCCTCCTGGGCGCCGTCGCCCTCCAGACCTTCCTGGTCTGCGCCGGCCGCGGCACCGTCCACGCGCTCCGCCGCCGCTCGGCCCTGCGTCACCCCGTCTCCACCCTCGTCGTCGGCCCCGGGGACGGGGCGGGCGCCGTCGCCGCCGCACTGCACGGACGCCCCGAGTACGGACTGCGGCCCGTGGGCATCGCCGACGCCGCCGCCCCCGCCGACGGGGAACGCGGCCAGCTCCCCGTACTCACCACCCACGAGGACGTCCGGCGCGCCGTCATCCAGAACTCCGTCCGGCACGCCGTGTTCACGCGGCCCCCCGAGGCCGACGAACGCACCGCCTCCCTGGTCCGGCTCTTCCACGACCACGGATGCCAGCTCTGGCTCGCCGACCCCGCCGGGACCGCCAAGGTCACCGGCATGCGCGTCGCGCAGCCCGCCGACCAGCTGTGGGGGTACGCCGTACAGCCGCTGCTGCCGCGCCCGGCCCGGACCGCCGAGCGCACCGCGAAGCGGGCCATCGACTCCCTCCTCGCCGCCCTCGCCCTCCTCGCCGCCGCCCCCGTCATGGGCGCCTGTGCACTGGCCGTACGGATCTCCGACGGACCCGGAGTGATCTTCCGTCAGGAACGGGTCGGCCTCTACGGACGCCCCTTCACCCTGCTGAAGTTCCGCACCCTGCGCGCCGACGAGCACGAATCCGCCACCCGATGGACCGTCGCCGGCGACCGCCGGATGAGCCCCGTCGGCTCCTTCCTGCGCAAGTCCTCCCTGGACGAACTGCCGCAACTGTGGAACGTCGTACGGGGTGACATGAGCCTGGTCGGCCCCCGCCCCGAACGGCCCTTCTTCGTCGCCAAGTTCAGCAGCGTCCACCCCGGCTACGAGGCCCGCCACCGGATGCCCGTCGGCATCACCGGACTCGCCCAGATCAACGGACTGCGCGGGGACACCTCCATCGAGGACCGGGCCCGCTTCGACAACCACTACATCGACACCTGGTCGCTGTGGCAGGACCTGTGGATCCTGGCGCGCACCGCGGCCTCCTTCTTCCGCTTCCGGCTGGGAGGGAGCTGACCGATGAGCCTCGCCGCCGCCGGGCCCGCCCGGATCACCGATCCGGCCGGCCCGCTGCGCCGCCACTGGCCGCTGCTGCCGCTGGCCGCGACCGTCCTGTTCCTCCTCGCCCCGCTCCCCGCCGGGGACGCGACCGCCTCCGGGAAGGTCGGCCCCGCCGACGCCGCCTCACTGCTGCTCGCCCTCGTCTGCGCCGTACAGGCGCTGCGCGGCCGGGTACGGACACTGACCCCGCTGGGCGTGCTCGTCCTCGGGGCCCCGGGCGTCGGGCTCGCCGTCTCCACCATGACCGCCGGGGACCCGTACGCCGCCCTGCCCGGGTTCGTGCGCTACCTCCAGGTCTTCGTGCTCGTCCCGGCGGCCGTGGTGCTGCTGGTGCGCGACGCCCGCGAATTCAGGCTCGCCGCCGGGTGCTTCGTGGTGCTGGCCCTCGTACAGGGCGCCGTCGGCGTCGCGCAGTTCGCGACCCACACCGGCGCCTCCTACCAGGGCGAGGACATCAGGGCCGTGGGCACCTTCGGCCCCGGCGACGTCATGGGCATGGCCACCGTCGTCGCGTACGGGCTGGTCGTGGCCACCGCCGCCGCCCTCGCGCCCGGCCTCCCCGCCAGGGTCCGCCGGATCGCCGGGGGCTGCGCGCTGGTCCTGGTCGTGCCGCTGGTGCTGTCCTTCAGCCGGGGCGCCTGGATCGCCACCGCGGGGGCCGCGCTGCTGGTGATGGGCCTGGCCGGCATCCGGCGGGCGCTGAAGGTGCTGGTCGCGCTGACCGCGCTGGGCGTGGTGCTGGTCGGCGGGCTCGGCGTCGGCTCCGAGATGGTCGCGGAGCGGCTGACCTCCATCACCCAGGTGTCGAGCGCGCCCGACCAGTCGGTCACCGACCGGTACACGATGTGGGCCGCCGCCGAGTCGATGTGGCGGGAGCGGCCGGCGGTGGGGGTGGGGCTCAAGGGCTTCCCCGCCCACCGCGACGGCCACTCCTCGCTCGGCCTGTCCTCCGGCAGCGACACCGGCGGCGCGGGCCAGGCGTTCATCAAGCAGCCGCTGCTGTCCCCGCACAACATGTACCTCCTCGTCCTCGGCGAGCAGGGCCTGACCGGACTGCTCGCCCTGGCGGGCGGCTGGGCGGCGCTCCTCGTCGCGGGCCTGCGCCGGTACGCCGCCGACCGCCCGGCGCGGGGGATCCGCGACTGCGGGCTGATCGCGCTCGGCCTCTTCGTGTGGCAGCTGACCGACTTCCTGTACGCGGACATCGGAGGGCCGTCCACCGTGCTCACCGGGGTGATCATCGGCCTGGCGGCCTGGTGGGCGCTGCCGTCGCCCGGGGGCGCGGGTGGTCCGGGTGGTCCAGGTGGTCCGGCTGGTTCGGGCGTCCCGGGCTCTCCGGGCTCTCCGGGCGGCAGGGCCCTTGAGGGGCCGGCGGCCCGGTGACCGACACGACTCCCTGGCGGCGGCCCGCGGCCGCGGCGACCGAGGTCGCCGCGCCCGCGGGCCGTCCGCCGCACCCGGCCCCGCCACCCGGCTCCGCAGGCCCCACCGGTCCTTCCGGGGCTGCGGGCTCCTCCGGCTTCTCCGGTCCGGGGGGTTCTTCCGGGTCCGTGGGTTCCGGCGGTTTCTCCGGTTCGGCGGGATTCCCCGGTCCCGCCGCTGGTCCCGGGTCCGTCGGATCCGCGGGTTCTCCCGGTTCCGGTTCCGCCGGATCCCCGGGGTCCACCGGAACCGGTTCCTCCGCGGGGGCCGCGCCCGCACCGGCGACGCCGGACGCGCCGGGCCTCGCCGGTGCGGGCACGGCCGGGGCCGAGGAGCCGCAGGCCGGGCAGGCCGGGCAGGCCGGGCAGGGTGGTCTGTCCCGTCGGGACGTGGAGGCCGACGCCGTGCCCGCGGGCCGACGGGCCTCCGTACGCGCCGACGCCCGCCCCGGGACCCGGCCCGCCGGACCGCCCACGCCCGAAGCGGCACCCGGCTACGCCCTCGCGGGGCGCCGCACCGGCACCGGCGACACCGGGCACCGGCCCGGCCGGCGACCGGCCACCGGACCGGGAGCAGCCGTGCCGGGCCCCGTACCGGCCGGCGCCGCCCGGCCCGGTCAGCCCGGGCAGGCCGGGCGGCGACGGGCCGCCGGCGGGCCGGGCGTCGGAGCCGGCGGCTCCGGCAACGGCCCCGCCCCGCTCGGACGGTTCCTCGCCAAGGCCGCCGCCGTCACCGCCGGACTGACCGCCGCCGGAGCCGTCTTCGGCCTCGTCCGCGACCAGACCATCGCGCACCTCTTCGGCGCCGGACACGACAGCGACGCCTTCCTGATCGCCTGGACCGTCCCCGAAATGGCCTCGACCCTGCTGATCGAGGACGCCATGGCCCTGCTGATGGTGCCCGCCTTCAGCCACGCCCTCGCCCGCCGCGCCGCCAGCCGGGCCGGCCTCACCCGCAGGGAGGCCCGCGCGGCCGACCCCGTACGGCTCCTCGTCGGCGCGACCCTGCCGCGGCTCGCCGTGTTCCTGGCCGCCGTCGCCTCCGTACTGATCGTCGCGGCCCCGCTCGTCGTCGGACTGCTCGCCCCCGGCCTGCCCGACCCCGAACTGGCCGTCCAGTGCACCCGGATGACCGCCCTCACCGTGCTCACCTTCGGCGTCGCCGGCTACTTCAGCGCCGCCCTGCGCGCCCACCGCTCCTTCGTCCCGCCCGCCGCGATCTACGTCTCCTACAACGTCGGGATCATCGGCACGATGGTCGCCCTCCACGCCCTGTGGGGAGTGCGCGCCGCCGCCGCCGGAGTCGCCGTCGGCGGACTGCTGATGGTCCTCGTCCAGCTCCCCGCCTTCATCCGCAACGTCGGCTTCGGACCGACCCGCGCCAAGGGAGCCCCCCGCAGCCAGCGCGACCGGGACCGGCCCACCCTCCTCGCCTTCGGACTCATCGCGCCCGTCATCTTCTTCGCCGTCTTCCGGCAGTCCCAGGTCCTCGTCGAACGCTTCCTCGCCGCCTCCCTCCCCCCGGGCGCCATCTCGCACCTCAACTACGCGCAGAAGGTCGCGCAGATGCCGATGGTGCTCTCCCTGATGATCTGCACCGTCACCTTCCCCGTCGTCGCCCAGGCCATGGCCGGCGGGGAACGCGAGAAGGCCCGGCGCCGGGTGGAACAGGACCTCGCCCTCGCCTCCCTCGCCGTCCTCATCGGCAGCGCCCTCGTCATCGGCTACGCACCGCAGATCATCCAGGTCCTCTTCGAACGCGGCGCCTTCACCCACCGCGACACCCTCGCCACCGCCGACGTCATGCGCGTCTACGGACTCGGACTCCTCGGCCACTGCCTCGTCGGAGCGCTCTCCCGGCCCTTCTTCTCGACCGCCCGGCCCACCTGGTTCCCGGCGCTCGCGATGGGCGCCGGGCTGCTCGTCAACATCGTGGCCGGAGCCCTCGCCGTCGGCTGGTGGGGCACCTACGGCATCGCCGCCGCCAACGCCGCCGGCATCTCCACCACCGCCGCCCTCCTGCTCACCGGACTCGGCTCCCGCATCGTCGCCATCCAGGTCCGCCGCGTCGCCCTCAGCATCGGACGCCTCGCCGTCGCCGCCGTCGCCGCCGGCGGCACCGGCTGGCTCGCCGGCCCGATGATCCCCGACCCCCTGCTCAGCGCCGCCCTCGGCTGCCTGCTGGTCCCGGCCATGTTCGGAGCCACCGGCACGGCCATGCGGGCCATCGAAGTCACCTCCCTGCCCGCCCAGATCACCCAGATCACCGCCCGGCTCACCACCTGCCTGACCCAGCTCACCCAGAGGTTCCGCAATGTCCGCTGACACCGATATGGCACCCCCCGCCGTGGAGGGCCCCGCCCGCCGGTCCGCATCGCCGTGGGTCCTGATGTACCACTCGGTCGCCGAGTTCACCGACCCCGCCGAGGACCCGTACGGGATCACCGTCACCCCCGGCGCCCTGGAGGCCCAGCTGCAGTGGCTGCGCACCCGGAAACTGCGCGGGGTGTCCGTCGGCGAACTGCTGCGGGCCCGCGCCGCCGGACAGGGGCGCGGCCTCGTCGCACTCACCTTCGACGACGGCTACACCGACTTCCTCACCGGCGCCCTGCCCCTGCTGCGCCGCTACGACTGCACCGCCACCCTGTTCGTCCTGCCCGGACGGCTCGGCGTCGACAACGTGTGGGACCCGCTCGGCCCGCGCAAGTCCCTCCTCACCGCCGAGGGGATCCGCGAAGCCGCCGCCGGCGGAACGGAGATCGGCTCGCACGGACTGCTCCACCAGGACCTCACCACAGCCCCCGACGACGTCCTGCGGCAGGAACTGCGCGGCAGCCGCGACCTGCTGCGCGAACTGACCGGCAGCCTTCCCCGGGGCTTCTGCTACCCCTACGGACACCTCGACGCCCGCGTCGTCGAAGCCACCCGGACCGCGGGATACGCGTACGCCTGCGCGATCACCCCCGGCCGGCTCACCGGCCCGCACGCCCTGCCCCGCACCCACGTCAGCCAGGCCGACGGCCGCGGCCGGATGCGGATCAAGCAGCTCCGCCACCGGCTGCGCGAACTGCGACGGGTGGTCCTGCCGTGAAGGCCCTCCACGTCATCACCGGACTCGGCGTCGGCGGCGCCGAGCAGCAACTGCGGCTCCTACTGCGTCACATGCCGATGCCCTGCGACGTCCTGACCCTCACCAACCCCGGGCCGGTCGCCGAAGGACTGCGCGCCGACGGCGTCCGGGTCGTCCACCTCGGCATGCGCGGCAACCGCGACCTGGGCGCCCTGCCCCGCCTGGCCCGCTTCATCCGCAACGGCCGCTACGACCTGGTCCACACCCACCTCTACCGGGCCTGCGTCTACGGGCGCCTCGCCGCCCGGCTCGCCGGAGTACGGGCCGTCGTCGCCACCGAACACTCCCTCGGCGAGGCTGAGATCGAAGGCCGCCCCCTGACCGGCGGGGTCCGGGCCCTCTACCTGGCCGGCGAACGGCTCGGCTCCGCCACCGTCGCCGTATCGGACACCGTGGCGGCCCGCCTGGAGGGCTGGGGCGTGCCCGCCGCCCGCATCCACGTGGTCCCCAACGGGATCGAGGCCGCACGCTTCCGCTACGACGAAGGAGCCCGCCGCGCCACCCGGGCCCGCACGGGGCTGCCCGAACGGGCCTTCGTGGTCGGCGGGGTCGGCAGACTGGTGCCCGGCAAGCGGTTCGACGTACTCGTCCGGGCCGTCGCCGCGCTGCCCGGCGCCCACCTGCTCCTCGCCGGGGACGGGCCGGAGCGGGCCGCGCTGCGCACGCTCGCCGCCGAACTCGGCGCGCAGGGCCGCATCCACCTCCTGGGGGAGCGCGACCCGCTCGGCGACAGCCCCGACGGGCGCACCCCCGGGATCCCCTCCCTGCTCGCCGCCATGGACGTCTTCGTGTCCCCGTCCACGGAGGAGGCCTTCGGGCTCGCCGTGGTCGAGGCCCTGGCCGCCGGACTCCCCGTGCTCCACGTGACCTGCCCCGCCATCGACGACCTGCCCGCCGACCGGGCGCCCGGGGCGCGGCGGATCGGGCCCGGCACGGAGGAACTCGTCGCCGCCCTGCGCGGGCAGATGGAAGCGGGCGCCCGCCGGCTCCCCGCGCCCCCGGTGGTACGCCGCTACGACATCGCCCGCACCGCCCGGCAGCTCCTCGACGTCTACTCCCTCGCCCTGGCCGCCCCCGTACCGGCTCCGGCTCCGGCTCCGGGTGCGGCACCGGAACCGGCACCCCAGGCCGTGCCCGGCCCCGACGGGACCGACCGCGCCCCGGCCCCGGACACGGCCCCGGGCCCGGCCCCGGGCCCGGCCCCGGGCCCGGCCCCGGGCGCCGTGCCCGGCCCCACCGCCGTGCCCGGCCCCACCGCCGTGCCCGGCCCCACCGCCGGGGCCGGCCCCGGGGCCGCACCGGGCCCCGGCCCCGGGCCGGCCGCCGCGACCACTCCGGGGGCCGCGCCCCGTACCGCGGCGGACGCCCCCGCACCCGGCGGGGCCTGACCCCGGCCCCGCACCCGCACCCCACCCCCTGAGCACCGCCCCCCGGCCGGGGGACGGGCGGGGGTGAACGAACTCCCCTCCACCCAGGAAGCGAGCACCGCACATGGCCGACACCGCCGACCAGAAGAAGTCCGACCACCGTCCCGACCACCGTCCGGACCACCGCTCGGAGCGCAAGCGCCGGCTGCTGCCACCGCCCGCCTGGTGGCCCCTGCCCGCCTGCGCCCTGCTCGGCCTCGCCGCGGGCGGGGCGTACGGGGTCCTCAAGGCCCCCGAGTACGCCGCCACCGGCTACGTCGTCGCCGTCCCCAACGAGACCACCGAGCCCGCGACCGCCCTCGGCTTCGCCCAGGCCTACGGACGCATCGCCACCAGCAGCTCCACCCTCGCCTACGCCCAGCCCCGCGCCGGCATCGACGCCCGCCGCCTGCGCACCCAGGTCCGTACCGAGACCTCCCCCGATTCGCCGATGATCGCCATCACCGGGATGTCCAAGAGCCCCTCCGAGGCCGCCGACATCGCCAACGCCGTCGCCGACGCGCTCACCCTGAGCAGCAACCAGGCCGCCAAGAACACCGGCGTGCAACTGCTCCTGTTCAACCAGGCCGTCGCGCCCGCCGACCCCGCCTCCCCGTCGGCCCCCGTCAGCGGCGCCGTCGGACTGTGCGCGGGCGGGCTGCTGGGCGGGCTGTGGCTGCTGGCCCGGCCCGGCCGCCGCAAGCAGGAGGACGAGGCGCTGCCGGTCGTGGAGGAGTACGCCTCGCTGCCCGCCCAGGGCGAGCACTCCGAGACCAAGGAGAAGGAGTCCGTGCGATGACGCGGGGCTCCACCGGGGCCCTGACGGTGACGATGTGCCGCGACCCCCGGCAGTTCGCCGCGCTGGAGGAACCGTGGAACCGGCTCGTCCGGGGCTGTCGCACCGCCACCCCCTTCCAGAGCCACGCCTGGCTCCACTCGTGGTGGCTCTCGTACGGGAAGGAGGGCCGGCTGCGGGTCCTGCTCGTGCGGCGGGGCGAGGAACTGGTCGGCGCCGCCGCGCTGATGCTCGTACACCGGCCGCTGCCGCGGCTGGTGCCGCTGGGCGGGCCCATCACCGACTACTTCGACGTGCTCGTGGCCGACGGGTACGCCGGCCAGGTCGTGCCCGCCCTGGCCCACGGGCTGCACCGGGCCGCCCGCAGCGCGGTCGTGGACCTGCGCGAGGTACGGCCGGGGGCGGCGGCCGAGGCACTGTACGAGGCGTGGCCCGGGGTGACCGGCAAACTGGCCGACTCCACCTGCATGGAACTGCCCGCGCTGCCCTTCGACGAGCTCGTCAAACGGATGCCGGCCTCCGGCGCCCAGCGGGTGCGGGCCAAGCTGCGCAAGACCGACGCCGCCGGGATCGAGGAGCACGAGGTCACCGAGGACGAGGTGCCGGGGGCCGTACGGACCCTGCTGCGGCTCCACGAGAAGCAGTGGCGCGGCCGGGGGGTCACCCCCGAACACCTGCGGCCCCGGTTCGCCGAGCACCTGACCCGGGCCACCCGGCGGATGGTGCGGGCGGGGGAGGGGCGGCTGACGGAGTTCCGGCTGGACGGCGCGGTGGTGGCGGCCAACGTCACGCTGCTGTCCGCCGGGCTGAGCGGCGGCTACCTGTACGGCGCCGATCCGGAACTGAGGGAGCGCAAGGTCGACGTCGCGGCGCTGCTGCTGCGCTACGAGGCCGGCCGGGCCCTGGCCGAGGGACGGCCGGTGGTGAGCTTCCTGCGCGGCAACGAGCCGTACAAGAACCACTGGCGTCCCGAGACGGTCGTCAACCAGCGTCTCCTGCTGGCCACCAACGCGCTCGCGCCCCTGCTGCGGCTGCACGAGTCGCAGGTCACGGGGCGCGAGCGGGCGGTGGACGCGCTGCGCGAGGCGCTGCCGGCCGCCCGGGACTGGCGGGCGCGGCTGAACGAACTGCGGGTGCGATGACCCGTCTAGAAGGGCCAGAAGCCGGAGTTCTTGCCCCAGTCGAGCGTGATGCAGACCGTCTGCCTGCCGACCAGCTTGTTCAGCCACTCGCCGAAGTTGAGCGGGACGCACCACTGCGTGCTGTTGGCGGTCGGTTCGGGGGCGGGCGGCTTCGGCGCCGGACTGGGGACGGGCACGGGGGCGGGGACGGGGACGGGGGTGGGGACGAGCGGGCTCGGCGACGCGGGCACCGAGACCTCGGGCGTCGGCGCCGGCGGGAACACCGGCGGGACGGACACCCCGGGATCGGGCTTGGGCTTGGGCTCGGGCGCGGGCTCGGGAGTCGGCGTCGGGGCCGGGCTCGTACCCGTGCTCGGGCCGGGGACGACCGGGGGCACGACCGGGGGGTCGGACGCCTCCGGGGTGGGGGTCGGCGTCGGGACCGCTGGTGCGGGCACCTGCGGGGTCGGGACCTGCGGGGTCGGGACGACCGGCGTCGGGACGACCGGCGTCGGGACCACCGGAGTGGGCATCACCGGGGTCGGGACGACCGGGGTCGGGACCACGGGCGTCGGGACCACCGGGGGCGTGGGCTCGACCGGCACCCGCGGGGTCAGCGCCTCGCGGAAGACCTTCGACGACTCCGGGTTCTGCTTGCACTGCCACACGCCGTGCGGGCAGTAGTCGGTGATGGTGTGGTAGAGCGGCTTGTGCTGCTCGATCCACTTCAGCATGCGCCGCACGTACTCCGCGTTGTCCCCGTTGCGGAACAGCCCCCACTCCGGGAACGAGATCTCCTTGCCGTGTGCCTTCGCGAAGTCGACGTGCGCCTGGAGCCCGTACGGCTGAGTGATCTGGTCCTCGAAGGTCCGGCCCGGCGCCTGGTCGTACGAATCCATGCCGATGACGTCGACCACGTCGTCGCCCGGGTAGCACTTGGTCCAGCCGATCGCGTCCGCCCCCCGGCTGGGGGCGAAATCGAACTTGAACCGCTGGCCGGGAACGGCGCGCATCGCGTTGACGACGCGCTTCCAGTACGCCTTCCAGTTCTCCGGGTCGGGCCCGCAGCGGTGGGTGTACGTGGTGCCGTTCATCTCCCAGCCGAGCACGACGACCGTGTCCGGCACCCCCAGCGCCACCAGCCGTTCGGCCAGCTTCGTGAAGTGCCGGTCGTACTGGCCCTGCGCGCCGGCCCGGATCAGCTGGACCACCTGCCAGTCCGGGACCCGGCCCTCGTTCCGGGCCTGCATGGGCACGTTCAGCACGAACATCCGGTCGTCCTCGGCCTGCCGCCACTCGGCCCAGTCCGCCAGGAAGGGCACGTTGCCCTCGATGCCCGCCCACTGGTCACCGGGCAGATACGTGTGCCCGACCCGGATCTCCTTGCCGCCCAGCCAGCGCGACAGGTACGGGATCCGGGCGACGCCGGACGGCCCGTAGTCGAGGTAGGCGCCCATGGCGATGTCGGAGCCCCTGGGCTCTTCCTCCGGTGCGGCCAGGGCGGCCCCGGTGGCGAGCAGCCCGGCCGTGACCGTACCGATGCAGGTGCTCGCCAGTCGGCGGCGTGGTCTGGGCATGGCGTCTCCCGAGCTTTCCCGAACCGGTGTGCTTGCCGACGACGTTAGACATCACATCTGACGAATGGCCTGTCCGATGGCCTTTGCCTAGGCCATTCGCAGCTGCGCATCCTGCCCGCTTGGTCCGACTAGGTGAAAGACACCGTTTCCATGCACGCGTTCGCCAACCATGTGCCCGCTGTTCTGCTCAGACTCGATCGGAATCCGTTCCACCACGGAACCCTCGGCGCCGTCAGATCGCTTGGGCGCAAGGGCGTGGAGGTCCATGCCGTCGTCGAAGCCGGGGGAGGTCCCATGGGGCGTTCGCGGTACCTGCGCGCCACGCACCCCGGACCCGACGGGGGGCTCGACCCCGAAGCGCCCGAGGCGTTGCTGGAGTGCCTGACCGGGGTGTCGAAGCGGATCGGGCGGCCGGCGGTGCTCATCGCCATGGACGACCTGAGCGCCATCGCCGTCTCCAGGGTCGCCCCGATGCTGACGGACCGTTTCCGGATCCCCCATCAGCCCGACAACCTGCCCGCCCGCGTGGCCGACAAGGCGGAGCTGTCGCGGCTCTGCGCCCGCTGGGGCGTCCCGCACCCGGAGACGGTGATCCCGGCGAGCGGGGCCGAGGCGGCCGAGGCCGCCTGGCGGCTCGGCCTGCCGGTGGTGGCCAAATGGAGCCGGCCGTGGCTGCTGCCCGCCGCCGTCGGACTGCGCAGCACCACCCTGGTGCACGGCGTCGCGGAGGCGCGGCGGCTGTACGAACGCTCGGCGGAGGCCGGGAGCCGCCTGCTGCTCCAGCGGTTCCTGCCCGCCGGCCCCGACACCGACTGGTTCTTCCACGGGGCCTTCGCCCGGGGCGGGCGCCCGCTGCTCGCCGGGTCCGGCCGCAAGGAGCTGTCCTGGCCGGTGCGGACGGGGCTGACGGCGGTCGGACGGTGGCTGCCGGACCCGGCCGTGGAGGAGTCGGGGCTGCGGCTCGCCGAACGGCTCGGCTACCAGGGGATCCTGGACCTCGACTTCCGGTGCGACGAGCGGGGCACCTTCCGCCTGGTGGACTTCAACCCGCGCCCCGGCGCGCAGTTCCGGCTGTTCACGGACGACCGTGGGCTGGACGTGGTCCAGGCGATGTACCTCGATCTGACGGGGCAACGGGTCCCGGAGCCGGTGGGCGGTCCCGGCCGGGTGTTCGTCGCCGAGAACTACGCGCTGCTCGCGGCGGTACGGGGCCGCCGGCTGCCCGCGGCGACGACCGTACGGGCCGACGGCGCCGGCACCGCCGCGGCGGGCGCCGGCCGTGACCAGGGCCCCGGCCCGGCCGGCGGCCCCGGGGCGCTCGGGGCGCTCGGGGCCGCCGGTGCGGTCGGGGCCGCCGGTGCGGTCGGGGCCGCCGGTGCGCTGGGTGCGCTCGGGGAGTCCGGGGCATCCAGTGCGTCCGGCGGCACCGGGGTGTCCGGCTTGCCCGGGGTGCCGGGCCCGGTCCCGCCCGGCGGCCGGCGCACGGCGGAGGCGGGCCCCGTCCTGCCCGCCGTCCGCCGCCCGGAACCGGAACCGGGACAGGTACCGCGGACCCCGCCCGACGGGGGCCCGGCCCCCGCCGCGGGTCCGGCCGACGGGGCCCAGGCCCCGCCCGCCGCACTGCCCCCGCCCGCCGCACCGGCGCCCTCCGCCGCACCTGCCCCGCCCGCCGGGCGGCGGCCCGGTCCGGTGCGGGCGGCGCCCCCGCGGGAGCGGCGGGGCCGCGTGGAGGCGGCCTGGTTCGCCGCCGACGACCTCGGGCCGTTCCTGGCGATGCTCGGGGCCTTCCTGGGCCGCGGCCTCGGCAAGGGGGCCCGCGCCCTGCGCGGCGTACCCGAACAGGGCCGCCGGGGGGCCCGCGCGGTGCGGGCGCCCCGGCAGCGCGGGGGCGAACGGCCGGGGCCCCCGGCCCGCCGGACCCCGCCGGAGGCCCCGGCGGAGCCGGACGAACTGGTCACCCGGTAACCGAAGAGCTGGAGGAACGGCCGTGAGGCGGATGGACGATCTCGTGGTGATCGGCGCGGGCCCCTACGGGCTGTCGATCGCCGCGCACGCGGCTGCGGCCGGGCTCGGGGTGCGCGTGGTGGGACGCCCCATGGCGTCCTGGCGGGACCACATGCCCGCGGGCATGTACCTGAAGTCGGAGCCCTGGTCCTCCAACCTCTCCGCGCCCGGAGGCCGCCACACCCTCGCCGAGTACTGCGCCACCCGCGGCCTGACCGCCGAACACGGCAGCCCGCTGCCCATCGGCACCTTCAGCGCCTACGGGCTCTGGTTCGCCCGCCACGCGGGGCTGCCCGAGGTGGAGGAGGACACCGTCACCGAGGTCACCCCGCACGGCGACGGCTTCCTCGTCCGCACCGCCGACGGCCCGCCCCGCCCGGCCCGCACCGTGGCCCTCGCGGTCGGGGTGATGCCCTTCACCCGGTACCCGCGAGCACTGCGCGACCTGCCCCCGGGCCACTGCTCGCACAGCACCGGCCACAGCGACCTGTCCCGCTTCGCCGGGCGGGAGGTGGCCGTCCTCGGCGCCGGGCAGGCCGCACTGGAGACCGCCGCGCTCCTCGCGGAGACCGGCGCCCGGCCCTGCCTGGTGGCCCGGCGGTCCCGGCTGAACTGGAACACCGTCCCGCAGCCCCTGGACCGGCCCCTGCTCCAGGCCCTGCGCGACCCGCACAGCGGGCTCGGCACCGGCTGGCGCAGCTGGGTGTGGTCGGAGCTGCCCTGGGCGGTGCGGCGGCTGCCCGCCCCGACCCGGGAGCGGATCGCCGCCACCGCCCTCGGGCCCGCCGGGGCCTGGTGGCTGCGGGAGCGCTTCGAGCGGCGGGTGCCGACCCTGCTGGGACACCGGCTGCACCGGGCCGTGCCCGTGGCCGGCGGCCGGACCCGGCTCGGGCTGACCACGGCGGCCGGGGAGTCCGTCGTACTGGACACCGCGCACGTCATCGCCGCCACCGGCTTCGCCCCCGACCTGGCCCGGCTGGAACTGCTCGACGCGGGACTGCGCGCGGCCCTGGCGACCGTCGGCGACGGCGGGACCCCGGAGCTCAGCCCCGGCTTCGAGTCGTCCTGGCCCGGACTGTTCTTCGCGGGACTGCTGACCGCTCCCTCGTTCGGACCTTCCATGCGATTCGTACACGGCGCGGGCTTCACGGCGGGGAGACTGGTGAAGGGAGTCCTGGGCCGCCTCGGCGCCCGGGGCCCGCTCACCGGCACCACCGACGGCGCCGGCCCGGACCGGGCCGCCGCCGGGCATCCGAATACGTATCTACGCTGAGATCCACCGGAGAGGGGTCCCGCGATGGGCGCGGAGCGAGCACAGGGCGGCCGTGGCTGGGTGCGCATCCCCGCCAGCCGCGGGGAGCACTCCCCGGCCGGAGCCGCCGGCGGCACACCGCACGGCCGGCGTGCGTCCGGCACCGGCAGGCCACCGGGCCCCTCCGGCCCCTCCGGCCCGTCCGGCCCGTCCGGGGGCTTCGCCCCCACCGACCCGGCCGCGATCTACCTCGCCCTCCTCAAGCGCTGGCGGGAGGCCGGACGCACCCTCCCGGGGCATCCTGACGAGGAGTGGGAGCGGCTCATCTCCCAGCCGTGCTGGCCCGGCCGTTAGGTGGTGTGACTCGTGGCAGCGGCGGAGCGTGACAGGCCCGGGCGGGACGGCACCCCCGGCCCGCTGACGGGCCCCGGGGAGCGGCTCGCGCTCAACGGCATGGGCAGCTTCGAATGGGACCTCGACACCGGGACCGTCGCCATCGACGAGGCCGGCCTGGCCGTCTTCGACCTGGAGCCGCACGAGTTCGACCACACCCCCGACGGCCTCGGGCTGCGGATCCCCGCCGACGACTCGGCACGGCTCCAGGACACCGTGGCCGGCGTCCTCGACGGCGGCGGCGAGACCTACGGCTCGTACCTCACGGTGCGCCGGCGCGACGGCCGCGACCAGTGGACCCACATCCAGGGCCGGGTGCTGCGCGACCCCGACGGGCATCCGCTGCGCATCGTCGGGATCGTGCGCGACGCCACCGCCGAGCTCGCCCACGCCACCGTGCTGCGCAAACTGGAGAACGCCCGCATCCAGCAGGCCGCCATCGTGCAGCGCACCACCGAGGCCCTGTCGCGCGCCGTCACCGTCGACGACGTGACGGCCGCCCTGACCGGCGCCGGCGCGCTGGAACGGCTCGGCGCCGACGGACTCGCGCTGGGCCTCGTCGAGAACGGCACCATCAAGATCATCGCGCTGAGCGGGGAGTCCCTGGAGATCCTCAGCGAACGCAGGTTCACCCGCCTGGACGGATCCCTGCCGCTGTCGCAGGCCGTGCTCACCCGCCAGGCACGATTCGTCACCTCGCTCACCGAGCTGGCCGCCGAGTTCCCGCTGCTCGCCGACTACCTCAACCGGATCCGCTACGACGCCGCCGCCTACCTCCCGCTCATCGCCCAGGCCAAGGCCATCGGCGGACTCGTGCTCTTCTACCGCCGGCGCAGCGAGTTCAGCCCGGAGGAACAGAACCTCTGCCTCGGCCTCGCCGGCATCGTCGCCCAGTCCCTGCAACGGGCCCTCCTCTTCGACCAGGAACGCGAGTTCGCCACCGGCCTCCAGGCCGCCATGCTGCCGCGCCGGATCCCCGACATCACCGGCGGAGAGATCGCCGTGCGCTACCACTCCGCCTGGAGCGGACGCGAGGTCGGCGGCGACTGGTACGACGTGATCTCCCTGCCCCGCGACCGGGTCGGGATCGTCGTCGGCGACGTCCAGGGCCACGACACGCACGCCGCCGCCATCATGGGCCAGCTGCGCATCGCCCTGCGCGCCTACGCCGGCGAGGGGCACTCCCCCTCCACCGTCCTGGCCCGCGCCTCCCGCTTCCTCGCCGAACTCGACACCGAACGCTTCGCCACCTGCATGTACGCACAGGTGGACCTGGAGACCGGCGGCGTACGGGCGGCCCGCGCCGGCCACCTCGGCCCGCTCATCCGGCACACCGACGGCCGCACCGGCTGGCCCAACGTACGCGGCGGCCTGCCGCTGGGGCTGGCCTCCGCCTTCGAACAGGAGGAGTTCCCCGAGACCCGCCTGGACCTGGTGCCGGGCGAGATCCTCGTCCTGTGCACCGACGGGCTCGTCGAGGAACCCGGCACCGCCATCACCCAGGGCATGGAAGCCCTCGCCCACGCCGTGCGCAGCGGACCCCAGGACGCCGGAGCCCTCGCCGACCACCTCTCCGACCGGCTCTGGGAGCGCTGGGGCTCCGGCGACGACGTCGCCCTGCTCGTGCTGCGCCGCGCCCCCGACCCCGGCACCCACCGGGCCCCGCGCATCCACCAGTACATCCACCAGGCCGACCCGGAGGGGCTCTCCGAGGCCCGCTACGCCCTGCGGCAGGCCCTGCGCGACTGGGGCATGGCCGAGCTGGCCGACGACGTCGAGCTGGCGGCGGGGGAGCTGCTGGTCAACGCCCTCCTGCACACCGACGGCGGGGCGGTGCTGACCATGGAGGTGCTGCCCGAACCCGTGCGGCGGATCCGGCTGTGGGTCAAGGACCGCTCCAGCGTCTGGCCCCGGCGCCGCACACCGGGCGAGGCGGCCACCACGGGGCGCGGGCTGCTGCTGGTCGACGCCCTGGCCACGCACTGGGGGGTGGAGTCCCGGGGCGACGGGAAGGCCGTCTGGTGCGAGTTCGACGCCCGCGCCAGCCAGCGCGGCACGTTGTGAGCGGACGCTCACTCCGGGTTGTGGGATGCCGGGTGCGGGGTGATGATGCGGCCATGAAACGGAAGGTTTTGCTCCGGGCCGTGCCGTGCGCCGCCTGAGCAGGGGCGCCGTCACGGGCCTCCTGGCGGTGCTGCTGCTCGCGGCCGGGGTGCCGAAGGTCGTGGACTGGACGATGGGACGGCCCCACGCGGACCCCGGGTGCCAGACGGTCGCGTTCATGTCGATGACGGGCGTCGCACCCGAATGCCACTGACCCGCGGCCGCGCCCGCGCGATGCCGTCCGTCCGGTGGCCGCGGCCACCGGACGGACGGCGGGTGCCCCGCGGCCTCAGTGCTGCTCGTGGATCTCGATGTCCCGGCTGTCCACGGCGACCGTGTCGACCGCCCTCGGCATCAGGCCGTGCAGGTGCACCTCCTGGAGCTCCGCCGTCGCCACCGCGCGACCCGCGTGCAGGCCGGCGCCGAACTGCGGCGCCCGCACCTTCCACTCGTGCGGCGCACCGTCGCAGACGGCACCGGTCCCGATGCTGAGCCGGCCCGAGTCCTTCTGGGCGACGGTCACCCTGATCTGCGTAGCCCCGCCGGGGGACGCGGTCTCGCACTGATAGGCCCCGTGAAGGGTGATCGCACCGTCCCGGGCGATCTCCGCGTCCGGGTTGACGACGACGGCCTGCTGAAAGACGGTGGCGGCGGCGGGCGCCGCGAACAAAGCGGTCGCGGCCAGTGCGGAGAAGGCGGAGAAGGCCATTCGGCGGGCAGGCGTACGCATTCTTCCTCCAGGTGGGCGTGGATGACGGGATTCCGCCGGAACGCATTGTGCTGGCAGTCGGGGGCAAACACGCACCGCATACCCGTGTCGGTGTGTGCAATTGCCCGCTCGGGCGCGTGAGACTGGCCGAAATACATCCCCGCACCGAAGATCCCCGAAGGGGTTCCCGTATGCGCCAGCCCACCGCCGCCCTCGCCGCCGCCACCCTCCTGCCCGTCCTGCTGCTCGGCGCCACCGCCTGCCAGAGCGCCCCCGAGGGCGCCGCACTCGCCCCCGCCGCCGCACCCGCCGTCCCGGTCGACGACGGGGCGCCCGGCACCGACGAGGAGCCCGCGGCGCCGGCCCGCGGCGCGGACGGGGCCACCGCGAAGGATGCCCATGTGGGTGACTCCGTACGGGTGCAGGGACGCGAGGTGGGGCGACACCTCCAGGCCGTCCTCGCCGCCTACGTGGACCCCGCGCTCAGCGTGGAGCCGAACTACGGGCCCCCCGCCGGGAAGCGCTGGACGGCCGCCTCGATGTCGTTCGTCAACGTCGGCGGCGCCTCGTACGGGCCCCTCGGGCGCATGTGGGCGTACGACAGCGCGGGAAAGCGCTACCCGGCCGTGCGCACCGGTGAACTGACCACCGGCAAACCACTCGTCTTCGATTCCCTCGCGGTCGGTGAGCGGGCCGAGGGATGGGTGGTGTTCGAAATCCCGGAAAACACGCGCATTGTGCGGCTCCAGTATCAGGACGCGAACATCCGGGCGAATTCCGGAGGGGGTTTCTGGTCGGTCTAGCCCGCCCGGGTGAAAGGCCGTGAAAGGGCCCGGTTCCAGAGCACTAAGGTGCGGCGCATGACTTCAACGCAAGCCGAAATCGACCGGTCCCACCTCGGCACCCTTTCCGTGCTCGCCTGGATCGGTGACCCCTCCGAAGGGCACGACATCCCGTACCTCCTCGCCTACACCCTCGGCGACGGCCCGCAGGGCCGGGAGGTGGGCGAGAAGGCCGCGCGCGGACTGCTGGAGGAGATCGGCCTGCCCATCGGCGACGTCGTCATGGACGGCACCCGCAACCCGCGCACCTTCGCCGTGCAGATCCTCCTCGCGGGCAACCAGGTCGCCCTGACCCTGCCCGGCCTGAACGCGACCTGCACCGCCCCCGACGAGTGGGTCGCCGCCGCCGACGAGAGCGGGCAGGCGTACTTCCTGTTCGCCACGCGCGCCTGGCCGGAGGCCGTCCCCGGCAAGCCGGTCACCCCCGAGCTCCTGCAGGCCTTCGCCGGCGACGAGGAAGTGCTGACCAGCAGCGCCCACTGCGTCCTGACGGTGCAGAGCCTCCAGCAGTAGGCGGGACCGCGCTCCGGCCACCGGGCTCCCAGCCCGCCCGGTGGCCGGTCCCCCCGCCTGCCGTCACACCCCGGTGTGGGGGCAGTCGAAGGCGAAGCGCAGTGAGCGCACCCGGTTGTCGAAGCTGGACCCCGCCAGATCGGGCAGCCCCACCGCGCGCAGCCCCACCGGACGGGTCAGCAGCTCGCGGAAGAGCGCCTTCATCTCCACCCGGGCCAGGTGCGCGCCCAGGCAGAAGTGCGGACCGCCACCCCCGAAACCCAGATGGGGGTTGGGGGAGCGGGTGATGTCGAAGGCGTCCGGATCGGGGAAGACCGCCTCGTCACGGTTGGCGGAGGCGTAGTACAGCACCACCTTGTCGCCGGGCCGGAACAGGTGTCCGCCCAGCGTGTGTTCGGCCGCCACCGTCCGGCGGAACTGGATGATCGGCGTCGAGTGCCGGATCATCTCGTCCACCGCGCCGTCCGCGTACTTCTCGAAGTCCGAGAGCAACAGGTCCCGTTGTTCGGGGAAGTCGGTCAGCAGCGTCAGCCCGTGCGTGATGGCGTTACGGGTCGTCTCCACCCCGGCCACCATCAGCAGACTGAAGAACGCCCCCAGTTGACGGGCCCCGAGCGCCTGGCCGTCGACGTTCGCGCAGACCAGCGCCGAGATCAGGTCGTCGGTGGGGTGCCTGCGCCGCTCCCGCCCGATCCCCGCGACCATCCGCTGCATCCGCGCCAGCGCCCGCAGCCCCCGCCCCGGCATCCGCAGCCGCGACGCCAGGCCCCGCTCCACCCCGATGTTCTCGGAAGCGTGGTTGACCCGGTCCGCGATCTCCGCCCGGTAGCGCTCCGGGATGCCCATCATGTTGCAGATGACCTCCAGCGGCAGCCGGGAGGCCACCGCCGACACGAACTCGTCGGGCCGCCCCTCCAGCACGTCGTCCACGATCCGCGCCGCCACCGCGTGGATGTCCTCCTCGGCGGCGGCCAGCAGACGGGGCGTGAAGGCCCGCTGCACGATCTTGCGCAGCTGCGCGTGGTCCGGACCGTCCAGGTTGACCATCGAGTCCCCGAACAGCGCCCGAACCCACCGGGCCGGCTCCGGCGTGGTGACCCCGGGCGCGCTGGCGAACACCTTGGGCAGCCGGCTCGCCTCCTGCACGTCCGCGTGCCGGACGAGCGCCCAATGGCCGGCCCCCTCCGGGACGAACACCGGGGACGGCAGCGCGCGCAGGCGCGCGAAGGCGGCCAGGCGCCGGTCCGGCGGAAGCTGCCAGAAACCCGGCTCGGCCAGTTCCGCTCCGGGACCGGTCGTGCTGCTCTGCCGTTGCGGGGGGAGTGTCATGGGCCGTCTCTTCCTGTCGCCTTGGTGCGTGACGCGCACCGCGTGATGTGCGGCGCGCCGTACGCGGTGCGCCGTGCTGCAGAACGGATCCACGGGCACGGGAGTGACGGCCCGCGGCCGGCGCCTCCTCCGGATCCCGGGACCTCAGACGGCGACGGCCGCCCGCGGCCCGCCCCGGACCGAGAGGGTCTGGCCCACCGCCACGGTCGCCGTCGCGAACAGGCCGGCGTAGAACACCGCGTAGTCACCCGTCCACGTGCACGCGAGGATCACCACGGCGGACACCGGCAGCACCAGCTGCTGGGCGAGACCCCGTTTGAAGTGCCGGGAGTGCAACAACCACACCATCATCAGGAACAGGGCCGTCGGGACGGTGACGGCGGCGTTCGCCGCCACCTGCGAAATGTGGGCCTGGCCCACCGCGTGCTCCACCGCGACCTCGATGCCCGCACCGATCGCCGCACCCGACGCGAAGATCAACAGATGGCCGTACCCCCACGGGATCGCCTCCCTGTTGGACGTCAGCCGCTCGTGCATCGGCACCGCGAAGTAGATCCACCACGCGGCGAACACGATCAGCAGCCCGCCGGCGGCGATCGGCAGCAGCTCACCGAGGGCCTCGTGCTCGTCGAGCGCCGACTTCACGGCCACCGTGCTCGCGGCGATCGTCTCGCCGAGCACGATGATGGTGAACAGCCCGTACCGCTCCGCGATGTGGTGCGCGTGCCACGGCGTCTGGTGCCCGCGCTCGGCCAGCACCGGAACCAACAGCTCCGCCGCCACCAGCACCAGGAACAGCCACCGCTTGGACGCGTCCGGGGCGAACAGCAGCGCCACCCAGCCCGCCTGGCACAACACCAGCCCCGCCGCGTACTTCAGCGCCGCCGTACGGGCCGCGCCGCTCTCCCCGGACGCCGCCCGCAGCCACTGCGCCGTCAGCGCCACCCGCATGATCAGGTAGCCGATGACGGCCACCGTCCAGTCGTTCTGGTTGAAGGCCCGGCTCACCCCCGCCGCGTAGACCAGCACACCGGCGATCTGCACGAGCGTCGCGATCCGGTACGGCACGTCGTCACAGTCGTAGGCCGACGCGAACCACGTGAAGTTCATCCACGCCCACCACACCCCGAAGAAGACGAAGAAGTATCCGATCACCCCGCTCCCCGGATGGCCCTCCGCCAGCGAGTGCACCAGACACTGACCGGCCTGGGCGATCGCGACGACGAAACAGAGATCGAAGAACAGCTCCAGCGGGGTCGCCGCCCGGTGGTCCTCGTCGCGGCTGCGCGCGGTCATCGGTACGTACGTCATACCGCCCAGCACAGCAGTGCCCAGCCGCCCGGCAGGCGAGGCGCGCGGCCCGCACCCCACGGGTACCCCGGCCGGACTCGTGGCGGCCCGCCGCCACCGGAACGATCCGGCGGAGCCCGGCCGGTGCCCGCCCGGCTCCGGGAACGCCGCCGCCCCCGGCCCGGGCGCGGCCCGCCCCGATTCGGAGCAACCCTAAGATCCGCACAACAGGCTGAAACGGTACAAACCACCTAGCGTGGTGCTGTGTCCGAGCCCACAGAAGCCCTCGCCGCAGCCCCGCCACCACCAGGGCCCCGCGAGGTCCCACCGTCGGCCGGACGGCCCGTCGCCGCGCGGGCCACCCTCGCCGGCACCGTCGTCTCCCTCCTGCTCATCGCCGCGATCGTGCTCGGCAGCCGCCTGCTGCGGGACTTCGACTCCGCCCTGCTGCCCTACGCCGTCGCCACGGTCTTCCTGGCCTTCGGCGTGGCCTACCGCTACACCGTCTGGGTCTCCGCCCCCGGCGCCCGCCGCCTCTTCAGGAAGGGCTTCGGCAGCTTCTTCTCGGCCGCCAACTTCAAGAGGGCGCCCACCGCCCTGCCGAGGATGACCGCCACCTACCTCGGCTTCCAGAAGTTCCTCGGCGCCCGCTCCCGCTCCCGCTGGGCCGCCCACCAGCTGATCTTCTGGGGCTGCCTGCTCGCCGCCGCGATCACCTTCCCCCTCACCTGGGGCTGGTTCACCTTCACCTCCGACAGCGGCTCCGGCCCCGGCTACGAGATGCGGATCTGGGGATTCGAGGTCCTCGGCTTCAACTCCCTCGACGCCCTCGGCTGGCTGATGTTCCACGGCCTGGACATCGCCGCCGTCCTCGTCATCCCCGGTGCCTCCTATTTCCTGTGGCGCCGGATGAAGGACCGCGGAGCCATCACCGGCCAGCGCTTCGCCTACGACATGCTCCCGCTGATCTGCCTCATCGTGATCTCGGTGACCGGGCTGCTGCTGACCTTCTCCTCGATCTTCCTGCGCGGCGGCGGATACGAGTTCCTCGCCATCCTGCACATGGTCTCCGTGGTGTTCACGCTCGCGCTGGGCCGGCGGCTGGCTCTCCGACCGGATGGGCGGCGCCAGGGTGACCATGCTGTCCTTCGTCGGCATGGTTGCCTCCCTGGTGGTCGTGATCTTCGCGCTTCCCCCGGGGAGCGACCAGGGCAGCTTCTGGGCCTTCTTCATCGGCTTCCTGGCGGCCTTCGCCTTCTCCGGACTGGGCAACGGATCCACCTTCCGGCAGATCCCGGTGATCTTCCGGGACCAGCACATGCGCCAAGCCGAGGGCCAGGGCCCCGAGGCGCAGTCGGCCGCGCTGAAGCAGTCCGAGACGGAGGCGGGCGCCGTCACCGGCTTCTCCTCCGCCATCGCCGCCTACGGCTTCTTCTTCATCCCCGCGATGTTCGCCGCCATGGCCGTCACCAACGCGCTGTGGATCTTCATCGGGTTCTACGCGACCTGCCTCGCCGTGTGCTGGTGGTTCTACGCCCGCAAGGGCGCCGAGGCTCCCAGCTGAACCGGGCGGGCGCCGGGGGCCGCCGTACCCTGGACGCATGAGCACCTCCGCCGCCCCCGACCCGCTGCCCGAGTCCACCGCGACGCCTCCGCCCGCACCGGCACCGGCGTCCTCGACGCCGGCTCCCAAGCCGCGCCCTCGGCTGGTCTTCGACGACCCGCTGGACCGGCAGTCGTCCGACGACACCGACCGCGGCTGGGGCGAGCGGCCGCCCACCGGCGGAAGCGCGGCCGACCTGGCCCGATTCCTCGACGAGAAGCCCCCGCACCACATCTGATCCGCCCGAGCGGTCAGAAGACGTCCCGCGCCCCCGGAGCCTGGCCGCTGCCACCGTTCGAGCCCCGCTGCGCCACCAGGGTGTCGCGGATCTCCTTGAGGACCTCCAGCTCGGTGATCTCCATGGTCTCCTTCACCCCCTCCTTGGCCTTGCGGCGCGCCTCCTGCCGGGCGAGGTACTTCGCCATCGGCAGGACCATCAGGAAGTAGACGACCGCCGCGGTGATCAGGAAGGTCAGTGCGGCGTTGAGGACCGACCCCCACAGGATGTTGACGCCGGTCGGCTCGCCCTTCGCGTTGATGCCACAGGGATCCTTCAGGCACGAGGTGTAGACATCCAGGCTTTTGGTGCCGATGGCGCCCACGAGCGGGCTGATGATGCCCTTCACGATCGAGTTCACGATGTTCGTGAACGCGGCGCCGATGACCACGGCCACCGCCAGGTCCACCACGTTGCCGCGCATCAGGAAGGCCTTGAAGCCCGCCAGCACGCTCTCCTTCTTCTTCTCGCCCACCACTGAGCCTTTCTCTCGAACCGCTGAATACGGAGTCAACTGTTCCGAAAGTTACGGCAGTCCGAGCCCGCAGTGTCCAATCGGGCCCCACATCAAGGTGACTTGACTGGGCGTACGTGCGAATCAGCACAACGTCACCGCCAGCCGTGCCACCGTGCCAGCGCCCACCAGGGCCCGAGCGGTGTCCCGGGGGACGGACAGCACCACCAGCGCGCCGCCGTCCCCGATGCCCTTCTCCGGCTCGGGCACCTCGGCGACCCGGGCTCCGGCCGCCACCACACGGGGCGGCCCGGTGCGCTCCGCCGCGACCACGTCCACCAGGTCCCCGGGGCGCAGCAGCCGCACCGTCGCCGCGTCCGCGATGCGCACGGGCGCCGACACCAGGCGTACCACCGCCGCCGGCGGTTTCGCCACGGGCGGGGCCGTGCCCCGGGAGGCTCGGGCCTGCGCCCCGCCCACTGCCAGGGCTGCCGCCACGACGGCCAGCCCGGCCGCGGTGGCCCGCCTGCGCCGCCGCACCGCACGACGCAGCCGGCCCCCGGCCCTGCCCACGCGGAGCGGGGGGAACGGGGGAACGGGGCGCGACGGGGGACACGCAGAGGGAGAGCGGACGGGGGAGGGGGAGGAGGGCGAACAGGGGGAACAGGAAGAAGAGGTCCTGGACATGGTGGGCACCGCCGAGCCGATCGGGATCCGTGTCCGGGTCCAGCGCCCGGACCCCCTCACGATCCGCCGTTCCGCCCGATGCCGCGCCGGCCTGTGGACGGTCCCCAGGTTGTGGACAACCCCGTCACCCTCGCGGGCGGCCCCCGCGCCCGCCCCCGACGGCGGAGCGGCAGCCCCCGCACGCGATCATCGACGGATGAGCCAGTACTACAACATGGCCGACGAGGTGCTCTGGAACCCGGCGACAGGAGTGTCCCGGCTCTTCCTCGCGCAGGTGGCCGTCTTCGAGCGGGAACTGGGGATCCCCTCCGGGATCGGTCCCATGGAGGCCGACGACAGCGAGGTCGACCCCGTGGGGCTCGCCCGGTTCGCGGAGGAACTCGTGGACCGGTACCTGCGCGGGAGCCATCCCGTCGCCGCCGCGCTGT
Organism: Streptomyces sp. NBC_01276; assembly: GCF_041435355.1. Lineage (GTDB taxonomy): Bacteria > Actinomycetota > Actinomycetes > Streptomycetales > Streptomycetaceae > Streptomyces. The sequence continues at coordinate 4,524,171 of NZ_CP108442.1, forward strand.
CCGAAGGGTTCACCGCTGTCGTCGCGGCCTTGGCCGCGAGTGCCCGGATCCCCCTCGACCTGGGGGAGGGGGACCGGGCGGACCGGCTCCGCGAGCTCGTCCGCGGGGTGCGGCCGGCCGTGCGCGGCTGAGCCGGACGGGCGGAGGTGGCCGGAGGAAGGCGGCCGGAGGAAGGCGCGGTTGCCGTCGGGGTGGTGAGGGCGGCTAAGGGAGCTCGATGCCGAGGTCCCAGCCGTCGTGGGCGTGGGTGCACAGGCAGGAGCGGGACGCGGTCGGCGGGAGGGCCGCGACGGCGTCGAAGAGGACCTCCCGCAGCCGGCCGACGTTCTCGCCGAACACCTTGAGGACCTCCGCGTGGGAGACGCCCTCACCCGTTTCGGCACCCGCGTCCAGGTCGGTGACCAGGGCCATCGAGGTGTAGCAGAGTCCCAGTTCGCGGGCGAGGACCGCCTCCGGGTGCCCGGTCATGCCGACCACCGACCAGCCCGCCGCCGCGTGCCAGCGCGATTCCGCCCGCGTGGAGAAGCGGGGCCCCTCTATGACGACCATCGTGCCGCCGTCCACCGGCTCCCAGCCGCGTCCCCGCGCCGCTTCGAGCGCCACCGTGCGCCCGACCGGGCAGTACGGGTCGGCGAAGGTCGTGTGCACGACGTTGGGGATGCTGCCGTCCGGCAGCGGCTCCCCGTCGAAGAAGGTCTGGGCGCGGGACTTCGTACGGTCGACCAGCTGGTCCGGGACGAGCAGCGTGCCCGGCCCGTACTCGGCCCGCAGGCCGCCCACGGCGCACGGGCCCAGCACCTGCCGGACGCCGACCGAGCGCAGCGCCCACAGGTTGGCCCGGTAGTTGATCTTGTGCGGGGGCACGGTGTGGCTGCGCCCGTGCCGGGGCAGGAAGGCGACCGGTCGCCCGGCCAGCTCGCCCAGGTACAGGGAGTCGCTGGGGGGCCCGTACGGGGTCTCCACCTGGATCTCCGAGACGTCGTCCAGGAAGGAGTAGAAGCCCGAGCCGCCGATGACACCGATCTCTGCGTTGACCATGGCGCCACCCTAACCGGGTACGCGTAAGGCCCCGCCGCCCAGGAGGGCGAGCGGGGCCTTACGGAAAAAGGAAGGCGTACGGGTCAGGCGGCAGACGTGGAGCCGGCGCTGCTGCCGGTGCCGGACGACGACGTCGAGGAGGACGAAGCGGCGGCAGGCGCTGCGGTGGTCGTCGTCGAGGACGAGGACGAGGGCTTCGAGGCGGGCGTGCTGCTCGACGAAGCGCCACGGCTGTCGTTCCGGTAGAAACCGGAACCCTTGAAGACGATGCCGACCGCGGAGAACACCTTCTTCAGGCGTCCGTCGCAGCTCGGGCACACGGTCAGTGCGTCATCGGTGAACTTCTGCACGGCCTCAAGGCCCTCACCGCACTCGGTGCACTGGTACTGGTAGGTCGGCACGAATTTCCTCCTGGCACTCTGACTCAATGAGTGCTAACGACGCTCCATGGTGACGTATTCCGGCGGATCAGTCCACCGTCACAGGCTGGCGGTGACCGATGCCACGCTCGTCCACCCGGTTACGGGCGGCCGGCGCGGGGGTCGCCGCGGCGGCGGGAGCGGACGCGTTCACGATCCGGCTCGCGGCCGCGGGCGCCAGCTTCGCCCGCAGGGCCAGCAGGGTGACCAGCGCGAGCGCGGTCGCCACCAGCGGCACCAGGAAGCCGTACGAGGACCCGTGCGCGTCCGTCAGCCGGCCGGCCAGGGTTACGGCGCCGGCCTGGCCGAAGGCGACCGCGCCGGTCAGCCAGGTGAAGGCCTCGGTGCGCGAGGCGGCCGGGATCAGCTGCTCGATCATGGTGTAGCCGGTGATCAGCGCAGGGGCGATGCACAGGCCGACGACCAGGCCGAGGGCGCCCAGCAGGATCATCGAGTGGGCGGCCCACAGGACGGACGCGGCGGCGGTGAGACCGATGTAGCCGAGGATCAGGCGGCGGCGCGGGCCGATCTTCCAGGCGATGGCGCCCATGGCGATGCCGGCGGTCATGTTGCCGGCCGCGAAGATCCCGTACAGCAGGCCGTTGGCGCCCGGGTTGCCGATCTCGTTGGAGAAGGCGGCGAGCGAGACCTGCATGCCGCCGAAGACGGCGCCGATGCCGATGAAGGCGACGATCAGGACGCGCAGGCCCGGGAAGGACAGGGCGGAGGCGTGCTCCTGGCCGCCGGCCGGGACCGGGGCCGGCTTCGGCTCCGTGGCGCGCTGCGCGGCGAAGAAGAGGCCGCCGAGCAGGGTCAGGGCGGCCTCGGTGGCCAGACCGGCCGCCGGGTGGATGCCGGTGCACAGGGCGGTGGCGAGCACGGGTCCGACGACGAAGGTGAACTCGTCGGTGACGGACTCGAACGCGGCCGCGGTCGGCAGCAGCGGGGATCCTTCTAGCTTGGCCGCCCAGCGGGAGCGGACCATGGGCCCGACCTGCGGGACGGATGCGCCGGCCGGGACGGCGGCCAGCGCGAGCGCCCACAGCGGGGCGCCGAGGAGGGCCAGCGCGGTCAGAGCGGAGACCGCGGCGGCGTGGACCAGGACGACCGGCACGAGGACGGCGCTCTGGCCGCGGCGGTCGGTGAACTTGCCCATGACCGGTGCGAAGAGGGCCATGGAGACGCCGGTGACGGCGGCGACGATGCCGGCGTCGCCGTAAGAGCCGGTGGCGTGCTGGACGAGCAGCAGGATGCTGATCGTCAGCATGCCGAACGGCAGACGGGCGGCGAAGCCGGGGAGGACGAAGCCGAGGGCGCCGGGCGTGCGCAGAAGCTGCCCGTAGCCGGGTCGGGTGGACGTGGCGGACTTGTCGGTCGTGACCGCGGATGTCACGGCCTGGCCTTTCCGCTGCCTGGTAGAGCGTCCCCGTCTGCGGACGGTGAGCCGCCTTGTGAGCGACCGCACCCGTACATGTGGGAGCCCCGAGAGCTGTCCTCTTGCGCAGAACCGAGTGATACCTGGGCGCCCACTGCGGGAGGGTGCCACGGCCGCTTTGCGGTCGCGCCAGCTCTGCGTCAGGCAGAGTTGGTTCGATCTGGTGTGCCTTCATCGTACAGGGGAATCCGCTACCACGCCCTGTGATTTCTCTGGCAACTCGTGTCTTCACCTGGGATTAACTGGAGCTTCGCATTCCAGCACCCATGAAATGGGCGTGAAGGAGGTCATACACCACTGAAATCGGCCAGTTTAGAGCAACGCTCTATAGCGGAGTGTTCACCTTGACCACCCCTGTGTCACCCTCCGTCACCGAAAATCGCCGCCGGCCCACCGCGGGTGACCGCGTGCCCGGCAGCCGGGGAATGTCGACAAACGCGGACGAGCGTCGGTGGGCGTCGAGAGCTCGAAGAGTGCCGACGGACGCTGCGGCCGTCGGCCGCCCTCACAGTGACGTTCCGCCCCCGGTGCCCAGCCACCCCGCCAGCTTGCCGCCGCGCGCCACCGCCCGCAGCCGGGCCTCCGCCGCGTCGCGAACCGGATCCGTGGCCACCACCAGCAGTTCGTCCCCGCGCCGCAGCACGGTCGACGGCGCCGGTACGAAGCTCTTCGCGTCCCGGACCACCAGCGTCACCGACGCCCCCGCCGGCAGCCGCAGCTCGCTGACCTCCACCCCGTGCATGCGCGAGGCGGGCGGGATCGCGAAGGACAGCAGATGCCCGCGCAGTTTCTCCAGCGGCGCCGACTCGATCCCGAGGTCGGCCGCGGCCTCGTCCGTGTCGCCGAGCTTCAGCTTGAGCGCCAGCCACGGCAGGGTCGGGCCCTGGACCAGGGTGTAGACGACGACGAGCACGAAGACGATGTTGAAGACCCGGTCACTGCCCTCGATGCCGGTCACCATCGGGATGGTCGCCAGGATGATGGGGACGGCGCCGCGCAGGCCCGCCCACGACATCAGGGCCTGCTCCTGCCACGGGATCCGGAAGGGCAGCAGGCTGACGAACACCTCCAGGGGTCGCGCCACCATCGTCAGCACCAGTCCGATGATCACCGCGGGCCAGAAGTCGTTCACCAGCTCGTGCGGGGTGACCAGCAGGCCCAGCAGCACGAACATGCCGATCTGCGCGATCCAGCCGAGCCCGTCGGCGAACCCGCGAGTGGCCGGCCAGTGCGGCAGCTTCGCGTTCCCGAGCACCATGGCCGCCAGGTACACCGCCAGGAAGCCGGAGCCGTGCGCCATCGCGCCGGCGGCGTACGCCGCCACGGCTATCGCCATCACCGCGATCGGGTACAGACCGGAGGCCGGCAGCGCCACGTGCCGCAGTCCGTACGCTCCCACGAAACCCACCGTCAGGCCGATCGCGGCGCCGATGGCCAGCTCCAGCGCGATCTTGCAGAGCAGGATGTACCCGTCGTCCACCGGTCCGACCGTCGCGAAGGCCACCACCAGGATGACGACGGGAGCGTCGTTGAAGCCGGACTCGGCCTCCAGCACGCCCGTGACCCGCGACGGGAGGGGGACCTTGCGCAGAACGGAGAAGACGGCCGCCGCGTCGGTCGAGGAGACGACCGCGCCGATCAGCAGGGCCTGCCGCCACTCCAGCCCGACCAGGTAGTGCGCACCCGCCGCCGTGACGCCCACGCTGACCGCGACGCCGACCAGCGACAGTACGATCGCGGCCGGCAGTGCGGGTTTGATCTCTTTCCACTTGGTGCCCAGACCACCCTCGGCGAGGATCACGACGAGTGCCGCGTAACCGATGACCTGCGTCAGCTCGGCATTGTCGAATACGACGTTGCCGATGCCGTCCTGGCCTATCGCTATGCCTATGCCGAGGTAGATGAGCAGGCTGGGGAGGCCGCTGCGTGAGGAGATGCGTACCGCCGCTACCGCGACGAGCAGCACGAGCGAGCAGACCAGCAGGAGCTCGTTGAGCGTGTGGACAGTCAGCGGGCGGCCCTTTCCTCAGCGCGCCTGACGGAGCGGCGGATCGTTCCTTCCGGAGGCGCGTCCGGCAAGTTACTTCGTTACCTTACCTAATCTTTGACGATTTCTTGACGCGATAGTCACATTGTGAAACGCCTGTTCGGCCCTGTCCTCATGAGCTCGACCCCTGGCGGATCAACGGACAGGGTCCTGCGCCTATGGTTGCTCCCAGCAATCCCAGGACCACCCTGCCCCTCTAAGGACAGCGATGCCCGCCAATGAATCCGGACCTTCCGTCAAGAAGAAGGGACGACGCGCACGCCTGCTCGTGCTCGTCTTGGTCCTGGTGCTCTTGGCGGCAATCGGCTACGGCGCGTACTGGAGCGTGGACACCGTGCGCGCCTCCTTCCCGCAGACCACCGGCTCCCTCAAGGTCCCCGGTCTGACCGGGACCGTCGACGTCAAGCGCGACGAGCACGGGATTCCGCAGCTCTACGCCGACAACGACGAGGACCTCTTCCGCGCACAGGGCTTCGTCCACGCGCAGGACCGGTTCTGGGAGATGGACGTACGCCGTCACATGACCTCCGGCCGGCTCTCCGAGATGTTCGGGTCCGGCCAGGTGGAGACCGACGCCTTCCTGCGCACGCTGGGCTGGCGCCAGGTCGCCCAGGCCGAGTACGACACCAAGCTCTCGCCGGAAACCAAGAAGTACCTCCAGGCCTACGCCGACGGGGTCAACGCGTACCTGAAGGGGAAGTCCGGCAAGGACCTCTCCGTCGAGCACGCCGCCCTCAAGCTGACCGACGACTACAAGCCGGAGCAGTGGACGCCGGTGGACTCGGTGGCCTGGCTCAAGGCCATGGCCTGGGACCTGCGCGGCAACATGCAGGACGAGATCGACCGCTCGCTGATGGCGAACACGCTCTCGCAGGCCCAGATCGACGAGCTCTACCCGCCGTACCCCTTCGACCGGAACAAGCCGATCGTCGAGGGCGGCACGGTCGCGGGCGGCAAGTACGTCCCCCAGGGAACCCCGGGCGCCGGCTCGACCGGCACCGGAACGGGTACCGGAACGGGTACCGGCACCGGAACGGGAACCGGCTCGACCGGCACCGGAGCGGGTACGGGCACTGGCCCGGGTACGGGTACCGGCTCGACCGGCACCGGCACCGGTACCGGCTCGCAGGCCACCCCCAACGGCGGCAGCACCGGCCTCGCCGGCAACGCCACCGCCCAGGGCGCCACGGTCGGCCTGCGCACGCAGCTGACCTCGCTCTCCAAGACCCTGGACGAGATCCCGGCCATCCTCGGCCCCAACGGCAGCGGCATCGGATCCAACTCCTGGGTCATCGGTGGCAAGTACACGACGACCGGCAAGCCGCTCCTCGCGAACGACCCGCACCTCTCCCCGCAGCTGCCCTCGGTCTGGTACCAGATGGGTCTGCACTGCCGCGCCGCCTCGCCCCAGTGCCAGTACGACGTGGCCGGCTACACCTTCTCGGGCATGCCCGGCGTGGTCATCGGCCACAACGCCGACATCGCCTGGGGCATGACCAACCTCGGCGCCGACGTGACCGACCTCTACCTGGAGCAGGTCAAGCCCGACGGCTACGTCTACGACAACAAGGTGCTCCCCTTCACCACCCGTGAAGAGGTCATCAAGGTCGCGGGCGGCAAGAGCAAGAAGATCACCGTCCGTACCACCAACAACGGACCGCTGATCTCCGACCGCAGCGACGAGCTGGAGACCGTGGGCGTACGCGCCCCCGTCCCCACCTCCGCCCCCGACCGCGGCAACGGCTACGCCGTCGCCCTGCGCTGGACCGCCCTGGACCCCGGCAAGTCGATGGACGCGGTGTTCAAGATCGACCGCGCCAAGGACTTCGCCAGCTTCCGGGCGGCCGCGGCCGACTTCGAGGTCCCCTCGCAGAACCTGATCTACGCCGACAACAAGGGCGCCAACGGCAACATCGGCTACCAGGCCCCGGGCCGCATCCCGATCCGCACCCAGGGCGACGGCCGCATGCCGGCCCCCGGCTGGGACCCGAAGTTCGCCTGGAAGGGCGGCAAGGACGGCAACGCGGGCTACATCCCGCAGAACGAGATGCCCTGGGAGCTCAACCCGGCCCGCGGCTACATCGTCACCGCCAACCAGGCCGTCACCGAGACCGGCGCCGGCAAGTACCCGTACGTGCTGACCACGGACTGGGGCTACGGCGCCCGCAGCCAGCGGATCAACGACCTCATCGAGGCGAAGATCAAGGACAGCGGCAAGATCTCGACCGACGACATGCGCACCATGCAGATGGACAACAGCAGCGAGATCGCCGCGCTGCTGACCCCGATGCTGGCCAAGATCCAGGTCTCGGATCCGGACGTGCGCTCGGCGCAGAAGCTGCTCGAAGGCTGGAACTACACGCAGGAGAACGACTCGGCGGCGGCCGCGTACTTCAACGCGGTCTGGCGCAACATCCTCAAGCTGGCCTTCGGCGACAAGATGCCCAAGGAGCTGCGGATCGAGGGCAGCTGCGCCAACGTCCAGGAGAGCGGCGGTCCCAACGACGACCTCACCAAGACGGTCCGCGAGTGCGGCACCCGCGGCCCCGACTCGGCGCAGCCGGACGGCGGCGACCGGTGGTTCGAGGTGGTGCGCCGCCTGGTCAAGGATGAGAAGTCGCCCTGGTGGTCCTCGCCCAAGACGCTCACCAAGCCGGCGACGACCACCCGTGACCAGCTCTTCGCCCGCGCCATGAACGACGCGCGCTGGGAGCTGACGGCCAAGCTCGGCAAGGACCAGTCGACCTGGAGCTGGGGCCGGCTGCACCAGCTGAACCTGAAGAACCAGACGATCGGCACCGAGGGCCCCGGCTTCATGCGGTGGCTCCTCAACCGCGGCCCGTGGAACCTGGGCGGCGGCGAGGCCACCGTCAACGCGACCGGCTGGAACGCCTCCAGCGGGTACGGGGTCACCTGGGTGCCGTCGATGCGGATGGTCGTGAACCTCAACGACCTGGACAAGTCCCGCTGGATCAACCTGACCGGCGCCTCGGGGCACGCGTACGACTCCACGTACACGGACCAGACGACGATGTGGGCCAAGGGTGAACTGCTGGAGTGGCCCTTCGGCAAGGAGGCTGTCGACAAGTCGACCGTCGACACGCTGACGCTGAAGCCGTGACGCCGAAGCCGTAAGCCGAGGCCTCAGAAGCGCACCACCCCCGACGGGGTGGCGACCGCCTGGACGGGGTGGTCGTGCGGTTCCTCCGGGACCCGCGCGACCACCTCTTCGTCGTAGAGGAGCACCACCAGCGCCGGGTGGGTCCCGGCGCGTTCCAGCCGGGCCAGCACCCGGTCGTAGGAGCCCCCGCCGCGGCCGAGCCGCATTCCGCGCCCGTCGACCGCCAGACCGGGCAGCAGGACGGCGTCGGCGGCCGTGACGGCCTCCGGGCCGAGTGCCGGCCCGGAGGGTTCCAGCAGGCGCATCTTCCCCGGGTGCGCGGCCTCGGCGAGGCTGCCGGGGCCCTCGTAGGCTGCCCAGTCGAGGTCGTTGTCGGGCAGCAGCAGGGGCAGCAGCACCCGCTTGCCGGCCGCCCGCAGCGCGTCGAGCAGCTCGTGGGTGCCGGGTTCCGCGCCGACCGAGACGTACGCGGCCACCGTGCGCGCACCGGCCAGTTCGGGCAGGGCGAGGGCGGAGCGGGCGAGTGCGCGGGCGGCCGTGCCGCGGGCCTCGGGGGACAGGGCGCGGCGGGCGGCGAGCAGTTGTCGCCGGAGGGCGGCCTTCTCGGGCGGTTGCTCCGTCACTATGAGGTCACATACCTTTCCTATAGGTGTATATCCGGACATAATTACCGGAATCTGGCTGGGTGTTCGGCACGACCCACTATCGTTCTGCCCATGACTCAGTCGCACCCCGTGATCAAGAAGGCCGTCATCCCGGCCGCGGGCCTCGGCACTCGGTTCCTCCCGGCGACCAAGGCGACCCCGAAGGAAATGCTCCCGGTCGTGGACAAGCCGGCCATCCAGTACGTGGTCGAGGAGGCCGTCTCGGCCGGCCTGGACGACGTCCTCATGATCACAGGACGTAACAAGCGGCCCCTCGAAGACCACTTCGACCGCAACTACGAGCTGGAGTCGGCCCTCATCGCCAAGGGCGACGACGACCGGCTGAAGAAGGTCCAGGAGTCCAGCGACCTGGCCACCATGCACTACGTCCGCCAGGGCGACCCGCGCGGCCTGGGACACGCCGTCCTCTGCGCCGAGCCGCACGTCGGCAGCGAGCCCTTCGCCGTCCTGCTCGGCGACGACCTCATCGACCCGCGCGACCCCCTCCTGCGCCAGATGGTCGACATCCACGCGCGCACCGGCGGCACCGTCATCGCGCTGATGGAGGTCGACCCGTCCAGCGTGCACCTCTACGGCTGCGCCGCCGTCGAGGCGACCGACGAGCCGGACGTCGTCCGCGTCACCGGACTCGTCGAGAAGCCGGACGCCTCCGAGGCCCCCAGCAACTTCGCGGTCATCGGACGGTATGTCCTCAACCCGGCGATCTTCGGCATACTGCGGGAGACCGAGCCGGGCCGCGGCGGGGAGATCCAGCTCACCGACGCCCTGCAGAAGCTGGCCGCCGACGAGAGCGTGGGCGGCCCGGTGCACGGCGTGGTCTTCCGCGGCCGCCGCTACGACACCGGGGACCGCGGGGACTACCTGCGGGCCATCGTGCGACTCGCGTGCGAACGTGAGGACCTGGGCCCGGAGTTCCGCACCTGGCTTCACCGTTACGTCACGGAGGAGATGTAGGAACGTGAGCAGTTCCGCACCGCAGGACACCGCACCGCACCGTCTGTGGTCGGTGGACGAGCACCTCGCGGACGTCCTCGCCGCCGTCCGGCCGCTGGAGCCCATCGAGCTCCAGCTGCTCGACGCCCAGGGCTGTGTCCTGGTCGAGGACGTCACCGTGCCCGTCGCCCTCCCGCCCTTCGACAACAGCTCCATGGACGGGTACGCCGTCCGTGTGGCCGACGTCCAGGGTGCGAGCGAGGAGTTCCCCGCGGTGCTCGCCGTCATCGGCGACGTCGCGGCGGGCAGCGGCGAACTGCCCACCGTCGGCCCCGGACAGGCCGCCCGCATCATGACCGGAGCCCCGCTGCCGCCCGGCGCCGAGGCCGTCGTGCCGGTCGAGTGGACCGACGGCGGCACGGGCGGCGGCGCCGCCGCCGGGATGACCCCGGCCAGCGCCGCGCCCGAGGGCGCGGGCGGCGAGGTGCGGGTGCACCGCGCCGCCGAGGCGCGGGCGCACGTGCGCTCGCGCGGGAGCGACGTACAGGCCGGCGACCTGGCCCTGGCCGCCGGCACCGTCCTCGGCCCCCCGCAGATCGCCCTGCTGGCCGCCATCGGCCGCGGCAGCGTACGGGTGCGGCCGCGCCCCCGGGTGGTGGTCCTGTCCACCGGCAGCGAGCTCGTCCAGCCGGGTGAGGCGCTGGCCGCCGGGACCATCTACGACTCCAACAGCTTCGCGCTCGCCGCCGCCGCCCGCGACGCCGGCGCCATCGCCTACCGGGTCGGCGCGGTCGCCGACGACGCCGAGACCCTGCGCGCCGTCATCGAGGACCAGCTGATCCGGGCCGACCTCCTCGTCACCACGGGCGGGGTCAGCGTCGGCGCGTACGACGTGGTCAAGGAGGCGCTGACCTCCGTCTCCGCGGGCGACGGGGCCGTGGAGGCGGGACGCGTCGACTTCCGCAAGCTCGCCATGCAGCCCGGCAAGCCGCAGGGCTTCGGCACGGTCGGCCCCGACCACACCCCGCTGCTGGCCCTCCCCGGCAACCCGGTGTCCTCCTACGTCTCCTTCGAGCTGTTCGTGCGTCCCGCCATCCGGGCGCTGATGGGCCTGCCCGCGTCCGAGGTCAGCCGGCCGAGCGTGCGCGCCGTGCTCAAGGCCGACCGGCCGATCGGCTCGCCGGCCGCCCGCCGCCAGTTCCTGCGCGGCGCCTACGACCCCGAGAGCGGGACGGTCAGCCCGGTCGGCGGATCGGGCTCCCACCTGATCGCGGCACTGGCGCACGCGGACTCGCTGATGGTGGTGCCGGAGGACGTCACCTCGGTGGAGCCGGGGGCCGAGATGGAAGTGATCCTGCTCGGCTGAGCGCCGCCCGGTGCGGGTAGCGTGTTGCACCACAGGCCCCAGGGCTCCAGGGGGCCCGGAGCGGGAGTGGCGGCACGCAGACATGAGTACGCAGAGCAGGCTGACGCACATCGACGAGGCCGGCGCGGCCCGGATGGTGGACGTTTCGGCGAAGGACGTGACCACCCGGACGGCCCGGGCCAGCGGACGCGTCCTCGTATCGCCCCGGGTGATCGAGCTGCTGCGCGGCGAGGGCGTGCCGAAGGGCGACGCCCTCGCCACCGCGCGGATCGCGGGGATCATGGGCGCCAAGAAGACCCCGGACCTGATCCCGCTGTGCCATCCGCTGGCCGTGTCCGGGGTGACGGTGGACCTGAGGGTCGCCGACGACGCCGTGGAGATCCTCGCCACCGTCAAGACCACCGACCGTACGGGCGTCGAGATGGAGGCGCTGACCGCGGTCGCGGTCGCCGGGCTCACCGTGATCGACATGGTGAAGGCCGTCGACAAGGGCGCGGTCATCACCGACGTCCGGGTGGAGGAGAAGACCGGCGGCAAGTCCGGCGACTGGACCCGCGCGTGAACGCCCCCCGCGGCGGCGAGGTCCACAGCCACAGCCACAGCCACAGCCACGGCGACGCTCACGGCGGCACGGCCGGGGCCCCCGGGGCGGCGGCCCCGCCCGCCGCCGGGACCCCCGCACCGCGCGGGCTGGTGGTCACCGCCTCGAACCGCGCCTCCCGGGGCGTCTACGAGGACCGGGGCGGCCCCCTGCTCGCCGAGGCCCTGGAGCGGCTCGGCTTCGCCGTGGACGGCCCGCGCGTCGTCCCGGACGGCGACCCGGTGGAGCTGGCGCTGCGCGAGGGCGTGGCCGCCGGGTACGACGTCATCCTGACCACCGGCGGCACCGGCATCTCCCCGACCGACCGGACCCCGGACGCCACCGCGCGCGTGCTGGACTACGAGGTCCCGGGGATCCCGCAGGCCATCCGTGCCGAGGGCCTGGAGAAGGTGCCGACCGCCGCCCTGTCGCGGGGCCTGGCGGGCGTGGCGGGCCACACCCTGATCGTCAACCTGCCCGGCTCCACGGGCGGGGTGCGCGACGGCCTCGCGGTCCTGGCCCGGATCCTGCCGCACGCCGTGGACCAGCTCCGCGGCGGCGACCACCCCAGACCCGCGCCTACGCCCGGGAGCCCGAGCTGAACGGCCCCACCTGGCCGGTGGTGCTGGCGGACGGCGATGTCACGCTCCGGCCGATAAAGCTGCGGGACCAGCGCGCCTGGCGCGAGGTCAACCGGCGCAACCGCGACTGGCTGCGCCCCTGGGAGGCCACGATCCCGCCGCCCGCGCCGTGGGGGCCGGTCATCCAGCGGCCGACGTACCGGCAGATGGTCCGCCACCTGCGGGCGGAGGCCAACGCCGGCCGGATGCTGCCGTTCGTCATCGAGTACCGGGGACGGCTGGTCGGGCAGCTGACGGTCGCCGGGATCACCTGGGGGTCGATGTGCGCCGCCCACGTGGGCTACTGGGTGGACCGGGACGTGGCGGGCCGCGGGGTCATGCCGACGGCGGTCGCGCTGGCCGTCGACCACTGCTTCGGGAAGGTCGGGCTGCACCGGATCGAGGTGTGCATCCGGCCGGAGAACGTGCCGAGCCGGCGGGTCGTGGAGAAGCTCGGCTTCCGCGAGGAGGGGCTGAGGCCGCGCTACCTGCACATCGACGGCGCGTGGCGGGACCACCTGGTCTTCGCGCTGACGGCGGAGGAGGTGCCGGAGGGGCTGGTGCGCCGCTGGCACCGCACGCGCAAGCCGCCGCAGGGATCGCCGTCCGGGCCGCCCGAAATCAGGTAATCGCAAAAGCGTTCGAATTTCTGGCCGATTCACCCATAACCTGATCCGAAGAATCACAAAAAAAGTCCGTGATATCAGCCGGATCGTGCGACACACCGGCTCAATTGGCTGATCCCTTCGGCCGCACCCCTCTACGGTGTGGGGTGTGAGCAGCAGCGGCCTCATCTACGCAGTCATTGTCGGGGCCTGGGCCGCCTACTTGGTGCCCATGTGGCTCCGCAGGCAGGACGAGCTGAACGAAGCCCGTCCGACGGAACGCTTCTCCACTGCCATCCGGCTTCTTTCCGGCCGGGCGGGAATGGAGCGCCGTTATGCCAAGGGGCTGCGTGAGCGCGGTGAGGAACAGGCGGAGCCCCAGCCCCACGCGGACCCGGAAGCGGCGACGGAAACGGTGAATTCCGTGGACGCCGACGCCCGGGCCTTCGGCATGTCCCCGACCAGGACCGAGCCGAGAACGAGCGAGGCCGAGCGGGTCCGCCGGCAGCAGCGCCTCCAGGTGCTCGCGCGCCGCCGGCGCACCACCGCGCTCCTCTTCCTCGCCTTCAGCGGCGGGGCGATCGCCGCCGCCGTCTGCGGGCTGCGGTACCTGTGGGCCCCGGCCGTACCCGCCCTGCTGCTGAGCGCGTACATCGTGCACCTGCGGGTCCAGGAGCGGCGGCGCTACGAGTTCACGATGGACCGGCGCCGCGCCGAGGCGGCCGCGCGCCAGCTGCGCGAGAGCCGCCTGCGCCGCCGGCCCGCCGAGGAGGCCCCCGAGGCCGGTGCCGAACCGGACCCCGCGCCGCCGGTCTCCCCGCAGGAGGCCGGGCGGCGGGCCCTCGTCGAGCAGACCGACCACGCCGAGTGGGTGGACCAGCAGCGCGAGCGGGAACGCGGACCGGCGCGCGGGGACAGCTGGGAGCCGGTGCCGGTCCCGCTGCCGACCTACGTGACCGCCCCCGTCGCCCCCCGCGCCACCGGCCCGACGGCCCCCGACGGCTGGAGCGCGACCCGCTCCAGCACCGCGGAGCCGACCGACCCGCGCCTGCGCGCCCAGCCGGCCCTCCCGAAGCCGGCGCCCGGCCCGGACCAGAAGACCCCGGACCAGAAGACCCCGTCCACCCCACGCCCCCGGGGCCAGGGCCGGGGCCGCACCCCGCTCTTCGACCAGTACGAGGGCGAGGACCGGCCCCGCGCCGCCAACGAGTGACGGGGTGCGGGTGACCTGCGCGGAACGCGTTTTGGAGCACCCGCCCGGGGATGCTAATGTTTCACACGTCGCAAGGGCCTGTGGCGCAGTCTGGTAGCGCACCTCGTTCGCATCGAGGGGGTCTGGGGTTCAAATCCCCACAGGTCCACAGACGACAGTTCGCGGGTTGCTCCCGTGGGCGTCACGAAATCCCGTCCGGTCGAAAGACCGGGCGGGATTTCGGCGTTTGCGGGGCTGGCGGGAACCCGTTGCCGGTGACGCCGGTCGAAGGCCCGGTCACCCGCACCGTGTGGACGCTCGCTGTCGTCGGCCGGGCGCTGACCGGTGAGCGCCCGATCTTCCGCCCCGTGCCGGGCCCACAATGGCCGGATGCGGAGTTTTGACGGTGCGACAGGGCAGGCGTGGGCGGCGCTCGGTGGGGTGGCCGACGAGGCGGAGCGGGTGCGGTACCGGGGGGCCGGCGGCTGGGAGGGGCCCTTGCCGGTACGGGAGTTGGCGCGGGCCTGCGTGGGGGTGTGCGGGCTCGCGGCGGCGGAGCTGGGCGCCGTACGGGCGGGGGGCACGGTCCGGGACGCGGAGCCGGTGGTGGACGAGGGGGCCGTGGCGACCGCGTTCGTCAGCGAGAGGCACCTGCGGGTGGACGGCCGGGCGCCGGTCTCCTTCGCGCCGCTGTCCGGGTTCTGGCGGACCGCCGACGGATGGGTGCGGACCCACGCCAACTACCCCCACCACGAAGCCGCCCTGGTACGGGCCCTGGGTGTGCCCGCCACCCCGGAGGCGGTGCGCGGCGCGCTCGCGGCGCGTCGCGCCGTGGAGGTGCAGGAACTGGTCTGTGCCGAGGGCGGGCTGGCCGTCGCCGTGGCGCGGGAGTACGGGGAGCCGCTGCCGCTGGTGGAGACCGTACGGGGTGCCGGGCGGGGGCGGGTACTGGAGCCGGCGGTGCTGCCCGCGGCCGGGGTACGGGTGCTCGACCTGACCCGGGTCATCGCCGGACCGGTCGCCACCCGGACCCTCGGGGTGCTCGGAGCGGACGTGCTGCGGATCGACCCGCCCGGGCTGCCCGAGTCCGACGACGCGTACGCCGACACCGGGTTCGGGAAGCGGTCCGCGCTGCTGGACCTCGCGCGGGCGGACGGCCGGGCCGTGCTGGAAGGGCTGCTCGGCGAGGCCGACGTGGTGGTGTCCGGGTACCGGCCGGGGGCGCTGGAACGGTTCGGGCTGGGCGGTGGGGAACTGCTCGTCCGGTGGCCCGGCCTGGTGGTGGCGGAGCTGTGCGCGTGGGGGTGGAACGGGCCGTGGGCCGGCCGGCGCGGCTTCGACTCGCTGGTGCAGGCCGGGTACGGGATCGCCGCCGCGTGCGGTGAGGACGGCCGGCCGGGGGTCCTGCCGGCGCAGGCGCTGGACCACGGGACGGGGTACCTGATGGCGGCCGGCGTGCTGCGGGCGCTCGCGGAGGGCGGCGGGCGGCTGCTGCGGTTCTCCCTCGCGGGGACGGCGTCGTGGCTGGTCCGGGACGTGCCGAGGGACGAGGGCGAGGGCGGGGCGGCGGGATACACGGCGGAGCCGTGGCTGCGGGAGGCGGTGTCCGGGTACGGGGTGCTGCGGCACGCCGCCAGTCCCTTCGGGGAATGGGAGCGGGGGCCGTCGCGGTGGGGGACCGACACGGCCGAGTGGCTCCGCCGCTAGGGGCGGGCCCGGGCCGGGTACGGGGCGGGCCCGGGGCGGGGGTGCCGCTGCGCGGAGCCGGGCCCTGCCCCGCCCTTTCTCCGTTTCCCGGGGTTCCGCCCCCGGACCCCGTTTCGGGGGCGGAACCCCGGACCCCGCGCCTCGACCGCCGGCGGGCCCGGCGGGTGGGCGGTCAGGGGTGCAGGGGCTTCGTCATGCAGCGGCTGGACTCGTGGAAGCGGTAGTAGCCGAACTTCTCCGACAGGGAGTACCCCGACGAGAGGTACAGGGCGATCGCCTCCGGCTGCTGGTCGCCCGTTTCGAGGACCATGCGGGTGCGGCCCGCCGCGCGGGCGTCCGCTTCGAGTTCCGCCAGGATGCGGCGGGCCAGGCCCGTGCCCCGGGCCTCCGGGACCACGTACATGCGCTTGATCTCGGCGTCGCCGTCCGAGTAACCCTCGTCACTGTGCTCCTGGCGGCGCCAGCCACCGCTCGCCACCGGGGCGTCCGAGGCGTCGTAGGCGAGGAGGTACAGGCCGATCGGCGGGACGAACATCGCCGGGTCGAGGAAGGTGGCGTCGCCCTCGCCCTCGTAGCGCGTCCGGTACTCGACCTGGACCTGGGCATCGAGCTCGACCGCGTCCGGGTGGTCGTACGGTACGGCGCGGAGGTTTATACCGTGAGACATTTGAATATCGTACGGAACCATCCCGCTATGGTGCAGGGATGCTCACTGTGACCTCCGTGAATGTGAATGGGATCCGCGCCGCCGCCAAGAAGGGCTTCGTGGAGTGGCTCGCCGGATCCGATGCCGACGTCGTGTGCCTCCAGGAGGTACGCGCCGAGGAGGGGCAGATTCCGGCCGAGGCCAGGGAGCCCGAGGGCTGGCACACCGTGTTCGCGCCGGCCGCCGCCAAGGGACGGGCGGGGGTCGCGCTGTACACGCGGCGGGCGCCGGAGCGGGTGCGGGTCGGCTTCGGGAGCGACGAGTTCGACGGCAGCGGCCGGTACCTGGAGATCGATCTCCCCGGAGTGACCGTGGCGAGCCTGTACCTGCCCTCCGGGGAGGCCGGGACCGGGAAGCAGGACGAGAAGTACCGGTTCATGGAGGAGTTCCTCCCCTACCTGCGGGGGCTGAAGGAGCGGGCGGCCGCCGACGGGCGGGAGGTCGTGGTGTGCGGTGACTGGAACATCTGCCACCGGGAGGCCGACCTCAAGAACTGGAAGACCAACCGGAAGAACGCGGGCTTCCTGCCCGAGGAGCGGGAGTGGCTCGGGAAGGTGTACGCGGAGGCCGGGTACGTGGACGTGGTGCGCGCCCTTCACCCGGACGCCGAGGGGCCGTACTCCTGGTGGTCCTACCGCGGGCGGGCCTTCGACAACGACGCCGGCTGGCGCATCGACCTGCAGGTCGCGACCCCGGGGCTGGCCGGCAAGGCCGTGAAGGCCTTCGTCGAGCGTGCCGAGACGCACCCCGAGCGCTGGTCCGACCACGCGCCCGTGACCGTGGTCTACGAACTCGGCGTCTGAGGGGCCGGTGGCCTAAGGGCCGACGGGTGGGAGTGGCGCTGGTGCAGGCGGTCCATCGCCATCGTGAGTTCCGCCTCCACCACGCTCTTCGCCAGCGGGCGCAGGCGGGTGACCGGGTCGTCGGCGGTGTCGGCGCCGTCGCCGAGGTGGGTGGAGATCAGGTCGGTGAAAAGGGCCGCCAGGGCGTCCGCGTGCTCGCGCACCCGGCGGCCCGTCTCCAGGACCGCCGCGAGCGGGACGCCCTCGCGGACCAGCGCCGAGGAGACGTCCAGCAGCCGGCGGCTGACGTGCACGATCTCCTCGCCGTCGGCGGCGACGTAGCCGAGGTCCAGGGACGCGGCGAGGTTCTCCGGGGTGACCTCGCCCTCGAAGTAGTCGGCCAGGGCCTCGGGGGTCAGCCGGACGGGGGTCTCCTCCGACCAGCCGATGCCGAGCAGCTCGCCGAGCTGGCCGACGTCGCGGCCCTGTTCGAAGGCGGCGGTCAGCTCCGCTATGCCGCCGAGGGTGTGGCCGCGCTCCAGCAGGGCGGCGATGGTGCGCAGCCGGGCCAGGTGGTGGTCGTCGTACCAGGCGATCCGGCCCTCGCGGCGCGGCGGAGGGAGCAGTTTGCGCTCGCGGTAGAAGCGCAGGGTGCGGACGGGTATGCCGGCCGCCTCGGCCAGTTCATCCGTCCGGTATTCGCGCACTGTGCTCCCCGACTCGGCCATAGGGTTCTCCGCCACACGCGCAGCCTAGGGCGTACCCGCAGTAACTTTCCGGGCGCGACCCCTACCCATGGGTACGGGGCTGCTCTACCCTCCCGATTGTGCCAGTGATTGCTGGCAGTGTTGCGGTGTGGTGGCTGGGACTGCGGAAGCGGAGGGCGGCGGGCATGGGCGGCATCGACGGCATCGACGGCATGGGCGGACGCGAGCACGTACGCGTGGCGGTGATCGGGTCCGGTTTCGGCGGGCTCGGGGCCGCCGTACGGCTGCGGCGCGAGGGGATCACGGACTTCGTCGTCCTGGAGCGGGCCGGCTCCGTCGGCGGCACCTGGCGCGACAACAGCTATCCGGGATGCGCCTGCGACGTCCCGTCCCACCTGTACTCCTTCTCCTTCGCCCCCAATCCCGACTGGCCGCGGACCTTCTCCGGGCAGCCGGCGATCCGGGAGTACCTGGAACACGTCGCGGACGTCTTCGGGCTGCGCCGGCACATCCGGCTGAACCACGAGGTCCGGATGATGCGCTGGGACGCCGACGAGCTGCGCTGGGAGATCGAGACCTCCGGCGGGAACCTGACGGCCGACGTCGTCGTCTCGGCCACCGGGCCGCTGTCCGACCCGAAGATGCCGGAGATACCGGGACTCGCGGAGTTCCCCGGCAAGGTCTTCCACTCGGCCCGCTGGGACCACGACTACGACCTGCGGGGCAAGCGCGTCGCCATGATCGGGACCGGCGCCTCGGCCATCCAGATCGTGCCCGCCATCGCACCCGAGGTGGAGCGGCTCACCCTCTTCCAGCGGACCCCGCCGTGGGTGATGCCGCGCACCGACCGGGCGATCAGCGCGGTGGAGCGCTGGCTGCACCGGCAGCTCCCCTTCACCCGGGCGGCGCGGCGCGGGCTGCTGTGGGGGATCCGTGAGCTCCAGGTCAGCGCGTTCACCAAGCGGCCCGGCCAGCTCGGGCTGATCGAGTCCCTGGCCAAGGCCAACATGGCGCGTTCGATCAAGGACCCGGAGCTGCGGGCCAGGCTGACGCCCTCGTACCGGATCGGCTGCAAGCGGATCCTGCTCTCCAGCGAGTACTACCCGGCGCTCGCCCGGCCGGACGTGGACCTGGTCGCCTCCGGGCTGAAGGAGATCCGGGGCTCGGTGCTCGTGGCCGCCGACGGGACGGAGACCGAGGTCGACGCGATCATCTTCGGCACCGGCTTCCACGTGACGGACATGCCGATCGCCGACCGGGTGGTGGGCGCCGACGGGAAGACCCTGGCCGACGCCTGGAAGGACGGGATGCAGGCGCTGCGCGGGGCGACCGCCGCGGGCTTCCCGAACTGGATGACGATCATCGGGCCCAACACCGGCCTCGGGAACAGTTCGATGATCCTGATGATCGAGTCGCAGCTGAACTACATGGCGGACTACATGCGCCAGCTCGGCGTCCTGGGCGGGCGGACCGCGCTCGCGGCCCGGCCGTCCGCGGTGAACCAGTGGAACCGGCGCGTCCAGGCGCGGATGGAGCGGACGGTGTGGAACACCGGCGGCTGCACGAGCTGGTACCTGGACGCGCAGGGCCGCAACACCACCGTCTGGCCGGGGACGACGGGCGAGTTCCGCAAGGAGACGCGGAGCGTCGACCTGTCCGAGTACGAGGTCGTCCGCGGCCGGGAGAGGGCCGGAGAGACGGGCGGAGCGAGGGGGCCGGCCGCGGAGCGGGCGGCCGCGAAGGCGGGGCGCGGCGCTGCCGGCGCCGCCGCCGCGAAGGCCGGGCCCGGGGACGCCGCCGCCGCGAAGGCCGCCTCCGCGAACACCGGTGCCGGGGAGGCGGCGGCATGAGCGGGCCCGCGCACGTCACCGCCGGGCGGTACGCTCCCCCCGCCCCGGGCCGCACCCTGACCGCCGTCTCCGCCGACGGGTCCCGCCTGCACGTCGAGGTGCACGGCGCCGAAGGGGCCCCGCCCGTGGTGCTGTCCCACGGCTGGACCTGCTCCACCGCCTTCTGGGCCGCCCAGATACGCGAACTGGCCCGGGACCACCGGGTCGTCGCCTACGACCAGCGCGGCCACGGCCGCAGCCCGGCCGGCGCGAGGACGTACAGCACCACCGCCCTCGCCGACGACCTCGCCGCCGTGCTGAAGGCCACCCTCGCCCCCGGCGAGCGGGCCGTCGTCGCGGGACACTCCATGGGCGGCATGACCGTGATGGCCTCCGCGGGCCGCCCCGAGTTCGTCGAGCACGCCGCGGCCGCCCTGCTGTGCAGCACCGGGAGCTCCGGGCTGGTCGAGGGGTCCACCGTGCTGCCGCTGCCCCCCGGGCGCGTGCGGACCCGGCTGACCCGCGCGGTGCTGGGCTCGCGCGCCCCCCTCGGGCCGGTCACGCCCGCCGCGCGCGCCGTGCTCCGGTACGCGACCATGGGCCCCGGCTCCGGGCCGGACCGGGTCGAGGCCTGCGCCCGTATCGTCCACGGCTGCCCCACGGCGGTGCGCCACGCCTGGTCGGTGGTGCTGGCCGGACTGGACCTGGACGAGGGACTCGCCCGGCTGACCCTGCCCACCGCGGTGCTCGCCGGCCGCGACGACCGGCTCACCCCGGTGGCGCACGCCCGCGGGCTGGCGGCCGCGCTGCCGCACTGCGTCGGCCTGACCGAACTCACCGGCATGGGCCACATGACCCCGGTCGAGGCGCCGGAGGCCGTGACCGGCGCCATCCGCGAACTGACGTCCCGCTATCTCGAAACCGAGAAGGAGAAGACCGCGTGAGCGCTCACAGGAGTCTGGAAGGCCAGGTCGCCGTCGTCACCGGAGCCGCCCGCGGCGTCGGCGAGCTGCTCGCCCGCAAGCTGTCCGCGCGCGGGGCGAAGGTGGCGCTGGTCGGGCTGGAGCCGGAGGCGCTCAAGGAGGTCTCCGAACGGCTGCACACCGACAGCGACCACTGGTACGCCGACGTCACCGACCACGAGGCGATGGCCCGGGTGGCGGGGGAGGTCAAGGAACGCTTCGGGAAGGTGGACGTCGTCGTCGCCAACGCGGGCGTCGCCGCCGGCGGGCCGTTCGCCGACTCCGACCCCGAGGCCTGGCGCCGGGTGATCGAGGTCAACCTGATCGGCGGGGCCGTCACCGCCCGCGCCTTCCTCCCCGTACTCATGGAGAGCCGCGGCTACTTCCTCCAGATCGCCTCGCTCGCCGCGATCACCCCGGCGCCGATGATGACGGCGTACTGCGCCTCCAAGTCCGGGGTCGAGGCCTTCGCCCACTGCCTGCGCGCCGAAGTCGGCTACCGGGGCGTCAAGGTGGGCGTCGGCTACCTCTCCTGGACCGACACCGACATGGTCCGCGGTGCCGACGAGAACGAGGTCATGCGGGAACTGCGCCGGCGGCTGCCGTGGCCCGCCAACCGCACCTACCCGCTGGGCCCGGCCGTCGACCGGATCGTGGCCGGCATCGAACGCCGCTCGCCGCACGTGTACGCGCAGGGGTGGCTGCGCGGGATGCAGGGCGTGCGCGGCTACCTGCCCGGGATCATCGCGGCGTCCGGACAGCGCGAGATGAGGCGCTTCGGACCGAGGCTCGCCACGGTTTCCAAGGGGCTCGTGGGTGCGGGCGGGGCCGCCGACGAGCAGGCGCGCACGCAGCGTCACTGATCGAAATGCGAGTGATGTCCGCCCGTGAAAGTCTGGTCGAGGCCCACCACCGACACCCCTCGTGGAGTGAAGAGCATGGCTATCAAGGACCAGTTCCAGGACAAGGCGGACGAGTTGGAGAGCAGGGCGCGGAAGGCGGCCCGGCCGGGTGCGAAAGACGAGTCGCCCGAGCGCGCGCAGCCGCCCGGCGGCAAGAAGCCCGGTGCCAAGCAGAAGGCACCCAAGGTGCACGACGAGCTCGACGACAACTGGGACATCTGAACCGACGTACGCGACCTGGCGTACGAGGCAGGACGTACGAAGGGGCGCGACCCGGCAACGCCGCCGGGCCGCGCCCCCTTTCGCACGCCGTACGCCCTAGGCCGTCTCTTCCGGATCTTGCCTGGCCCGCGCCGCCCGGCACCGCACCTCGCCGCGTTGGCGGGCACCCGAGTACGTCCAGTACGAGGGCGCCCCGCCAACACGCCGATGCGCGGCACCGGACGACGCGGGCCTGACCGACAAGATCCGGAAGCGCCCTAGCGGGGCGGCAGGTTCGGGCGCCGCAGGTCCGGTACGTCCGCGTACCCGGGCGGTACCGCGGCCGGGTCCTGCTCCAGCAGTTCCAGTGCCAGGTGCACCGCGTCGTCCAGCTGGGCGTACCGGCCCTCCGCCCAGTCGAGCGGGGTGCGCAGGATCGCCAGGTCCGGTTCCACGCCGTGGTTCTCCACCGACCATCCGTACTCCGGGAACCACGCGGCGTTCATCGGCACGGTGATGACGGTGCCGTCGCCCAGGGTGTGCCGGCCGGTCATGCCGACGACCCCGCCCCAGGTGCGCTGGCCCACCACCGGGCCCAGGCCCAGCAGTTTGAAGGCCGCGGTGATCATGTCCCCGTCGGAGGAGGTCGCCTCGTCGGCGAGGGCGACGATCGGGCCGCGCGGCGCGTTGGAGGCGTAGGAGACGGGCTGGGCGTTGCGGGTCAGGTCCCAGCCGAGGATGGAGCGGGTGAGCTTCTCCACCACCAGTTCGCTGATGTGTCCGCCCGCGTTGCCGCGCACGTCGACGATCAGGGCGGGCCGGGAGACCTCCAGGCGCAGGTCCCGGTTGAACTGGGCCCAGCCGGAGCCGCCCATGTCGGGGATGTGCAGGTAGCCGCAGCGGCCGCCGCTGATCTCGCGGACCACGGCGCGCCGTTTGGAGACCCAGTCCTGGTAGCGCAGCGGCCGTTCGTCGACGAGGGGGACGATCGCGACCCGGCGGGGCCTGCCCTCGCCCTCGGCGGGCTGGACGGTGAGTTCGACGGTGGTTCCCCCGGCCGCCGCGAGCAGCGGGTAGGGGCCGGCCACGGGGTCCACGGGCCGGCCGTCGATGTGGGTGAGGACGGCGCCCTCCCGGATGCCCGTTCCGGCGAGCGGGGAGCGGGCCTTGGAGTCGGAGGACTCGCCGGGCAGGATCCGGGAGACGGCCCAGGTCCCGTCCCGGCAGACCAGGTTGGCGCCGAGGAGTCCGATGGGCCGCTGGTAGTGCGGCGGGCCCTCGTTGCGGCGTGCGGGGGAGACGTAGGCGTGGGAGGTGCCGAGTTCGCCGAGGACCTCGCGCAGCAGGTCGGCGAACTCGTCGGGGGAGGCGACCCGTTCGACCAGGGGGCGGTACTGGCGCAGTACGCCGTCCCAGTCGATGCCGCACATCTCCGGTTCCCAGAAGTAGGCGCGGATGAGCCGGCCGGCCTCCTCGAAGGCCTGGCGCCACTCGGCGGCCGGGTCCACCTCGTGCAGGATGCGCCGCAGGTCGAGGTAGACGGTGGAGTCGCCGTCGCCGGACTCGGTGGCGGGGACCGCGCGCAGGTCGCCGTCGTCGTTGACGACGAGACGGGTGCCGTCGCCGCTGGCCGCGAACCAGTCCAGTCCGGAGGCCAGTTCGCTCTTGCGCGCCTTGGTGATGTCGAAGTGCTCCAGCGTCGGCTTGCCGCTGGTGTCGGCCGGGTTGGCGAAGGTCTCGCCGAGCGCGCCCGAGATGGGCCAGCGCAGCCAGACCAGTCCGCCGCCGTGCACCGGGTGGAGGGCCGAGTACTTCGACGCGCTGACGGGGAAGGGGGTGACCCGGCTCTCCAGGCCCTCGACCTCCACGGTCACCGAGCCGTCGCCCTCGCCGCTCTCCCCCTCGACGGGGTCGAGCCCGCCCGCGGCGGGGCGGCCGTCGGCGGAGAAGGCGAAGGGGGAGGGGGTGGCCGAGGAGAGCGGCACCAGGTAGGGACGGCAGCCCAGGGGGAAGGACAGGTCGCCGGTGTGGACGTCGTAGACGGGGTCGAAGCCGCGCCAGGACAGGAAGGCGAGGTAGCGGCCGTCACGGGTGAAGACCGGGTTCTCGTCCTCGAAGCGGCCGTTGGTGACGTCGACGATCGCGCGCGGGCCGGGTCCGGAGATCTTGGCCATCTTGATCTGCCGCAGGGACCGTCCGATGCCCGGGTGCGACCAGGTCAGCCAGCAGCCGTCGGGGGAGAAGGCGAGGTCGGTGACGGGGCCGTTGATGGACCGGATGAGCTCGGTGACCTCCCCGTCGGACTCCTCCGTCGCGTCGAGGAGCAGCAGCCGTCCGTCGTTCGAGGCGACGGCGAGGCGTTCCCCGTCCGGGTCGGCCAGCAGTTCCAGTACGCGGCCCAGCTCGCCGGAGGCCAGCCGGCGGGGCTCCCGTTCCCCGGAGGCGCGGGGGAGGTAGGCGATCTCGATCGCGTCCTCGCCCTCGGCGTCGGTGACGTAGGCGACCTGTCCGCCGCTGCCGAGCATCTCGGGCAGCCGGACCCGTACGCCCGGGGTGTCGGCGATGGTGCGGGCCGGGCCGTCGCGGTGGGTGAGCCAGTACAGGCTGCCGCGCACGACGACGGCGCTGGCCCGGCCGGTGGCGTCGACGGAGAGGGAGTCGACGTTGCTGGCGGCCGGCACCTGGTAGGTGCGCCGGCCGGCGCGCGGGCCGCCGAGGCGGACGTCCAGTCTGCGGGGCGCGGCGTCGGCGTCGAGGGAGTCGACGAGCCAGAGGTCGCCCGCGCACTGGTAGACGACGCGGGTGCCGTCGCTGGAGGCGTGCCGGGCGTAGAACGCGTCGTGGTCGGTGTGGCGGCGCAGGCCGGTGCCGTCGGGGAGGCAGGAGTAGAGGTTGCCGATGCCCTCGTGGTCGGAGAGGAAGGCGATGCGGCCGCCCACGAACATGGGCGAGTCGAGGTGGCCCTCGATGTCCTCCAGCAGCCGTTGTCCGTGCAGCCACAGGCGGCCGGTGGCGCCGCCGCGGTAGCGCTTCCAGGCGGCGGGCTCGTGCGGGGGTTTTCCGGTGAGGAGCAGGCTGCGGCGTTCGCCGCCGGGGCCGTCGGGGGCGTGGACGGCGATGTCGGAGACGGGGCCCCAGGGGAGGCGGCCGCCGGGGCTGCCGTCGGTGGGCAGGCTGTAGGCCCAGGCGAAGTAGGAGAAGGGCTGGCCGTGGGAGGACACGGCGAGGATGTCGCTGCGGCCCTCCTCGTCGGGCGGGGTCCAGCCGCAGACGCGGGTGTCGGTGGCACCCCAGTGGGTGAGGCGGCGGGCGGGTCCGCCGCCGACGGGGGCGAGGTGGATCTCGGGGTCGAGGCTGCGCCAGGTCGTGAAGGCGATGTGCCGTCCGTCCGGGGAGAAGCGGGGATGGCCGACCCTGGTCCGGTCGACGGTGATCCGCCAGGCGCGGCCGGGGCTCTGGCCGGCGGGGACCAGGGGGGCGACCCAGAGATCGTCCTCGGTGGCGAAACACAGCAGGTCGTCGTGCAGGTGCGGGAAGCGGAGGTACGCGACGTCGTGACTCACCCCCCAATGCTTTCCGCGGCAGGGGGGTGCGGCAACTCGTACAGGTGATCCACGCCACCCTCCCGATCGAAACGGAACGGTTTCGTTTCGCTAGTGGGAGGGGTAGGGTTCGAGCAGTACGAAACGGTTTCGTCCGGACGGGTGGTCGTGATGAAGGGAAGCTGCCGGGTGACCGACGTCATGTCGGTTCGGCGCAGCCGGATCACCCCCGAACGCGAGGCCGAACTCCACGGGGCGGTCCTCGACCTCCTGCGCGAGGTCGGCTACGAGGCGCTGACCATGGACGCGGTCGCCGCCCGTACGAAGTCCAGCAAGGCCACCCTCTACCGCCAGTGGGGGAGCAAGCCGGAGCTGGTCGCCCAGGCGCTGCGGTGCACCCAGCCGGTCTCCCTGCGGGAGATCGACACGGGCACCCTGCGCGGCGACTTCGCGCTCATGGTCGAGCGTTCGGACGACGCGCAGATGGCCAAGGACACCGCGCTCATGCGGGGTCTGGCCCATGCCGTGCACGAGAGCCCGGAGCTCCACAGGGCGCTGCGCGACCTGCTGGTGGACCCGGAGATCAACGGTCTCCAGGAGATGCTCCGGCGCGCGGTGGAGCGGGGCGAGATCCGGCCGGACTGTCCGGCGCTGGACTTCGTTCCGCACATGCTCATCGGGGCGTTCATCGCCCTCCCCCTGATCGAGGACCGGCCGGTGGACCGGACCTTCCTCGGCCAGTTCATCGATGCCGTGGTCTTCCCCGCCCTCGGCGTCTGAGCCACCGGTCGGCGCGCCCACCCGTTCCGGCCTTCCCCGCACACGTACTTCCTGCTGCTCCTGACACGCCGCTCTCGTCGTCGGGCCGGCTTTTGACGCCCTGATCCGTCCCGGATCCATCCCACGACCTGAAACGGGAGAACCACGACGTGGCCACCTTCCTCTACCGGCTCGGCCGAGGTGCCTTCAGGCGCCGCGGCCTCGTCGCCCTCGTCTGGGTGGCGCTGCTGTTCGCGGCCGTCTTCGGCGCCGCGACCGCTTCGGCACCCACCTCCGGCTCCTTCTCGATACCGGGGACGGAGGCCCAGAAGGCCTTCGACCTGCTGGACGAGAAGTTCCCGGGCATGTCCGCCGACGGCGCGACCGCCCGCATCGTCGTCAAGGCCCCGGCGGGCGCCAAGGTCACCGACCCGGCGCCCAAGGCCGAGGTCGAGAAGCTCATCTCGGGCCTGAAGGGCGGCGCCGGCGCCGACCAGATCGCCAGTGTCGAGGACCCGTACCAGACGAAGGCGGTGAGCCAGGACGGCTCCACCACCTACGTCAGCGTGAAGTACAAGGTCAGCGGGATGGAGCTGAAGGACGACGCCCGCGACGCCCTCAAGGACTCCGGCCACGCCGCGCAGAAGGCCGGCCTCCAGGTCGAGATCGGCGGAGACGCGCTGATGGAGGCCCCCGAGACGGGCTCCGGCGAGGTCATCGGCATCCTGATCGCCGCGGTCGTCCTCGTCATCACCTTCGGTTCGCTGATCGCGGCCGGGCTGCCGCTGCTGACCGCGCTGATCGGCGTGGGCATCGGCGTCTCCTCCATCACCGCGCTCGCCAACGTGCTGGACCTGGGCAACACCACCTCCACCCTCGCGATGATGATCGGCCTCGCGGTCGGCATCGACTACGCCCTCTTCATCGTCTCCCGCTACCGCGCGGAGCTCGCCGAGGGCCGCGAGCGCGACGAGGCCGCCGGCCGGGCTACCGGAACTGCCGGTTCCGCCGTGGTGTTCGCCGGTCTGACCGTGGTCATCGCCCTGGTGGGCCTGGCCGTCGTCAACATCCCGATGCTGACGAAGATGGGTGTCGCGGCCGCCGGAACGGTGGTCATCGCGGTGCTCGTCGCCCTGACCCTGGTCCCCGCCATCCTGGGCTTCGCGGGCAAGAAGGTGCTGCCCGCCGGTACGAAGAGCAAGCTCTTCGGCAAGGGCAAGCCGGCCGGCGCCGAGCCCAAGGCCAACGGCGGCACCCGCTGGGCCCGCTTCGTGCTGCGCCGCCCGATCGTGGTCCTGCTGGTCGGTGTGATCGGCCTCGGCGCGGTCGCGATCCCCGCGAGCAAGCTGGAGATGGGCCTGCCGGACGACGGCTCCAAGCCGGTCTCCACCAGCCAGCGCAAGGCGTACGACATGCTCTCCGAGGGCTTCGGCCCCGGCTTCAACGGCCCCCTGATGGTGGTCGTCGACGGCGACAAGGCGCTCGCCGACAAGACCGCGGACCGGATCAAGGGCCTGGACGGGGTGGCGGTCGTGATGCCGCCGGTCCAGAACGAGGCCAAGGACGCGGCGATCGTCAGCGTCATCCCGAAGGACCGGCCGTCCTCCGTCGACACCGAGGACCTGGTCCACTCGATCCGCGAGGGCAACCCCGAGGGCGTGTACGTCAGCGGCCAGACCGCGATGAACATCGACTTCTCGCAGAAGATGAACGACGCGCTGCTGCCCTACCTGGCGCTCGTGGTCGGCCTGGCCTTCCTGCTGCTGATGCTGGTCTTCCGCTCGATCCTGGTCCCGCTCAAGGCGGCCCTCGGCTTCCTGCTGTCGGTCGTCGCGGCCCTCGGCGCGGTCGTCGCGGTCTTCCAGTGGGGCTGGCTCGGCTCGCTGTTCGGGGTGGAGCAGACCGGCCCGATCATGTCGATGATGCCGATCTTCATGGTGGGCGTGGTCTTCGGCCTGGCCATGGACTACGAGGTCTTCCTGGTCACCCGCATGCGTGAGGCGTACGTCCACGGCGAGCGTCCCGGCCAGGCCGTGGTGACCGGCTTCCAGTACAGCGCCCGCGTGGTCGTGGCCGCCGCCGTGATCATGATCGCCGTCTTCTCCGGTTTCCTGGGGGCCAGCGACGCGATGGTCAAGATGATCGGCTTCGGCCTGGCCGTCGCCGTCCTCTTCGACGCCTTCGTGGTCCGCATGGCCATCGTCCCGGCGGTGCTGGCGCTGCTCGGCCACAAGGCCTGGTGGCTGCCGAAGTGGCTCGACCGCATCCTGCCGAACGTGGACGTGGAGGGCGAGAGCCTGCGCAAGCACCTCGGTGACGCCGGCTCCGCCGAGGGTCCGGACAAGGACCGCGAGCTGGTCAACGCCTGACCCGCGGACGCCGCCCGACGCGACCGGCCCCGCACCTGGACTCCAGGTGCGGGGCCGGTCGCGTCGTCGGGTCGCGCGGCGCTGGGCGTCGGGCGGCGGGCCGCTTCGTCGGGTCGCGCGGCGTTGGGCCTACCGGGTGGCGGCGGCGGCGGCGGCGGTGGCGGTGGCGGCGTACGTGCGGCGCAGGAAGCGGCGCAGTGCGGCGATGTCGAACTGGATGACGGCCACTCCCTCGGGGGAGTGGAACTCGACCACCGCCTGCACCCGGCCGCAGGGCCACACGCGGACGTCCCCGGTCCCGGTCGGGGCCAGCAGGCCCGCCTCCAGGAGGGCGCGGGGGAAGACCCACTCGTTGTCGGTGTCCTCCGGGGACAGCTCGGCGGGGAAGACGACGCGGACGGCGAGCGGCTCGGCGGCGGTGAAGCGCAGGGCCACGGGGATGGCGCGGTAGAGGGGGTCGTCGCTGATGACGCGGGCGCGCACCCGCTCCTCGACGGCCGGGGCGGCGGCGGCCCTGGTGGGCGGCGCGGGTGCCGTCGCGGTGGCGGCCCCGGCGGCCCCGGCGGTGCGGCCCGGTGGATTCTCGGCGGTGGCTGACATCGACAAGACTCCTCAAAATCGGAGCAAATAAGTCCGTTTGTCCGTCCAGCGTCGCACATTCCCACGAAAGCGCGCGGCTCCATTTGTGACGGACCCGCTCTTGCTAACCATTTGCAACTGGGCACTATTCTTGAACGGTTAAAGACTTAGTGAGGAAGAGGAAGCGGAGCCGCTCCATGCATGTGCCCGACGGATTCATCAACGCACCCGTCTCGGTGGCCGCCGGAGCAGTGGCCGCCACCGCCGTCGCCGTCAGCCTGCGCGGCGCCCGCCGCGAGCTCGACGAACGCACCGCCCCGCTCGCCGGCCTCGTCGCCGCCTTCATCTTCGCCGTGCAGATGCTGAACTTCCCGGTCGCCGCCGGCACCAGCGGCCACCTCCTCGGAGGAGCGCTCGCCGCCATACTCGTCGGCCCCTACACGGGCGTCCTGTGCGTCTCCGTCGTCCTGCTCATGCAGGGCATCCTCTTCGCCGACGGCGGCCTGACCGCCCTCGGCGTCAACATCTCCAACATGGCCGTCGTCACCGTGGTCGTCGCCTACGCCGTCTTCCGCGGCCTGCTCAGGGTGCTGCCGGCCGGCGGCCGCTCGGTCACCGTCGCCGCCTTCGCCGGAGCCCTGCTCTCGGTGCCCGGCGCGGCCGTCATGTTCACCCTCTTCTACGCCCTCGGCGGCACCACCGACGTCCCGATCGGCAAGGTGTTCACCGCGATGGCCGGCGTGCACGTCCTCATCGGCATCGGCGAGGCCGCCATCACCGCCGCGACCGTGGGCGCCGTCATCGCCGTACGGCCCGACCTGGTGCACGGCGCGCGCGGACTGGCCGCCCCGCTGAAGCTGCGCGTCGACGGCCGGCTCGTCGACGCCCCCGCCGCGGCCGCCGCCCCGGTGCCCGCCGCCGCCCGCTCCACCCGCCCGCTGTGGATCAGCGGCCTGGTCACCGCCCTCGTCCTCGCCGGGTTCGTCTCCTACTACGCCTCCTCCAGTCCCGACGGCCTGGAGAAGGTGGCCGCCGACCAGGGCATCGACGCCAAGGCCCGCGAACACGCCGCCGCCGGCTCCCCGCTCGCCGACTACAGCGTCAAGGACGTGTCCGACGCCCGCCTCTCCGGCGGCCTCGCCGGGATCATCGGCGTCGGCGGGACCGTCGTCGTCGGCACCGGCGTCTTCTGGGCCGTGCGCCGGCGCCGCGCGGAGGACCTCTCCGCCGCCGCCACGGCCGCCCCCGCGGCCCACTGACATGGGGGCCGGGCACGCGCACAAGCTGTACCGGCACGGGCACTCGCCCGTCCACGGGCTGCCGCCGCACTGCAAGATCGCCGCGACCTTCGCGTTCGTGGTCGTCGTCGTCTCCACCCCGCGCGAGGCGATGTGGGCCTTCGGCCTCTACGCCGTCCTGCTCGCGGTCGTCGCGGCGGCGGCCCGGGTCCCCGCCGGGTTCCTGCTGCGACGGCTGCTGATCGAGGTCCCCTTCGTGGCCTTCGCCGTCCTCATGCCCTTCGTCGCCGAAGGCGAACAGGTCCACGTCCTCGGCCTCTCGCTGAGCGTCTCCGGCCTGTGGGGCGCCTGGAACGTCCTGGCCAAGGGCACCCTCGGCGTGGCCGCCTCCGTCCTGCTCGCCTCGACGACCGAACTGCGCGCCCTGCTGCTGGGCCTCCAGCGCCTGAAGCTCCCGCCGCTGCTGGTCCAGATCGCCTCCTTCATGATCCGGTACGGCGACGTGATCACCGGAGAACTGCGCCGGATGTCCATCGCCCGCCGCTCGCGCGGCTTCGAGGCCCGCGGCGTCCGCCACTGGGGCGTCCTCGCCAAAACGGCGGGCGCCCTCTTCATCCGCTCCTACGAACGCGGCGAGCGGGTCTACCTCGCGATGGTCAGCCGCGGCTACGCCGGCTCGATGCCGGTGATCGACGACGTCACGGCCAGCCGCGCCCAGTGGGCCTACGCGGCCGTGCTCCCGGTGACGGCCCTCGCCGTCTGTCTGATGGGATGGACGCTGTGACCGCTCCCTCCGCTTCCGCTTCCGCCGCCGTCCCCGCCTCGCCCGCGCCCTCCCTGGAGGTGGCCGGCGTCGCCTACGCCTACCCCGACGGGCACCAGGCCCTCTTCGGGGTCGACCTCACCGTCGGCGCGGGGGAGCGGGTCGCCCTGCTCGGCCCCAACGGCGCCGGCAAGACCACCCTCGTGCTCCACCTCAACGGCATCCTCGGCGGCGGGGTCGGCACCGTGACCGTCGCCGGGCTGCCCGTGGAGAAGCGCAACCTCGCCGAGATCCGCCGCCGGGTCGGCATCGTCTTCCAGGACCCCGACGACCAGCTCTTCATGCCGACCGTCCGCGAGGACGTGGCCTTCGGCCCGGCGGCGGCCGGCCTGCGCGGCGCCGAACTGGAGGAGCGGGTCCGCGAGGCCCTCGAACTGGTCGGCATGGCCGACTTCGCCGACCGTCCGCCGCACCACCTCTCCTTCGGGCAGCGCCGCCGGGTGGCGGTGGCGACCGTACTGGCGATGCGCCCCGAGATCCTCGTCCTGGACGAGCCCTCCTCCAACCTCGACCCCGCCTCGCGCCGCGAGCTCGCCGACATCCTGCGCTCGCTGGACGTGACCGTGCTGATGGTCACCCACGACCTGCCGTACGCGCTGGAACTCTGCCCGCGCTCGGTGATCCTCAGCGAGGGCGTCATCGCCGCCGACGGCCGCACCCGCGACCTGCTGTGCGACGAGGCCCTGATGGGCGCCCACCGGCTGGAGCTGCCCTTCGGCTTCGACCCGCGTTCGGTGACCGTGGCATAAGCGCCGCCCCGCGGTTGTTGCCCCCGACGTGAACATCCAGGGTGTGGTGACCGAGGGCTACGAGCCCGTCCGAGACGCCTTCGCGCGCAATTTCGAGGTGCTGGGGGACCGGGGTGCGGCCGTCGCCGTCTACCGGGACGGCCACAAGGTCGTCGACCTGTGGGGCGGCACCAAGGACGCCGACGGCACCGAGCCCCGGACCCCCTGGACCGAGGACACCGCGCAGATCGTGCGCTCCGCCACCAAGGGCGTGGCCGCCGCCGTGCCGCTGCTCCTGCACCAGCGCGGACTGCTGGACCTGGACGCGCCCGTCGGCTCGTACTGGCCGGAGTTCAAGGCGGGCGGCAAGGAGCGGACCCTGGTCCGACACCTGCTCGCCCACCAGGCCGGGGTGCCCGCGCTGGACCGCGGACTCACCGTGGAGCAGGCGGCGGACGGGGTCACCGGGCCGCGCGCCGTCGCCGCGCAGCGGGCCCACTGGGAACCCGGGACCGCGCACGGCTACCACGCCCAGACCTTCAGCTGGCTGGTGTCCGAGCTGGTGCTGCGGGCGACCGGCCGCACGGTGGGCGGGATCCTCGCCGAGGAGATCGCCGAACCGCTGGGACTGGACTTCTGGATCGGCCTGCCGGAGGACCAGGCGCACCGGGTGGGCCGGGTGGCCCCGGTCGAGCCCCCGGCGAGTGCGGGCCTGTTGAAGACCCGGCCGAGGAGAAACGTTTCGGAGGCCTACGCGGACCCGGAGTCCCTCACCCGCCGCGCCTTCGCCGCCATCGACCCCCAGCCCGACGAGAACGACCCCGTGTACCAGGCCGCCGAACTGCCCGGTTCCGCCGGCATCGGCACGGCCCGCGCACTGGCCCGCTTCTACGGGGCCACCATCGGGGTGGTCGAGGACGGCGCCCGGATCTTCACCCCGGCGACGACCGCGCTCGCCGGTACGGAGTTCGCCTCCGGCGCCGACCGGGTGCTGGTCGTGGGCACCCGCTTCGGCCCGGGGTACATGCTGCACGGCCCGGCCTCGCCGCTGCTGTCCCCGGCCTCCTTCGGACACCCGGGACGGGGCGGCTCCCTGGGGTTCGCGGACCCGGAGGCGGGCATCGGCTTCGGCTACGTGACGAACTCCCACGCCAAGTCGGTCACGGCCGACCCCCGCGCCCAGTCCCTGGTCCGCGCGCTGCGCACCTGCCTCTGACCTCCGCGAGCGAACGCCGAGCTCCGCCGGACGCCGGCCTCCGCTGCCCCCCTGCGCCTGGGCTGTGCGCCCGGCCTGTGAGGGCCCCGCGGGGCCCCATCCGGGCCCCGCGGGGCCCGGATGGGGCCCCGCGAGGCCGCACCCGGGCGGGGGCGAGCGTCAGGAGTTGAGCACCCGGGCGACGATCGGGCCCGCCGCGTCGGCACCGTGGCCGCCGCCCTCGACCATCGCCGCGGCGGCCACGTCACCGCTGAAGCCGGTGAACCAGCTGTCGGGGGCGGCCGCGCCGTCGACCTCCGCCGAGCCGGTCTTCGCGCCCTTGTCGGAGCCGTGGACCGAGGACATCGCCCCCGCGGCGGTGCCGGCGGTGGCGGTCTGCCGCATCATCTGGACCAGCTGCGCCGAGACCCCGGGCGCCAGCCGGCGGGAGGCCGTGGCCAGGGTGCGTCCGTCCAGGGAGGCCTTGACGAGCACCGGCTGGTGGAACACGCCCGTGCGGGCCGTGGCCGTGATGGAGGCGATGTTCAGCGGGTTCATCTGGACCGCGCCCTGGCCGATGTACTCGGCCGCCGCCGCGGGACCGGAGGTCCGGGGCACCGTGCCGTCCTGCGAGGGGACGCCCGTCTTCCAGTCCAGCCCGATGCCGAAGGCCTCCCGGGCCACGCTCGGCAGGGCGCCGTTGTCCTTCACGTCGTCGATCAGGCTGATGAAGGCGGTGTTGCAGGATCTGGCGAAGCTGTTCGAGAAGGGCTGCCCCTGCGAGGAGAAGCCGTCCTGGTTGCGGAAGACCTTGCCGTCCCAGGAGGCGGTCGCCGGGCAGGCCGCGGGCCGGTCCGCGGCCACCAGGCCCTTCTCCAGCAGCATCGCCGCCGTCACGATCTTCATCGTGGAGCCGGGGGCCCGCTTGCCCTGCATCGCCGCGTTGAAGCCGTCCCGGCGGTGGTTGGCCACCGCCAGGATGTCGCCGGTGCTCGGCTGGACCGCGACGACCGAGGCCTCGGCGTGGGCGGCGACGGCCTTCTCGGCCGCCGCCTGCACGTCGGCGTCCAGGACGGTCTCGATCTGTCCGGGCTTCCCCTCGACCAGCGTCACCAGGGTCCGCTTGGGGGCGTCGGGTGTGGCGGGTTCGACCCACAGCTCGACGCCGGGGGTGCCGCCGGTCTTCTGCCCGTACGTCGTGCGCAGCGCCTCCAGGACCGGGCCCAGCGACGGGTAGAGCTCCGCCGTGAGTTCCTTGCCGTGCCGGTCCACGGCCTTGACCGGCGGGCTCGCCGGGGTGCCCGCGCGCAGCCGCTCGTCGCGCTGGAGCTGCGGGTGGATCACCGAGGGCTGCCAGTCGACGAGCGGCTTGCCGGTGGTCGCGCCGCGTACGACGGTCAGCCGGGAGTCGTAGACGAGGGGCTTGGTCGCGCCCTGGTAGGAGACCTCGGCCTCGACCTTGAACGGCACGGTGGTGCCGTCGGCGGTGCCGGGGGTGATGACGGCCTTGGAGACGTACGCCGCCGACCTGTAGTCGGCCACCGCCGACTGCGCGGCCTGCGTGTTGTTCGTCAGGGCTGCCGCCGCCCGGTCGTCGCCGGCCGCCCACGCGGCCAGGAAGGCCCGCGCGGTCTCCGCGGTCTCCTTCTCGGTGACGGGCCCGCTCGCCTTCTCCCCGGCGGCCGGCCCGCCGGCGCTCATCGACCCCTTGGCGTCGCCGCCCCCGGCCCCCTCGTCCGCGACCAGGCTGTAGACCCCGTACGCGGTGCCGCCGACCATGGCGAGAAACACCCCGCCGACGATGGCGCCCTTCGCTGCCCCGTTCATCCGTCCCCTCCCCAGGAACCCCCGTTCTCTGAACATGTTCAAAGAACTCCTGGTGCGGACCTTACTCTGTGCGAGCGTGACGCCACGCTGTTGTTTACCGGACCGCGATGTCGCACGCGTCACACGGCCAACGGCTAGATCCAGGTGTCCAGCCACATGCGGCCGCGCCAGGAGTCCATCGGGAGGGTGCCGCCGGTGTAGATCGGCCAGAAGTAGATGAAGTTCCAGATGATCAGCAGGACCAGGACGCCCGCCCCGATCGCACCCACGGCGCGGCGGCGTTCGGTGGAGCCCGCCGGGCCCAGCAGGGCGCCGATCATCATCGCCACGGCCAGGCACAGGTACGGGACGAAGACCACCGCGTAGAAGTAGAAGATGGTCCGCTCCTGGTAGTTGAACCAGGGCAGCAGGCCGGCGCCCAGCGCGCAGGCGATGGCGCCCGCCCGCCAGTCGCGGCGGAAGAACCAGCGCCACAGCACGTACAGCAGCGCGAAGCAGCCCGCCCACCACAGCAGCGGGGTGCCCAGGGCCAGGACCTCGCGGGCGCACTTGCCCGCCTCGGTCGCCGGGCAGCCGTCGGTGCCGGGGGAGGGGGACTCGTAGAAGTAGGAGACGGGCCGGCCCAGGATCAGCCAGCTCCACGGGTTCGACTCGTAGGTGTGGCCCGAGGTCAGGCCCACGTGGAACTTGTAGACCTCGGTCTCGTAGTGCCACAGGCTGCGCAGCCACTCCGGGAGGAAGGACAGCGGGCTGTTCTGGTCGTACTTGGCGGCCCAGTCGCGGAAGTAGCCGCCCTTGCCGTTGTCCGGGCTCAGGATCCAGCCCGCCCAGGAGGCCAGGTACACGCCGATCGCCACCGGCACCGTCGACAGGAAGGCCGGCAGCGCGTCCCGGCGCAGCATCGCCGCGTACGGGGTGCCCGCGCCGGCGGTGCGGCGGGCGGCCGCGTCCCACAGCACGGTCAGGACGCCGAAGAAGGCCAGCACCACCAGGCCGTTCCACTTGGTGCCGAACGCCAGGCCCAGGCAGACGCCGGCCAGCAGCCGGTACGGGCGCAGGCCCAGCCGCAGGTTCTGCGCGATGTCCTGGTCGGGGCGGGCCCGGCCCTCGTCGTCGAGCGGGAGCGCCGCCGCGAGCCGGGCGCGGGCCTTGTCGCGGTCGATGACCAGCGCCCCGAAGGCCGCCAGTACGAAGAACATGAGGACCAGGTCGAGGAGGGCCGTGCGGCTCATCACCAGGTGCAGGCCGTCCACCGCGAGCAGCGCGCCGGCCAGGCAGCCGAGGAAGGTGGAGCGGAACAGACGGCGGCCGATCCGGCACAGCATCAGCACCGACAGGGTGCCGAGCACGGCCGTCATGAACCGCCAGCCGAAGGGATCGAAGCCGAACATCCACTCGCCGAGCCCGATCACCCATTTGCCGACCGGCGGGTGCACGACGTAGCCGGGGTCCAGGGGGAGCGGCACGCCGTCGGGATTCGCGAGGATCGACTTGTCGACATCCTTGGGCCAACTGGCTTCATAGCCCTGGCGGATCGTCGCCCAGGCGTCCTTGGCGTAGTACGTCTCGTCGAATATCACCGCCTTCGGGCTGCCCAGGTGGGTGAACCGCAGCACCCCGGCCACCAGCGTCACCAGCAGCGGCCCGGCCCACGCCATGAACCGCTGCCAGGTGTGCCGGCTCGCCTCCGGGACCCCGAGCGCCGTCCAGAGCTGCCCGGACGGACGGGCGTACGGGGGCACCAGGCGGGTGCGGACATCGGCGGGCGGCGCGGCCGGCGCGTAGCCGAAGCCCCGCAGGCGGCGCAGCCACAGGGACGGCTCGGGCGCGGAGTCGCCCGCGCCCGGCGGGACGGGCGGGGCCCCCGCGGGGCTGGGCGGCGGCGTCGCGGTACTGGTCACCGGGTCATCGTAGGGAACGCCCCTGTGGAGCCCCAGCCCCCACGTGGGTCGGGACGTGCGGAGCCGGTCCGGAGCGGGTGTGTCGCACGGGGCGGACGAGAGGGCCCGGAGCCGTGCCCGGACCGATGAGAAGATGGCGGGGTGACAGCTGAACAGGCCCGCGGTACCGAAGCCACCTCCCCGACCGACGGCGTGCTCGTCCTCGCCGGGACTCCCATCGGGGACCTCGCCGACGCCCCGCCCCGGCTCGGCGCCGAGCTGGAGCGGGCCGATGTGATCGCCGCCGAGGACACCCGGCGGCTGCGCCGGCTGACGCAGGGGCTCGGCGTGCACACCACCGGGCGGGTGCTGTCGTACTTCGAGGGCAACGAGTCCGCCCGGACCCCGGAGCTCGTCGAGGCCCTGGAGGCCGGCAAGCGGGTGCTGCTGGTGACGGACGCCGGGATGCCCTCGGTCTCCGACCCCGGCTACCGGCTGGTCGCCGCCGCCGTGGAGAAGGACGTCAAGGTCACGGCCGTGCCCGGACCGTCCGCCGTGCTCACCGCGCTCGCGCTGTCCGGGCTGCCGGTGGACCGCTTCTGTTTCGAGGGGTTCCTGCCGCGCAAGGCGGGCGAGCGCCTGGGCCGGCTGCGCGAGGTCGAGGGCGAGCGGCGCACGCTCGTCTACTTCGAGGCCCCGCACCGGCTCGACGACACCCTGGCCGCGATGGCCGAGGTCTTCGGGGCGGACCGGCGGGCCGCCGTCTGCCGGGAGCTGACCAAGACCTACGAGGAGGTCAAGCGCGGCGGGCTCGGCGCCCTCGCGCTGTGGGCGGCCGACGGGGTCCGCGGGGAGATCACCATCGTGGTCGAGGGCGCCCCGGCGGCCGTACCGGGCGACGTGGACGCCGAGGAGCTGGTGCGCCGGGTGCGGGTGCGCGAGGAGGCGGGGGAGCGGCGCAAGGAGGCCATCGCCGCGGTCGCCGCGGAAGCAGGGCTACCCAAGCGCGAGGTCTTCGACGCGGTCGTCGCGGCAAAGAATGCGACCCAAAAGATGCCGTAGGTCGGTAAAGAGCGGGCCTGAAAAGCAAAGCTCAGACCGCGCACCGGCGACTTTTGGCATGACTGGCCCAAAGACGGTCCAACACTGGACAGGGCCTGATGCGCTCCCGCCCGAAGAGGCGTCCACTGGCAATGGCACCAGTGGAACAAGAGGAGCTGGCATGAGTGAGATCGCAGACACCCCGGTACCCGCACCCCTGGCCGTATCGGACGCCGTATCCACACCTGCCGTGCAGACCGTGCACG
The DNA here is from genome assembly GCF_041435355.1 of Streptomyces sp. NBC_01276. GTDB lineage: Bacteria > Actinomycetota > Actinomycetes > Streptomycetales > Streptomycetaceae > Streptomyces. The sequence continues at coordinate 4,562,235 of NZ_CP108442.1, forward strand.
AGGCGTACTCCTTCGCGTGCATGAAGTGCGGGTACGGGTGGGAGCAGGCCTACGCGATAGAACACCACGTCGACGGCACGGGTCAGCCGTTCATCATGTACACGGTCAACGGCGAGCGGGTCCCCTCCCCGCTGTCCAACCCCACCTGCCTGAACTGCGGCGGGCACGTCGTACGGATCATGCGGGCGGGGCAGGTCTCCTCGGTGCTCGGCATGCTCGACCAGCTCTACCACCACCGCGTCGCACCAGGGATCGCCGGGCCCGTGCCGGCCGGCGCCGACGTCCCGCGGACTCCGAAGCCGCGCAGGCCCGCACGGCTGCACGACGCCCCCGGGCCGGTCGCGGTCGACGCGCCGGAGCAGCGCCGGAGCTGGTTCTCCCGTCTGCTGGGGCGCCTGCGCCGGTCATAAGATCGGCCGTATGACACGCGACGACAAGACGGGGGCGAAGGACACGCCGCCACCGCTGCCCGAACCCCTCCGGGTGGCGGTGGCGGATTCGCACACCCACCTCGACATGCAGGCCGGCACGGTCGAGGAGGGCCTGGCGAAGGCGGCTTCGGTGGGGGTGACCACGGTCATCCAGGTGGGCTGCGACGTGAAGGGCTCCCGGTGGGCCGCCGAGACCGCCGCCGTCCACCCCGGCGTCCATGCGGCGGTGGCCCTGCACCCGAACGAGGCCCCCCGGATCGTCCACGGCGACCCGGACGGCTGGTCCCGCCAGGGCGCACGCGCCGGCGGCGGCGACGCGGCCCTCGACGCGGCCCTGGCCGAGATCGAGGCGCTGGCCGCGCTGGACCACGTCAAGGCGGTCGGCGAGACCGGACTGGACTACTTCCGCACCGGGCCGGAGGGGATGGCCGCGCAGGAGCGCTCCTTCCGGGCCCACATCGAGATCGCCAAGCGGCAGGGCAAGGCGCTGGTCATCCACGACCGCGACGCCCACGCGGACGTGCTGCGCGTGCTGCGGGAGGAGGGCGCGCCCGAGCGGACCGTCTTCCACTGCTACTCGGGCGACGCCGAGATGGCCCGCGAGTGCGCGGCCGCCGGGTACTACATGTCCTTCGCCGGAACCGTCACCTTCAAGAACGCCGCGCCGCTGCGCGAGGCCCTCGCCGTGGCCCCGCTGGAGCTGGTGCTGGTGGAGACCGATGCCCCGTACCTCACTCCGGCGCCCTACCGCGGACGGCCCAACGCGCCGTACCTCATTCCGCTGACGGTCCGGGCGATGGCGGCGGTCCGCGGCATCGACGAGGACGCCATGGCCACGGCGCTGGCCGCCAACACGGCGCGCGCCTTCGACTACTGACACACCTGTTCGCCCGACACGCTGTGTGGTCGAACGGCTTTGGTGCGTGACGACCGCTCCCGCTAGGGTGCCGTGCCCGAACCAGCCGGGGCCGGACCAGTGGAGCGAGCGACGTGAGCGATACGCAGGGCAGTCACCGCCGTACCCCCTGGCCGGACCCCGCCCCGGCCGGCGCGCCCGAGGGGTCCCCGGGGGCGGGTCCGGGGGCCGGAGCGGGGCCCGGCCGGGCGCTCGGGGACGGCCGGGCCTACGACGCCGGGCCGGCGTTCGGTCCTGGCCCCGGCCCCGGCCCCGGCCCCGGCCCTGGCCCCGGCCCCGGCCCCGGCCCTGGCCCCGGCCCTGGCCCCGGCCCCGGCCCCGGCCCCGGCCCCGGCCCCGGCTTCGGCCCCGGCTTCGGCCCCGGATTCGGCTTCGGCTCAGGCCCGGGCCCCCGCCCCGGCTTCGGCCCAGGCCCCGGCTCAAGCTTCGGCTCCGGCTCCGGCTCCGGCTCCGGGCCAGGCTCCGGCCCCGGGGTCGATTCCGGATACGACTCGGGCCCCGCCCCCGACCCCGGTTCCGCCCCCCACCCCGGATCCGAGGCCGGGGTGCCCGCTCCCCGGGGCGGGGGTGAGGGGCGGCGCGCCGGGCATCGGCGCAAGGGGGCCGACCGGGAACCCGCCGCGGCCCCGGCCGGTGGCCCCGGCCGCCGCCGCGCCCCGGTTCCGCTCCCGCTCCCGCCCGAGGCCCCCGATACCGCCTCGGGGGGCGGGCCCGTGGATCAGGCCGACGCGGAAGGCCTGCCCGTCGCCCGTGCCACCGGCCGCCGCCGCGCGCCTGCCGTCCCCGGTCCGGCCGTCGTCCCCGGCGGTGGCGACACGGACGTTCCGCCCGCCCCCGGCCGGCGCCGGGCCGCGCCCGCCGCGTTCGAGGGGGACGTCCCGCCCCCCGGCCGGCGCCGGGCCGCGCCCGCCGCGTTCGAGGGGGACGTCCCGCCCCCCGGCCGCCGCCGGGCCGGGACCCCCGCCGGGACCCCCGACGGAGACGCCCCGACCGCCACCGGCCGCCGCCGCGCCGGGACCCCCGGCGCGGACGCCCCGCCTCCCGGTGTCCCCGGCCGGCGCCGGGCCGCGCCCGCCGCGTTCGAGGGGGACGCGCCTCCCCCCGGCGTCCCCGGCCGGCGCCGCGCCGGGAGCCCCGACGGGGAGGCCGCGCCCGCCACCGGCCGCCGGCGGGCCGCCCCCGCCGCCGACGCCCCCGGCGAACCGGCCCCGGGCCACGGCGGCGGGCGGCGGCGGGCGCCCGGGGCGGCGGCCGTCGGCGGGGACGCCCCGTGGGTCACCCCGTCCGGCCGGCGCCGCCGCGGCACGGTCGTCGCCGGCGCCGCCGCGGCCCGCGACAACTGGCGGCGCATCGTGCCGCAGGCGCTGGTCGTCGCCTTCCTCGCGGGCGGCACCACCGCCTTCGTCGCCGCCGACAAGGCCGTCCGCCTCACCGTCGACGGAGTCCCCCGCACCCTGCACACCTTCGCCGGCAGCGTCGACGACCTCCTCGACGCCGAGGGCCTCGGCGTCGGTCCGCACGACCTCGTCGCCCCCGCCAGGGCGTCCGCCCTCGACGACGGCGAGCAGGTCGTCGTCCGCTACGGCCGGCCCCTCCGGCTCACCCTCGACGGACTCAGCCGCCAGGTGTGGACGACCTCCGCCACCGTCGAGGGCGCCCTGCGCCAACTCGGGGTCCGCGTCGAGGGTGCCTACCTCTCCGCCCCCCGCACCGCGCCCGTCCCCCGCTCCGGCCTCACCCTGGGCGTCCGTACCGAACGCGGCGTCACCTTCATGGCCGACGGCCGCGAACGCACCATCCGCACCAACGCCGCCACCGTCCAGGAGGCCCTGGACCAGGCCGGCATCACCCTGCGCGGAGAGGACACCACCTCCGTGCCCCCCGACTCCTTCCCCCGCGACGGCCAGACCGTCACCGTGCTCCGGATCTCCGGCACCCGCGAGGTCCGGGAGGAGCGCATCCCGTACGAGACCGAGCGCGTCGAGGACGACACCCTCTTCGCGGGCACCGAGGTCGTCGAACGCGTGGGCCGGCCCGGCGCGCGCCGCGTCACGTACGGGCTCCGCACCGTCAACGGGGTCCGCCAGGAGCCCCGCAGGATCGCCGAGGAGGTCGTGCGGGAGCCGGTCGGCCAGCTGATCAAGGTCGGCACGAAACCGCTGCCCGCCTCCGTGGCCGGCGCCGACGGCCTGGACTGGGACGCCCTGGCCCAGTGCGAGTCCGGGGGCCGCGCCTCCGCCACCGACGCCTCGGGGACCTACGGCGGCCTCTACCAGTTCGACGTGCAGACCTGGCACGCCCTCGGAGGCAGCGGCCGCCCCCAGGACGCCCCGGGCAGCGAACAGACGTACCGGGCGAAGAAGCTCTACGTGCAGCGGGGGGCGAGCCCCTGGCCCCACTGCGGGCGCCGGCTCACCCACTGACTTCCGTCGTCGACGTGACGCCCCGCCCGTATCGCTTTGTCGACAAACCAGTCCCCGGCCGGCCCCGCGCCACCCCGTCCACGGGGCACGAGGAGCCGCCCCGGGGGCCGGGTTCCGCCCCCACGCCCACCCCGCCCCTCCACGACGGGACCGCCGCCGCGCAGCGGACACCCGGTCCGGCTCGGGATCACCCGGCCGATCTGAGACGCTTTACCGGTGAGCACCGCAGAGCAGCAGCCCCCCGCCACCCCTTCCGACGCCCTCCTCGGCCCGGCCGACATCCGAGAGCTGGCCGAGGTCCTCGGCGTACGCCCGACGAAGCAGAAGGGGCAGAACTTCGTCATCGACGCCAACACGGTGCGCCGGATCGTCCGCACCGCCGAGGTGCGCCCGGACGACGTGGTCGTCGAGGTCGGCCCCGGCCTCGGTTCGCTGACGCTCGCCCTGCTGGAGGCCGCCGACCGGGTGGTCGCCGTCGAGATCGACGACATCCTGGCCGCCGCGCTGCCCGCCACCATCGAGGCGCGGATGCCGCGGAAGAAGGACCATTTCGCGCTGGTCCACTCCGACGCGATGCTCGTGACCGAGCTGCCCGGCCCGGCACCGACCGCGCTCGTCGCGAACCTGCCGTACAACGTGGCCGTCCCGGTGCTGCTGACGATGCTCGACCGGTTCCCGACCATCGAGCGGACCCTCGTCATGGTCCAGGCGGAGGTCGCCGACCGGCTCGCCGCCCGCCCCGGGAACAAGGTCTACGGCGTCCCCTCGGTCAAGGCCAACTGGTACGCGGACGTCAAGCGGGCCGGGTCCATCGGCCGCAACGTCTTCTGGCCCGCGCCGAACGTCGACTCCGGGCTCGTCTCCCTCGTGCGCCGCGCCGAGCCGGTGAAGACCACCGCCACCAAGGCGGAGGTCTTCGCTGTCGTCGACGCCGCCTTCGCGCAGCGCCGCAAGGGCCTGCGCGCCGCACTCGCGGGCTGGGCCGGGTCGGCCGCGGGTGCCGAGGCGGCGCTGGTGGCCGCCGGGGTCCCGCCGCTGGCCCGCGGCGAGTCCCTCACCGTGGAGGAGTTCGCGGCGATCGCCGAGCACAAGCCCGCCGCCGAGAGGCCCGCCCTGTGAGCGCCCGTACGACGCGCACCGACGTGACGGGCGCCGCCGTGACGGGATCCCGTACGGCGGGCGCCGCCGCGACGGGCGCCGGCGCTGGGGTGACCGTACGGGTCCCCGCGAAGGTCAACGTCCAGCTGGCGGTGGGCGCGGCCCGCCCCGACGGCTTCCACGACCTGGCCAGCGTCTTCCTGGCCGTCTCCCTCTTCGACGAGGTGACGGCGACCCCGGCCGACGCGCTGCGGGTGACCTGCGCAGGCCCCGACGCCGACCAGGTCCCCCTGGACCGTACGAACCTCGCGGCGCGGGCCGCCGAGGTCCTCGCCGCCCGCGCCGGGATCTCCCCGGACGTACACCTCCACATCGCGAAGAACATCCCCGTCGCCGGCGGCATGGCGGGCGGCAGCGCGGACGGCGCGGCGGCGCTGCTGGCCTGCGACGCGCTCTGGGGCCTGGACACCCCGCGCGAGGACCTGCTCGCCCTCTGCGCGGAGCTGGGCAGCGACGTCCCCTTCAGCCTGGTGGGCGGCGCGGCGCTCGGCACCGGACGCGGCGAGCTGCTGACGCCCGTCGCGGCGGGGACCTTCCACTGGGTGTTCGCCGTCGCGCAGGGGGGCCTGTCCACCCCGGCGGTGTTCCGCGAGTTCGACCGGCTGACCGAGGGCGTCGACGTACCCGTCCCGCAGGCCTACCCGGTGCTGCTCGCCGCGCTCGCCTCCGGCGACCCGGACGCGCTCGCCGCGGTCCTGGTCAACGACCTCCAGCCGGCGGCGCTCTCGCTGCGGCCGCAACTGGCCGCCACCCTCGCGGCGGGCGCCGACGCGGGGGCGCTGGCCGGGCTGGTGTCGGGCTCCGGGCCCACCACCGCCTTCCTGGTCCGCGACCCGGAGGCCGCCGGGAAGGTCGCCGCAGCCCTCGAAGCGTCCGGCACCTGCCGGGCCACCCGGATCACCGCGTCCCCGGCCCCCGGGGCGACGGTGGTTCCCGCCTGACGGGCGGCTACTCAGGGCGCGGATGAGTATCCGCGCCCTGTCGGCGGCCCGCCGGCGCGCGGGACCGTGTGGGCATGACAGTCAGTGCGCGCGCCATGGCCGCGGCCACCCCCACCGCCCGGGACCGCTACGTCGACCTGCTCCGGGTCGCCTCCCTCGCCACCGTGGTGTCCGGCCACTGGCTGATGGCCGCGGTCAGCGGGGACGGCATAGGGAACCTGCTCGCCCTGGTCCCCCCGCTCCAGGTCCTCACCTGGGCCCTCCAGGTCATGCCGGTGTTCTTCTTCGTCGGCGGGTTTTCCCACGCCCTGTCCTACCGGTCGCTGGAGCGCAGGTACCCCGGCCGGCCCGGGTACGCCGTCTTCCTGCGTGCCCGCCTGCGGCGGCTGCTGCGGCCCACCCTGGTGTTCGTCCTGGTCTGGGCCGTCCTCGCACTGGCCGTGCAGCTCGCCGGGCACGGTGGCGGCCGGCTGACCGGCGCCGCGCTGCGCACGGTCACGCAGCCGCTGTGGTTCATCGGGATCTACCTCGCCATGGTCGCCCTCACCCCGCCGCTGCTGAGGCTGCACGCCCGCCACGGCTGGGCCGCGTTCGCCGCGCTGGCCGGGGCGGCCGCGCTGGTCGACGTACTGCGCTTCGCGCTCGGGGTCCCGTACGTGGAGTTCCTGAACTTCGCCCTCGTCTGGCTCGCCGTGCACCAGCTCGGCTTCCTGCGCGCCGACGGCCGGATCACCCGGCCCGCCGTCCTCGGGGCCGCCGGACTGGCCGGTGCGGTCCTGCTGGTGGCGTTCGGGCCGTACCCGCTGTCCATGGTCGGGATGCCCGGCGAGAAGGTGTCCAACATGGCGCCGCCCACCCTCGCCCTGCTCTGCCACGGCATGTGGCTGGTCGGCGCGGTCCAGCTGCTCGCCCGCCCCGCCGGCGCCTGGCTGGCCCGGCCCCGCGTCTGGCACGGGGTCGTCGCCGCCAACGGGGTCGCCATGACCGCCTTCCTGTGGCACCTCACCGCCATGCTCGGCGTGTACGCGGCCCAGCTCCTGCTCGGCATGACCCTCCCGGAGCCGGCCACCGGCGCCTGGTGGGCGCAGGTGCCGGTGCGGATCCTGCTCGCCGTGGCCCTGACCGCCCTCCTCGTGGCCTGCTTCCGCCGCTTCGAGGCCCCGGGCGCGGCCGCCCGCGGCGCCGTCCGCGACGAAGGCCCCGGCAGCGGGCCCGTCGCCGCCGCCGGGATCACCCTGTGCCTGCTGGGGATCCTGGGCCTGTCCATGACCGGCCTCGGCGGTCTCCTCCAGGGCCACAGCGCCGTCCTGATCGCCCTTCCGGTCACCGCGCCCGCCGCCATCGGCATGGCCGTCGGGGGCGCCTTGCTGGTGGAACGGTCGGGGTCGGCCCGGAGGGTTAGGCTGAGGGGCTGATCCACACCCCTTCCCTGGAGCGCGTCTGATGGCCGTCAATCTGGTCAATGTCGAGGCAGTCAGCAAGGTGTACGGCACCCGTACCCTGCTCGACGGCATCTCCCTCGGCGTGTCCGAGGGGGACCGGATCGGTGTCGTGGGCCGCAACGGCGACGGCAAGACCACCCTCATCCGGATGCTCGCCAAGCTGGAGGAACCCGACACGGGCCGGGTCACCCAGAACAGCGGCCTGCGCATGGGCGTGCTCACCCAGCACGACTCCCTCGACCCCGCCGCCACGATCCGGCACGAGATCATCCGTGACATGGCCGACCACGAGTGGGCCGGCAACGCCAAGATCCGCGACGTGCTGACCGGGCTCTTCGGCGGGCTCGACCTGCCGGGCTTCGGCCAGGGCCTCGACACCGTCATCGGCCCCCTCTCCGGCGGTGAGCGCCGCCGCATCGCGCTCGCCAAGCTGCTCATCGCCGACCAGGAACTCCTCGTCCTCGACGAGCCCACCAACCACCTCGACGTCGAGGGCATCTCCTGGCTGGCCAAGCACCTCCAGGAGCGCCGCTCCGCGCTCGTGTGCGTCACCCACGACCGCTGGTTCCTCGACCAGGTCTGCACCCGCATGTGGGACGTGCAGCGCGGTGAGGTCCACGAGTACGAGGGCGGCTACAGCGACTACGTCTTCGCCCGCGCCGAACGCGAACGCATCGCCGCCACCGAGGAGCAGAAGCGGCAGAACCTGATGCGCAAGGAGCTGGCCTGGCTGCGCCGCGGCGCCCCCGCGCGCACCTCGAAGCCGCGTTACCGCATCGAGGCGGCCAACGAGCTGATCGCCGACGTGCCGCCGCCGCGCGACACCTCCGAGCTGATGCGCTTCGCCAACGCCCGCCTGGGCAAGACCGTCTTCGACCTGGAGGACGTGTCCGTCCAGGCCGGCCCCAAGGTCCTGCTCAAGCACCTCACCTGGCACCTGGGCCCCGGCGACCGCGTCGGCCTCGTCGGCGTCAACGGCGCCGGCAAGACCTCCCTGCTGCGCGCCCTCGCCGAGGCCGCCCGTACGCAGGGCGAGGTGCAGCCCGCGGCCGGCAGCATCACCGTCGGCAAGACGGTCAGGCTGGCCTACCTCTCGCAGGAGGTCGGCGAACTCGACCCGTCGCTGCGCGTCCTGGAGGCCGTCCAGCGCGTCCGTGACCGCGTGGACCTGGGCAAGGGCCGCGAGATGACGGCGGGCCAGCTGTGCGAGCAGTTCGGCTTCACCAAGGAGAAGCAGTGGACGCCCGTCGGCGACCTCTCCGGTGGTGAGCGGCGCCGGCTGCAGATCCTGCGGCTGCTGATGGACGAACCCAACGTCCTCTTCCTCGACGAGCCCACCAACGACCTCGACATCGAGACGCTGACCCAGCTGGAGGACCTCCTCGACGGCTGGCCCGGCTCGATGATCGTGATCTCCCACGACCGGTTCTTCGTCGAGCGCACCACCGACACGGTGATGGCGCTGCTGGGCGACGCGAGCCTGCGGATGCTGCCGCGCGGCCTCGACGAGTACCTGGAGCGCCGGCAGCGGATGATCGAGGCGGCCGCTCCGGCGCCCGTCCCGGCGGCCGCCGCCAAGTCCTCCTCCTCGGGCGACTCGCGCGCCGCGAAGAAGGAGCTCCAGAAGATCGAGCGCCAGCTCAACAAGATGTCGGACCGCGAGTCGAACCTGCACGCGCAGATCGCCGAGCACTCCACCGACTACGACAAGGTGGCCAAGCTCGACGCGGAGCTGCGCGAACTGATCTCCGAGCGGGACGACTTGGAGATGCGCTGGCTGGAACTGGCCGAGGAGGCCTGAGAAGACGCCCCCGGGGGCGTCAAGCGGCCTGATAACGGCGGTGTCACGGGCTGGTCCGACCTTGGGAACAGGGGTCGAACCGGCCCGTCGCATGTCGGCCACGGGTGATAGAAAGAGTCGGTTCTTTCCGCCCCGTGACCCCCGACCCGCAGATTCCCACCGCCTGACGCCGAAGGTATGCGCTGATGACCGAGCCGCCCCAGCCGCCGAACCAGCCGCCGACACCGTCCGGTTATGGCCACCTGCCGGGCCCGCCCCAGCAGGGTTACGGACACCCGCCGCAGGGCGCGAACCCGTACGCCCAGCAGCAATCCCCGCAGTCGCAGCCGCAGCAGCAGCCGCCGCAGTCCCCGCAGCCCCCCACGGTCCCGCAGGGCGGCTACGGTTTCCCGCCGCCCGGCGCGCCCACCGTCGCGTATCCCGCCGCGTCGGTCCCCGGCGGCCCGGCCCGCGGACGGCGGACGGCCGTCGTGATCGCCGCGGCCGTCGCGGGCGTGCTCGTCCTCGGTACGGGCGCCTGGTTCGCCTTCGCCGGGGGCGACGGCGCGGACCCGAAGAAGCCGGTCGCGCAGGGCTCCACGCCCGCCGACCCGAAGCCCTCCGGCTCGCCGTCCGTGGACAAGGGCGACGGCTCAGGCAACGGCGGGTCCGACCGGATCGACCTCAACGCGGGCCGCAAGCCCGGCGAGGACAAGGCCCTCTGGCTCAAGACCGCCAAGCTCACGGGCCCCGGCGCCGGCATTCCGACGAAGGGTCAGTGGGTGGTCGGCGACACCGTCGTCAAGACCGTCGACAAGAGCCTCGTCGCGTATGCGGCGACCGACGGCAAAGAGAAGTGGAAGCTCGACGTCCGCACCGAGGTCTGCGGACTCACCGGCCAGGTGACCCCCGACGGCAAGACGGTCGTCATCGTCAAGGACGGCGCGGGCGACAGCGCGACCTGCGACCAGATGAAGCTGATCGACCTCAAGGCGGGCAAGGAGGTCTGGACGAAGCAGGTCCAGAAGGAAGGCCTCTTCGACAGGGAGGTCGACGCCTCGCTCGCCTTCACCGCGGACACCCTCGTCGTCAACCGGATGGCCGGCACCTCCGCCTACCGGCTCAGCACCGGCGAAAGGCTCTTCTCCGGCACCGGCCCCGAGGGCTGCCAGCCGGCCAGCTACGCCGCCGGCAACGGCAAGCTGATCGGCATCGCCTACTGCCAGGACGACGACCACACCGTCGAGGTCCAGGACGCGGACCCGCTGACCGGCAAGAAGACCTGGTCCTACCGGCTGCCCAAGGGCTACAACGTCAACGCCGTGTACTCGGTCAACCCGACCGTCATCGACGCCTCGAACCGGGACACCAAACAGCGCGCCATCATCTCCCTCGGCAACGACGGCCAGAAGCGCGCCAGCATGTCCGCCCCGGGCAACTTCGCGCTCAACTGCGGCGGCAGCAGCAGCACCGAGGGCCTGCAGTTCTGCGGCGACCGCGCCGTCGACGGCGACACCCTGTACCTGAGCACGGCCTCCGAGGATGCCACCAACAACGAGATGGTCGCCTTCGACCTCGCCAGCGGCAAGGCCAAGTGGCGCACCGCGGCCGGGGACAAGAAGTTCTACGTGCCGCTCAAGGCCGCGAACGGACAGGTCACGGTCTACCGGACCGGCCCCCTGGACGAGCCCGGCGAGATCGTCTCCATGGCGGCGGGCGAAGGCAAGCCCAAGGTGCTCATGCGCCTGCCCTCGGGACCCTCCGCGAAGATCGAGAACTCGTTCCTCTTCGCGCAAAGGTCCTACGAGGGCGGCCGCTTCTTCCTGTCCACGACCACGCTGAACGGCGAGGGCAAGGACGAGAAGCTCCTGATGGTCTTCGGCAAGTGAACGAGTCCACCGAGCCGCCCACCGAGAGGCAGTAGCACCCCAGATGAGTACCCCGAACACCCCGCCGCCGCCCCACCAGCCGCCCAGCGGCGGCTTCGGGGCGCCCCCGCCGGCCCAGCCGCCGACGGTTCCGCAGCCGCCGGCCCAGCCGCCGACCGTCCCGCAGCCGTCGGCCCAGCCGCCGGCCGGCGCCCCGCCGCAGCCGGGCTACGGCTATCCGCACCCCCAGCAGCCGGGTTACGGCTACCCGCCGCCCCAGCAGCCGCCGCAGCCCGGATACGGCTACCCGCAGTCCCCTCAGCAGCAGCCGGGCTACGGCTATCCGCAGCAGCCCGGCCTGGTGCAGCCCCCGGCCCAGTCCGCCCCGCCCACCGGCGGCGGCGGTACGCAGCGCAGCCAGCTGATGATCATCGGCGCCGCCCTGCTGGCCGTGGTCCTCATCATCGGCGGCGGCTTCTGGTACCTCTCCGGCGACGACGACAAGGGCGGCGGCAGCCACCCGACCGCCGACGGCACCGGCGGTGCCACCGACGGCGACAAGCCCCCGGCGGCCGCGGGCGGCACGGAGAAGCCCCCGGCCAACCCCAAGTCGAAGCCGCTGGCCAACGTGGTGAGCCCGGCTCCGGCCGACGTGGTCTCCGTCGACGGTTCCTGGCTGACCGACAGCACCTACGTCAAGTCGGACATCGCGAAGGTGGTCGGCTACAACCTCGTCGACGGCGGCAAGAAGTGGGAACTCCCGCTCCCCGCCAACGTCTGCGGCGCGACCAAGCACATCAGCGACAACAAGACGGCCATCCTCTTCCAGGAGGCCCAGGCCAGCGACTCCAACAAGTACCCCCAGTGCACCCAGGTCGGCGTCATCGACCTGAACACCGGCAAGCTCGTGTGGTCGGCCACCGCCAAGTCCGCCACCGGCGGCGACAAGCCCGTGGCCTTCACCGAGGTCACCCTCAGCGGCCAGACCGTCGCCGCGGGCGGTCTCAGCGGCGGCGCCGCCTGGAACCTCGCCGACGGCAAGTCCCTCTGGGCCCCGAAGACCGACGGCGAGGGCTGCTACGACCTCGGCTACGCGGGCGGCGAGGCCCTCGCCGTGCTGCGCAAGTGCGGCCGGATCCCGAACCAGACCCTGCTCGCGCAGTCCCTCGACCCCGTCACGGGCGCGCCGAAGTCCTCGTACAAGCTCTCGCCCGGCATCGAGTGGGCGGGCATCATCTCCACGAAGCCGCTCATCGTCGCGGCCAACGTGGGCAACACCGCCAAGAACGCCACCAACGTCAGCGACCTGTTCGTCGTCGACGACGCCGGCCAGCTGAAGTCCCACATCGCGCTGTCGGGCGGCAACTACGCGCCCAAGTGCCCCGCCACCGAGGTCGAGCAGTGCTCGAACATGGTCGTCGGCAACGGCAAGGTGTACATGCCCTCGTACGAGCACCAGGGCGCGGCCTCCGTCGGCCGCACCAACGAGATCCTCTCCTTCGACCTGGAGACCGGCAAGCCCACGGCCGACCGGGCCGACGCGGGCGAGCGGTACACCATGTACCCGCTGCGCATGGACGGTCCGAACATCATCGCCTACAAGGTCCCGCCGTACGACGGGGGCGGCCAGGTCGTCAGCATCGACGGCAAGACGATGAAGGAGACCCTCCTGATGCAGAACCCGGCGGAGAAGACGAGCCAGCGCGTCGAGACGAGCTTCTCGATGGACTACTCGGAGTACCGCTACCACAACGGTCACCTCTTCATCTCCCGCACCATGGCGCGCAAGCCCTACTCCGACAAGGGCGACCCGGAGTACCTCTTCGCCTCGTTCATCGCGAACTGACGCGACCCGAGGCGGCCCCAGGCGACCCGACGCGACCCCTCCCGGACGCCGCGAGCCGTGCCGAAGCCCCCGGAAGGTCAATCCTTCCGGGGGCTTCTCGCGGTAACCGGCACGCTCCGTCGAACAAGCGTGTAGCTTGCCGGGTCAGAAGGATCTGGGGTGGGAGCCTTGATGGGCGTACGGGTCATGGTGGTCGACGAGCACCGGCTGCTGGCCGAGGCGCTCGCCTCGGCCCTGAAACTGCGCGGGCACCGGGTGCTCGCGGCGGCCGCGCCGACGGCGGGTGCCGCCGAACTGGTGATCGGCCGCGCCCCGGAGGTGTGCCTGTTCGGCACCGCCACCCCCGCCGAGCCCGGGGTCTTCGAGCCCGTCGTGCGGATCAAGCGGGAGCGTCCGCAGATCGCCGTCGTGGTCCTCGGGCCGGTGCCGAACCCACGGGGGATCGCCGCGGCGTTCGCCTCCGGCGCCTCCGGCTACGTACGCCAGGACGAGCGCATCGAGGGCGTGGAGCGGGCCCTGGCCAAGGCGCGGGCCGGGGAGGTCGCGGTCTCCCCGCAGCTGCTCCAGGGGGCCTTCGCCGAGCTGCTCAACCCCGCCGCCCAGCCCGACGACGAGGGCAGCCGGCTGCTGCGGCTGCTCACGCCCCGGGAGGTGGAGGTGCTGGTGCGGGTCGCGGAGGGCGAGGACACCCGGCTGATCGCCGCCGGGATGGCCATCGCGCCCAGCACCGCCCGTACGCACGTGCAGCGGGTGCTGATGAAGCTGGGCGTCGGCTCCCGGCTGGAGGCCGCCGCGCTGGCGGCCCGTACCGGGCTGCTGGACCGGGCGGTGTTCCCCGCCTCGGAGTCCGTGGTGGAGGGCCCGTCCGTGCGGTGAGCCGGGCGGAACGGCGATTTCCCCGGCAGCGTGGAATCCGGTAAGTCAGACTCAGTGCACGCGCGCCCGTGCGCGTCCGCGAGAGGTTTGGAGTGCGAGTGAGCAAGTACCTGGTCACCGGTGGTGCGGGATACGTCGGCAGCGTCGTGGCCGCCCATCTCCTGGAGGCCGGCCACGAGGTCACCGTCCTCGACGACCTCTCCACCGGCTTCGGCCACGGGGTCCCCGCGGGCGCGACCCTGGTCAACGCCCGTATCCAGGACGCCGCGGAGCACCTGGACGCCTCCTACGACGCGGTGCTGCACTTCGCGGCGTCCTCGCAGGTCGGCGAGTCCGTGGTCAACCCCGGCAAGTACTGGGACAACAACGTCGGCGGCACCCTCGCCCTGCTGACCGCGATGCGCGAGGCGGGGGTGCGCCGCCTGATCTTCTCCTCCACGGCGGCCACTTACGGGGAGCCCGTGGACGGGCTGCTGACGGAGATCTCCGCGACCGCCCCGACCAACCCGTACGGTGCCTCGAAGCTGGCCGTCGACCACATGATCGCGGGGGAGTGCGCGGCGCACGGCCTCGCCGCCGTCTCGCTGCGCTACTTCAACGTGGCGGGCGCCTACGGGGAGTTCGGCGAACGCCACGACCCGGAGACGCACCTGATCCCGCTGATCCTCCAGGTGGCCCTGGGGGAGCGCGAGTCCATCGCGGTGTTCGGCGAGGACTACCCCACCCCGGACGGCACCTGCGTGCGCGACTACATCCACGTGGCCGACCTGGCGGAGGCCCACCTCTCGGCGCTGCGCGTCGCGGCGGAGGGCGAGCACCTGGTCTGCAACCTCGGCAACGGCAGCGGGTTCTCCGTCCGCGAGGTGATCGAGACGGTCCGCAAGGTCACCGGACGGGACATCCCCGAGACGGTCGGGCCGCGCCGGGCCGGCGACCCGGCGGTACTGGTCGCCTCCGCGCGCACCGCGCAGGAGCGCCTGGGCTGGGTTCCGACCCGCTCGGACCTCACCCGCATCGTGACGGACGCCTGGAACTTCGCCCGCGCCGCGCGTTCCTGACCCGTACGGCGCATCCCGCGCCCATCCCGCCCGGAGCCACCGTGCCCGTGCCCGCCCACGCCCCCGCCCGCGCCCCGGGCGGGGGCGTGCGTGTGCCGTGCGGACGCGCCGTGCGGGCGCCGCGCGCGGGCGCGAGGCGCGCGTACCCCGGGTGAAATGCCCCCCGTGCAACTGCCCGTGGCACACCCCGGTCGGAATTCCGCCCCAGGACCTTGCGGACAGGTGAATTCAAGCCATCGGTGGACCCGTTGAGGACCCTCCCACCGGAAAATCCCTGGGAAAACTTCTGCTATTCGGCCAACCACGAGACAGGACCCGCTCTACGCTGATGCGTGACACCGGTGGGGGCCGGTGTTGATTCAGGGGTCGAGACGCGCCGGGTACGGCGTCCGGTCCGGGGTAGTGCACAGATGTCGCGGCGGCGGCCGCGGCGGCAGTGGGCCACCCGGTCCGGGCGTCGTACCCGTAGTCGTCCGTTCCCCGACCCTTGGGGGTTTTGTGGTCCGTATCCGGGTTCTGGTGGTCGACGACCACCGCATCTTCGCCGAGTCTCTGGCAGCCGCGCTCGCGGCCGAGCCGGACGTGGACGTGTCCGCGGCCGGCAGCGGTCCCGCCGCCTCGCGCTGCCTCGAACGCGCGGCGGCCGAGGGGCGCCGCTTCGACGTGCTGCTCGTCGACGCCGACCTCGGCGCCGCCGGCGCCGCGGTGCCCGCCCAGCGGGAGGCCGGTTCCGCGCCGCCACCGCCCGTCTCCGACGGGATCGCCCTGGTCGCGGGGGTGCGCGTGGCCCACCCCGGGGTGCGCACCGTGGTCCTCGCCGAACGCGACGATCCGCGCCGGGCGGCGCTCGCCCTCCAGGCGGGGGCCTCCGGATGGGTGGCCAAGGACTGCTCCCTCTCGCGGCTGCTGGCCGTCGTCCGCGGGGTGCTGCGCGAGGAGACCCACCTGCCGCCGGCGCTGCTCACCGGCGTGCTGCGGGAGCTGACCGCGGCGCGCAAGCACCGCAGCGACAGCGAACGGCTCGTGGAGTCCCTCACCCCGCGCGAGCACGAGGTGCTGCGCTGCATGGTGGCGGGGCTGGGCCGCAAGGACGTGGCCGCCCGTCTGTTCCTCTCCCCGCACACCGTCCGCACCCACATGCAGAACGTGCTGGGCAAGCTCGGCGTGCACTCCACCCTGGCCGCCGTCGCGCTGGCGCGGCGGGCCGGGGTGCGCCCGGCCGAACTATCCGGGGATGTTGTCGAACGGAGCGGTCAGCTGGCGTAGCAGCCCGGCGAGATCGCCGCGCTGGGCCGTGGAGAGCTGGGCCAGGATCGCGCGTTCCTGGGCCAGCAGCCCGGCGAGCGACTGGTCGGCGCGGTCGCGCCCCTCGGGCGTCAGCCGGACCAGGACCCCGCGCCGGTCGCTGGGGTCGGGCAGCCGTTCGACCAGGCCCTTCTTCGCGAGCCGGTCGATGCGGTTGGTCATGGTGCCCGAGGTGACCAGAGTCTGCGTCAGCAGCTGGCCGGGGGAGAGCTGGTAGGGCGCGCCCGCGCGCCGCAGCGAGGTCAGTACGTCGAACTCCCACGGCTCCAGGCCGTGCTCGGAGAAGGCCAGCCTGCGGGCGCGGTCGAGGTGGCGCGCGAGCCGGCTGACGCGGCTGAGCACCTCAAGCGGTTCCACGTCGAGGTCAGGGCGCTCTCGCCGCCATGCCGCGACCAGTCGGTCGACCTCGTCCTCCATGCCGATCAGTGTAAGGGGTCTGTCGACGTGAAGTCTCTTCAAATCGAGAATCTTGACATCGAGATACATGGGGCCGACCATGAGGGCATGGAGGGGGCCGGAACGGCTTCCGACTCCGACCGCCCACCAGCAGGGAGGCTCGAACATGCATTCCGACACCGCACCGGACGCGCGTCACGCCGCATCCGCGGACGCCGCGCCGCCGACACCCACCTGGGACCCCCGGCAGTACCTGCGGCACGCGGGCCACCGCGCCCGGCCCTTCCTCGACCTGCTCGCCCGCGTCGCCGAGCTCCCCACCGCCCCCGCCCGCATCGCCGACCTCGGCTGCGGCGCCGGCAACGTCACCGCGCTGCTCACCGGCCGCTGGCCCGACGCCCGCATCACGGGCTACGACCTCTCCCCGGAGATGCTGCGCCGCGCCGAACAGGAGTACGCCGGACCCACCCCCGGCGGCGGCAGCCTCGACTTCCGCCACGGCGACCTGACCGGCTGGGTGCCCGAGGAGACGTACGACCTGATCGTCTCCAACGCGGCCCTGCAGTGGGTGCCCGGCCACCCCGGCTCCTTCGCGCGCTGGATCGACGGCCTGCGGCCCGGCGGCACCTTCGCCTTCCAGGTCCCCGGGAACTTCACCGCCCCCAGCCACCGGCTGCTCGCCGAACTGTGCGACACCGCGCAGTGGCGGGACCGGCTCGGCGGACTCGGCGCGCGCCACGTCCGCATCCTCGAACCCGGCGAGTACCTCGACCGCCTCACCGGGCTCGGCTGCGACGCCGACGTGTGGGAGACCACCTACCACCAGTTGCTCCAGGGACCCGACCCGGTACTCGACTGGGTCAAGGGCACCGCGCTGCGGCCGGTGCTCACCGCCCTCGGCGACGACCGGCCGGCCGTCGACCGCTTCCTGGCCGAGTACCGGCAGGCACTGCGCGAGGCCTACCCGTCCGGCCCCGGCGGCACCGTCTTCCCGTTCCGCCGCATCTTCGCCGTCGCCCGCAGGGAGGCCTGACCGTGCTGAGCGCCGTCGACCACGTACAGCTGGCCGCGCCCCCCGGCTCCGAGGACGCACTGCGCGCCTACTACCGGGACGTCCTGGGCATGGAGGAGGTCCCCAAACCGCCCGTCCTCGCCGCGCGCGGGGGCTGCTGGTTCGCCGCCGGAACGGTCCGGCTGCACCTCGGGGTCGAAGAGGACTTCCGGCCCGCCCGCAAGGCCCACCCCGGACTGCGGGTGACCGGCATCGAGGCCTACGCACACGGGCTGCGCGAGCGCGGGGCCCTGGTCGTCTGGGACGACGGCCTCCCGGGACACCGCCGCTTCTACTCCGAGGACCCGGTCGGCAACCGTCTGGAGTTCCTGGAGCCGGACCCCGCGCACACGTGAGGGGAGGCAAACGGCGCCCCGCCACCGGGAAACCCGGCGGCGGGGCGCCGTCGTGTCCGTCCGGCCCCGCGCTCAGCTCTTGCGGTGGCCCACCAGGCGGGGCCTGGCCTCCAGGTTCTCCAGCCCGTGCCAGGCCAGGTTCACCAGGTGCGCCGCCACCTCGGCCTTCTTCGGCCGCCGCGTCTCCAGCCACCACTGCCCCGTCAGCGCGACCATCCCGACCAGCGCCTGCGCGTAGAGCGGGGCCAGCTTCGGATCGAAGCCCCGGGCCTTGAACTCCAGCCCCAGGATGTCCTCCACCTGCGTGGCGATGTCACTGATCAGCGAGGCGAACGTGCCCGTCGACTGCGCCACGGGGGAATCCCGCACCAGGATCCGGAAGCCGTCCGTGTAGTTCTCGATGTAGTCGAGCAGGGCGAACGCCGCCTGCTCCAGCAGCTCCCGCGGGTGCCCGGCCGTCAGCGCACCCGTCACCCCGTCCAGCAGCTGGCGCATCTCGCGGTCCACCACCACCGCGTAGAGGCCCTCCTTGCCGCCGAAGTGCTCGTAGACCACCGGCTTGGACACCCCGGCCTTCGCCGCGATCTCCTCCACCGAGGTGCCCTCGAAACCCTTCTCCGCGAAGAGGGTGCGGCCGATGTCCAGCAGTTGCTGACGCCGTTCGGCGCCCGTCATCCGGACCCGGCGACCTCGCCTGGGCTTGTCGTTGCTGGAACTGCTGCCGTCGATCGCCACGTCCCCCATCATGCCGCGTTCGTCGTCTTTTCCTTGCGCCGGGCGTCGATGCGCCCGCCCGAAGGCCAGCGCACGTCCGAGGCCCAGCCCAGCCGCTCGAACCAGCGGATCAGCCGCGCGCTGGAATCGACCTGGCCGCGCAGGACACCGTGCCGGGCCGAGGTCGGGTCGGCGTGGTGCAGGTTGTGCCACGACTCCCCGCAGGACAGCACCGCGAGCCACCACACGTTGCCGCTGCGGTCCCGGGACCGGAACGGCCGCTTGCCCATCGCGTGACAGATCGAGTTGATCGACCACGTCACGTGGTGCAGCAGCGCCACGCGCACCAGCGAGCCCCAGAGGAAGGCCGTGAACGCACCCCACCAGGACATCGTCACCAGACCGCCCACCAGCGGCGGGATCGCCAGCGACACCACCGTCCACAGCACGAAGTCACGCGAGATCCGCCGGATCGCCGGATCCCTGATCAGGTCCGGGGCGTACTTCTGCTGGTCGGTCTGCTCCTCGTCGAAGAGCCAGCCGATGTGCGCCCACCACAGGCCCTTCATCAGCGCCGGCACCGTCTCGCCGAACCGCCACGGCGAATGCGGGTCGCCCTCGTGGTCGGAGTAGCGGTGGTGCTTGCGGTGGTCCGCCACCCAGCGCACCAGCGGCCCCTCGACCGCCATCGACCCCATGACCGCCAGCGCGATCCGCAACGGCCGCTTCGCCTTGAAGGAGCCGTGCGTGAAGTAGCGGTGGAAGCCGATGGTGATGCCGTGGCAGGTCAGGAAGTACATGAACACCATCAGGCCGAGGTCCAGCCGGCTCACCCCCCGGCCCCAGGCCAGCGGCACCGCCGCCAGCAGGGCCAGGAAGGGCACGGTGATGAACAGCAGCAGCGCGATCTGCTCCACCGACCGCTTCTGCTCACCGCCGCGCGTCGCGGACACCGCGTCAGTGGAAGGAGTGGAGGACGCGGGCGCGTCCTCGACCAGATCGGGACCGATCGTCATGGGGGTTCCCCTGGGGGGTGAGAAGTCGGCAGGCTCGCCGGAACGGACCCTACGGACCCGTAACCTACGGCATCGTAAGTATGGCAAAGGTCCCCGGCACGGCAAGGGAGCACACCACACCGGCCCGCCCCGGACCCCGGGCGCCGCGCCGCGGCGACGGCGCAGTGGCGGCGCTGCCGGGGCACAAGTACGCGCCACCTATCCTGGTGTCGTCGGACAGCGCGGTCCGCACGGGCAGCCCGGGCTGCGCACCGGTGCATCGGTAGGCACCGCCACCGCGCGCCCCCCGGGAGCCCACAGCCCAGTAGCGCTCGAACACTGCAAGGAGCCGCACCTGTGAGCAGTGCTGACCAGGCCGCCCAGGCCCCCGCCACCCGCACCTCCGCGGAGACCGCGAACGCCGAGCTGCGCGCGGACATCCGCCGCCTCGGCGACCTCCTGGGGGAGACCCTCGTACGCCAGGAGGGCCAGGACCTCCTCGACCTCGTCGAACAAGTACGCGCCCTGACGCGCACCGACGGCGAAGCCGCTGCGGAGCTGCTCGGCGAGACCGACCTGGAGACCGCCGCCAAGCTCGTGCGCGCCTTCTCCACCTACTTCCACCTCGCCAACGTCACCGAGCAGGTGCACCGCGGCAAGGAGCTGCGCGCCCACCGCGCCGCCGAAGGCGGTCTCCTCGCGCGCACCGCCGACATGCTCAAGGACGCCGACCCCGAGCACCTGCGCGAGACGGTCCGCAACCTCAACGTCCGGCCCGTCTTCACCGCGCACCCCACCGAGGCCGCCCGCCGCAGCGTCCTGAACAAGCTGCGCCGCATCGCCGCCCTGCTGGAGGAGCCCGTCTCCGGCGCCGGCGAGCGCCGCCGCCACGACCTGCGGCTCGCCGAGAACATCGACCTCGTCTGGCAGACGGACGAACTGCGCGTCGTGCGCCCCGAGCCCGCCGACGAGGCCCGCAACGCCATCTACTACCTCGACGAGCTGCACGCCGGCGCCGTCGGCGACGTCCTGGAGGACCTCGCCGCCGAGCTCCAGCGCGTCGGCGTCGAGCTGCCCGCCGGCACCCGCCCGCTCACCTTCGGCACCTGGATCGGCGGCGACCGCGACGGCAACCCGAACGTCACCCCCGAGGTCACCCGCGACGTGCTGATCCTCCAGCACGAGCACGGCATCACCGACGCCCTCGAACTGGTCGACTTCCTGCGCGGCCTGCTGTCGAACTCCATCCGCTACACCGGCGCCACCGAGGAGCTCCTGACCTCCCTCCAGGCCGACCTGGAGCGCCTCCCGGAGATCAGCCCCCGCTACAAGCGGCTGAACGCCGAGGAGCCGTACCGCCTCAAGGCCACCTGCGTCCGGCAGAAGCTCCTCAACACCCGCGAGCGCCTCGCCAGGGGCATCCCCCACGAGGAGGGCCGCGACTACCTCGGCACCGCCGAGCTGCTCACCGACCTCACCCTCATCCAGACCTCCCTGCGCGAACACCGCGGCGCGCTCTTCGCCGACGGCCGCATGGACCGCACCATCCGCACCCTGGCCGCCTTCGGCCTCCAGCTCGCCACCATGGACGTGCGCGAGCACGCGGACGCGCACCACCACGCGCTCGGCCAGCTCTTCGACCGCCTCGGCGAGGAGTCCTGGCGCTACGCCGACATGCCGCGCGAGTACCGGCAGAAGCTCCTCGCCAAGGAGCTGCGCTCGCGCCGCCCGCTGGCGCCCACCCCGGCCCCGCTCGACGCCGCCGGAGCCAAGACCCTCGGTGTCTTCGGCGCCGTCAAGGACGCCTTCGAGAAGTTCGGCCCCGAGGTCATCGAGTCGTACATCATCTCGATGTGCCAGGGCGCCGACGACGTCTTCGCCGCCGCGGTCCTCGCCCGCGAGGCCGGACTCATCGACCTGCACGCCGGCTGGGCCAAGATCGGCATCGTGCCGCTCCTGGAGACCACCGACGAGCTGCGCGCCGCCGACGTCATCCTCGACGAGATGCTGGCCGACCCCTCCTACCGCCGTCTCGTCTCGCTGCGCGGCGACGTCCAGGAGGTCATGCTCGGCTACTCCGACTCCTCCAAGTTCGGCGGCATCACCACCTCCCAGTGGGAGATCCACCGCGCCCAGCGCCGGCTGCGCGACGTCGCGCACCGCTACGGGGTGCGCCTGCGCCTCTTCCACGGCCGCGGCGGCACCGTCGGCCGCGGCGGCGGCCCCTCGCACGACGCGATCCTCGCCCAGCCCTGGGGCACCCTGGAGGGCGAGATCAAGGTCACCGAGCAGGGCGAGGTCATCTCCGACAAGTACCTCGTCCCCTCGCTGGCCCGCGAGAACCTGGAACTGACCGTCGCGGCCACCCTCCAGGCCTCCGCCCTGCACACCGCGCCCCGCCAGTCCGACGACGCCCTGGCCCGCTGGGACGCGGCCATGGACATCGTCTCGGACGCCGCGCACGCCGCGTACCGGGAGCTCGTCGAGGACCCGGACCTGCCCGCGTACTTCTTCGCGGCCACCCCGGTCGACCAGCTCGCCGACCTGCACCTGGGCTCCCGCCCCTCCCGCCGACCCGACTCGGGAGCGGGCCTGGACGGGCTGCGGGCCATCCCGTGGGTGTTCGGGTGGACCCAGTCCCGTCAGATCGTCCCCGGCTGGTACGGCGTCGGCTCCGGCCTGAGGGCCCTGCGCGAGTCGGGCCAGGACGCGGCCCTCACCGAGATGGGCGAGCGCTGGCACTTCTTCCGCAACTTCCTCTCCAACGTCGAGATGACGCTGGCCAAGACGGACCTGCGGATCGCCCGCCACTACGTCGACACGCTCGTCCCGGACGACCTCAAGCACGTGTTCGCCCGGATCGAGGCCGAGCACGAGCTGACCGTCCGCGAGGTCCTGCGGATCACCGGCGGGCAGCGGCTGCTGGACTCCCAGCCGGTGCTCCAGCAGACCTTCGCCGTCCGCGACGCCTACCTGGACCCGATCTCCTACCTCCAGGTGTCCCTGCTGGCCCGTCAGCGTGCCGCGGCCGCCCGTGGCGAGGCGGCGGACCCGCTGCTGGCCCGCGCGCTGCTGCTCACCGTCAACGGCGTGGCGGCCGGTCTGCGCAACACCGGCTGACCCGGCCCCGCCCCGCACGCACGGAAGCCCCCGCCGACGGCGGGGGCTTCCTCGTGCGCGGGTCAGGAGTTGTACGTCGACTGCGCCCGCTCCAGGCCTTCCTGGACCAGGCACTCCACGGCGTCGGCGGACCGGTCCACGAACCAGTCCAGCTCCTTGCGCTCCGTCGAGGAGAAGTCCTTCAGGACGAAGTCCGCGACCTGCATGCGGCCGGGCGGGCGGCCGATGCCGCAGCGCACGCGGTGGTAGTCCGGGCCCATCGCCTTCGTCATCGACTTCAGGCCGTTGTGCCCGTTGTCCCCGCCGCCGAGCTTCAGGCGCAGCGTCGGGTAGTCGATGTCCAGCTCGTCGTGGACCGCGACGATCTTCTCCAGCGGCACCTTGTAGAAGTCGCGCAGGGCCGTGACGGGGCCGCCCGACAGGTTCATGAACGACATCGGCTTGGCGAGCACGATCCGGCGGTTCGCGGGCCCCGGCGGGCCGATGCGGCCCTCGACGACCTGGGCGCGGGCCTTGTGCGCCTTGAACCTGCCGCCGATCCGCTCGGCCAGCAGGTCGGCCACCATGAAGCCGATGTTGTGGCGGTTGCCGGCGTACTCCGGTCCGGGGTTCCCGAGACCGACGATCAGCCAGGGCGCCGCGTCGTCCGACATCAAAAGCTCCTTAAGTGCCTGGAACGAAGACGACCGCCGTCCCGCTCCAGTGGAGCCGGACGGCGGTCGGTCAGCAACTGCTGAGGGGGTGGGGCGAGGCTCAGGCCTCGGTGCCCTCGGCCGCCTCGGCGGCCGGCTCCTCGGCCTGCGGGGCGACGACCTGCAGGACGGCGATGTCGCCGTCGACGGCCAGGGTGGTGCCGGCCGGGAGGACCAGGTCCTTGGCGTGGATGGTGGCGCCGGCCTCGAGGCCCGCGATCGAGACGGTGACCTCGGTCGGGATGTGGGTGGCCTCGGCCTCGACGGAGATGGTGTTCTGGAGGGTCTCCAGCATGTTGCCGCCGGCGGCCAGGTCGCCCTCGGTGACGATCGCGACGTCGACGGTGACCTTCTCGCCCTTCTTGACGATCAGGAAGTCGACGTGGGAGATGGAGCGCTTCAGCGGGTGCTTCTGCACGGCCTTCGGGATGACCAGCTCGGTGCCGTCGCCCGCGATGTCCAGGGAGATCAGGACGTTCGGGGTGCGGAGCGCCAGCTGCAGGCCGTGGCCCTCGACGTTGACGTGCTTCGGGGCCTGGCCGTGGCCGTAGATGACACCGGGGACCAGGGCGTCGCGACGGGCCTGGCGGGCGGAGCCCTTGCCGAAGGTGTCGCGGAGCTGGGCGGAAAGCTTGACCTCGGACATGCTCACTCCTCGTGGGGTGACGGAAGAACGGAACTGGGTCACCCGGCCGGAACGGCCTGCTACGAAGAGCGCGTCGATAACGGAGCGTCCGTCCCGGAATACGGGTACGGCCTCCCTCGCCGAGCAACTCAAGGAGTGTACCCGGCGCGGGAGGCCGCGCCCAAAAGGATCTCTGCCCGGTGTTACTGCTGCTCTTCGAAGAGGCTGGTGACCGAGCCGTCCTCGAAGACCTCGCGCACCGCGCGGGCGATCATCGGGGCGATGGAGAGCACCGTGATCTTGTCGAGCTCCAGGTCCGAGGGGTCCGGGAGGGTGTTCGTGAAGACGAACTCGCTGACCTTGGAGTTCTTCAGGCGGTCGGCGGCCGGGCCCGACAGGATGCCGTGGGTGGCCGTCACGATGACGTCCTCGGCGCCGTGCGCGAAGAGCGCGTCGGCCGCGGCGCAGATGGTGCCGCCGGTGTCGATCATGTCGTCGACCAGGACGCAGACGCGGCCCTTGACCTCACCGACGACCTCGTGGACGGTCACCTGGTTGGCGACGTCCTTGTCGCGGCGCTTGTGCACGATGGCCAGCGGCGCGTCCAGGCGGTCGCACCAGCGGTCGGCCACGCGCACGCGGCCGGCGTCCGGGGAGACGATCGTCAGCTTGGTGCGGTCCACCTTGGCGCCCACGTAGTCCGCGAGGACGTTGAGGGCGGACAGGTGGTCGACCGGGCCGTCGAAGAAGCCCTGGATCTGGTCGGTGTGCAGGTCGACCGTGAGGATGCGGTCGGCGCCCGCGGTCTTCAGCAGGTCCGCGACCAGGCGGGCCGAGATGGGCTCGCGGCCCTTGTGCTTCTTGTCCTGACGGGCGTAGCCGTAGGAGGGGATGATCACGGTGATGGAGCGTGCCGACGCGCGCTTCAGCGCGTCGATCATGATCAGCTGCTCCATGATCCACTTGTTGATCGGAGCCGTGTGGCTCTGGATCAGGAAGCAGTCCGCGCCGCGAGCCGACTCCTGGAAGCGGACGTAGATCTCACCGTTCGCGAAGTCGAAAGCCTTGGTCGGCACGAGGCCGACTCCCAGCTGGTGCGCGACCTCCTCGGCCAGCTCGGGGTGGGCGCGGCCGGAGAAGAGCATCAGCTTCTTCTCGCCGGTCGTCTTGATCCCGGTCACAGCACTGTCTCCTCAGACGTGTGGAAAGCTGCTCGCCCCCGTGTGCGTCCGTCCCGCACACGGTGAGCCAGCCGAATTGCGTGCACCTATCACGGTACGCCGTCCCGGGCGTACCTGTTTCCGGTCAGTTCACCTCAGGGGCGACCGGAGTCCTGCTCGCCGGTCGACTGCGCGGCCGTCGCGGCCGCGCTGCCGGGGCGCTTGCGGGCCACCCAGCCCTCGATATTCCGCTGCTGGCCGCGGGCCACGGCCAGGGCGCCGGGCGGCACGTCCTTGGTGATCACCGAGCCGGCGGCCGTGTAGGCGCCGTCCCCGATGGTGACGGGAGCCACAAACATGTTGTCGGAGCCCGTCTTGCAGTGTGAGCCGACGGTGGTGTGGTGCTTGTGTTCGCCGTCGTAGTTCACGAACACGCTGGCGGCGCCGATGTTCGTGTACTCGCCGATCGTCGCGTCGCCCACGTACGACAGGTGGGGCACCTTGGTGCCCTCGCCGATCGTCGCGTTCTTCATCTCGACGTACGTGCCGGCCTTGGCCTTGAGGCCGAGGTTCGTGCCGGGCCGCAGGTACGCGAAGGGGCCGACGCTCGCCTGCTCCCCGATCACGGCGCCGTCCGCCACCGTGTTGTCCACGCGGGCGCCCGCGCCCACCCGGGTGTCCTTGAGCCGGGTGTTCGGGCCGACCTCGGCCCCCTCGGCGATGTGCGTGGCGCCCAGCAGCTGGGTGCCCGGGTGGATCAGGGCGTCCTGCCCGAAGGTCACCGTCACGTCCACGAAGGTGCCGGCCGGGTCGATGACCGTCACGCCCGCGAGCATGGCCCGCTCCAGCAGGCGCGCGTTCAGCAGCGCCCGGGCCTCGGCCAGCTGGACCCGGTTGTTGATGCCGAGGATCTGGCGGTGGTCCGCGCCGACCGCCGCGCCGACGCGGTGGCCCGCCTCGCGCAGGATGCCGAGCACGTCGGTGAGGTACTCCTCGCCCTGGCTGTTGTCCGTGCGGACCTTGCCGAGCGCGTCCGCGAGGAGGCGTCCGTCGAAGGCGAAGACCCCGGAGTTGATCTCCCGGATCGCGCGCTGCGCGTCGGTGGCGTCCTTGTGTTCGACGATGGCGGTCACGGCGCCGGTGGCCGGGTCGCGGACGATGCGGCCGTAGCCGGTGGAGTCCGGGACCTCGGCGGTCAGCACGGTGACGGCGTTGCCGTCGGCCCCGTGGGTGGCGGCGAGCTGCGCGAGGGTCTCGCCGGTCAGCAGCGGGGTGTCGCCGCAGACCACGATCACGGTGCCGTCGACCGGCCCGCCGAGCTCTTCGAGGGCCATCCGGACGGCGTGCCCGGTGCCGTTCTGCTCGTGCTGGACCGCGGTGCGGACGTCGGCGTCGATCCCGGCGAGGTGCGCGGTGACCTGCTCGCGCGCGTGGCCGACGACGACCACGAGGTGTGCGGGGTCCAGCTCGCGGGAGGCGGCGACCACGTGACCGACGAGCGAGCGCCCGCAGATCTCGTGCAGGACCTTGGGGGTGGCCGACTTCATGCGGGTGCCTTCACCCGCTGCGAGTACGACGACGGCTGCCGGGCGGGTTGCGCTCACGGGTGTGCCCTTCGGCTTCGGGGGTGGACCCAGGAAGGATACCGGTGCCGAAGTGCCCCTGTTCTGGGGGACTCCCGGGGGCGGACATGCGAAAGGGTCCCGACCGGAGGTCAGGACCCGCGTGCTGTGAGCTCCCCGTGCTGAGCTCCCCTGTCAGGACTCGAACCCGAACATAAGGCACCAAAAGCCTCAGTGCTGCCAATTACACCACAGGGGATAGCAAATCCGATCGAATCGGACTTTCTGCGCTGCCGATCAAGCTGGCCGTCCTAACTATGCCGTACCACCCGCCCTCCCCGCGACGGTACTCGCGCCCGTATATGTCCGGGGTCGGCGCACGGGCCGCCCGTACGCTGGACGGCATGACCGGTACGGGGGAAGAGCGCGAGGGGACGGGCCGCGACGGGCCCTGGTGGTGGGAGCGGTGGAGGTCCGCGCTCCTGGACGTGGGGCTCGCCGCGGTGTCCGCCGCCGAGTGCGGGCTGGAGGGGCTGCCCTTCGCCCGGGAGGCGGGGATCCCGGCGGCCCTGGGCGTGTCGTTCGGAGTGGTGGTGGGGGCCACGCTGCTGCTGCGGCGGCGGTGGCCGGTGGCGGTGGTGCTCGTCGGCATCGGCGTGTCCCCCGCCATGATGGGCTTCCTGCTCGGGGTGGTGGGCCTCTACACCCTCGCCGCCTGCGAGGTGCCCCGCCGGGTCACGGTGACGCTGGGCTCGATGTCGCTCGCCGCGACCTTCGTGGTCACGTACCTGCGCACCCGCGGCGACGTGGAGGCCGACGGGCTGCTCGTGGTGGTGCTGTCCGCGTTCATGGCGGTGGCGCTGACCGTGCCGCCGGTGCTGCTCGGGCTGTACGTGGGGGCCCGGCGGCGGCTGATGGAGAGCCTCCAGGAGCGCGCCGACTCCCTGGAACGGGAGCTGTCGCTGCTGGCCGACCGGGCCGAGGAGCGGGCCGAGTGGGCCCGTACGGAGGAGCGCACGCGGATCGCGCGCGAGATGCACGACGTCGTCGCGCACCGGGTGTCGCTGATGGTGGTCCACGCGGCGGCGCTCCAGGCGGTGGCCGAGAAGGACCCCGGCAAGGCCGTGAAGAACGCCGCGCTGGTCGGCGACATGGGCCGGCAGGCCCTCACCGAGCTGCGCGAGATGCTCGGCGTGCTGCGGGCCGGGTCGCCGGGGCCCGGGCCCCGGCCGGCGGTCCGCGGGCACGCCGCGCAGGCGGCGCCGGCGCTCGCGGTCGAGGACGGGCCCTGCCTCGCCGAGCTGGAGGCGCTGGTCGGACAGTCCCGGGCTGCGGGGATGAACGTCGAGATGGTCGTGCACGGCGAGGCGGAGCGGTACCCGGCGGAGGTGGAGCAGACCGCCTACCGGGTGGTGCAGGAGGCGCTGACCAACTGCCACAAGCATGCTCCGGGCGCGCGGGTCGTCGTACGGCTCGCGCACCGGGAGGGCGAGGTCGCCATGCAGGTCCAGAACGGGCCCTGCGGGGCGGACGGGGTCGAGCCCGGTCTGCCCAGCGGGGGCAACGGCCTGGTCGGGATGCGGGAGCGGGTGCTCGGGCTCGGCGGGGTGTTCGTGTCCGGGCCGACGGACGAGGGCGGCTTCAAGGTCTCCGCCGTCCTGCCGGCCTCCCGCTAGGCCGTCCGGGTCCCGCGGCCGCCCGACGGGTCCTCGGGATCCGCCGACGGGTCCTCGGGATCCGCGGGGCCGCGGCGGTTCCCGGTGTCAGGGGCCCGTGGTCAGGCGGGCCGGCTGGAGGCCGGTCAGCAGGAGGGTGAGGGCCTCGTCGAGGCCGGAGCCCAGGTACCAGTCGCCGGTGTGGTCGATCCCGTAGACCCGGCCCTCGCGGTCGATGGCCAGGTGGGAGCCGCCGTCGGCGTCGGTGCCCAGCGGGCAGAGCTGGGTGGACAGGGCCCGTCCCAGGTCGGCGAAGGTACGGGCCAGGTGCAGGCCGGACAGCGGGTCGATGCGCAGCGTGGCGGGCGCTATCTGCCGGCCCGGCCCGGGGGCGGTCACCCGCAGTCCGCCGAACTCGGCCCAGGCCTCCACGGCCGCCGGGAAGACGTTGTGCCGGTGCCCGGCGGGCGTGGTGTGGTCGCGCAGCGCGTCGGCCCAGTACTCGGCCTGCTTGATGTCCCAGCGGCCGGGTTCCCATCCGGCGGTGCGCAGCGCTGAGTCCACGGGGCCCGGGAACCGGGTCGCCGAGGAGCGGTCGTAGGAGGCGGAGGAGGCGGTCATGGCGGCTACTCGGGGTGGGTGAGGTCGACGGGGCGTACGCCGAAGTGGGTGAGGAGCGCGTCGCAGGAGCGGCAGGGCGGAGCGTAGCTGCCGTGCAGCGGGTCGCCGTCCTCGCGGATGCGGCGGGCGGTGATCCGGGAGTGCTTCAGGGAACGCCGGGCCTCGCTCGCCGTGAGCGGCTTGCGGGAGGCGCGCCGGCTGCGGGCGCCCTCGACGGCCGCGAGGTGGCGGGAGAGCAGGATCGCCTCCGGACAGCGGCCGGTGAAGCGCTCCCGCTGGCCGCTGGTGAGGGTGTCGAGGAAGTCCTGGACCAGCGGGTGCAGCACCGGCGGCCGGTCGCCCTTGCCCGCGGTCCCGGTCAGGGTCTCCCCGCGGACCGAGAGCGCGGCGGCGACGGTGGGCAGGATGCCGTCGCGGCGGAAGCGCAGCACGGGCGGCGGGGTGGGGCCGTCGGTGCTGCTCCAGCGCAGGCGGGGGTCGCCGGCGGGGCCGGCCTCCGCCGCTTCCGCGCGGTCCGTGCGGCTCGCCAGGTTTTGCGTCGTCGCCGTCTGCATGGTCGCTTCTTCCCTCCCGTGACCGCGGTGGTGGCCGCTGTTGCGCACGCCCCCGTGCTGCGGGGACAGCCTGTCAAATGTCCCCAGTGGTGTGGAAGCGGGGTCGAATATTCGTATCAATTCGGATGTTCCCGCCCCACGCGCGCACGTGGGATGCATGGGCGGGTGACCCTCTTGCCCGAGCACATAGGCTGTGGTGAACCAGCCAGATCCAGCAGGGGGCTACCGCCATGACGACAGGTCGGCTCGGGCAGCAGGCCGCGCCACCCAACGCCGCTTACTCGGGGCAGGTCGTGCACTTCCCGGACCCGGTCCGGGCCGCCCGCCATCCCCACGGAGTGCGGATGAGCGGGGACGGTCATCCCGACTTCTCGGCGTACGCGCGCGCGGCCGTGGAGATCGCCGAGCCCCCGGAGGGCTTCGGCGTGGACGAGCTGCGGCTGACGGACTTCGTGTCCGCCAACGCCGCCATGCGGGCGTCGGGCCACGCGCTGTGGGACACAGTCGGACCGGTGGCCACGCCGCACGGCTGGACCTGGCACCACGTGGCGGGCTCCCGCCGCATGGAACTGGTCCCCGTCGAGGTCAAGGCGCTGCTGCGGCACCACGCGGGCCTGGCGACGGCGCCCGTGGACCACGACAAGCGCGGCACCCGGCCCCTCCAGGAGGTGCGCCCCGCGCACCTCGGGCTGCCCAAGAGCCTGGTGTCCGTCGCCGAACAGCAGGTGCAGGGGGTGGAGGAGGACCTCGGGTACCGGCTGCCCGAGGCCTACCGTTCCTTCCTCAAGGCAGCGGGCGGCTGCGCGCCGGTGGGCGCGGGGCTCCTCGTGGAGCTCGGGCTGCTGGTCGACCAGCCGTTCTTCACGGTGCGCGAGGAGGCGGCGGTCAACGACCTCGTCTACGTCAACAAGTGCCTGCGGGACCACCTGACCAAGGACTACCTGTGCGTGGCCTTCGTCCAGGGCGGGCTGCTCGCGGTGAAGGTGAAGGGCGAGGGCGTCGGCTCCGTCTGGTTCTCCCCGTACGACGACGCGCGCGACCGGGACGGCTGGTCCGTGCAGGAGCGGGTGGAGCGGTTGCTGCTTCCGTGCGGTGCCGATTTCGATGCCTTCCTCGAACGCCTGGCGGGGAACCCGCCGGAGCTGGAGACGGTGGCCGGTCTGATGGTGGACGGCGGATTCGCGCGTTCGGTTCCGGTGGCGGGTGCCGCCCCGGGTGAGGGGTGATCACGCCGTGGTGACGTTTGCACAGGCGCAGGAGCGCGCCGAGGAATGGATCAACGGGGACGTCCCCGCGTACCAGCACCGGGAGGTGCGCGTACGGGAGTTCGGGCTGGGCTTCGTGGTGTGGGCCGAGGACCGGGCGGCCGGTCCGGTGTCCGGCGGTGGCCGGCAGCGGCTGGTCATCGCGCGGGACAGCGGTGAGGTGACCCTGTGGCCGGGCCTGCCGGTCGGCGAGGTCATCCGGCGCTACGAGGAGGAGTACGGGGCCGCTGCCGTGGCGGCCGCCGCGGAGGCCTCGGTGCCGCCGCCGCGGATCGACTCGGAGCAGACCTCCTTCATGCTGAGCCCGCCGGAGTGGCTGCAGGAGGCGGCGGACCGGGCGGGGATCCCGCCGGCGGCTCCGGCTCCGGCCCCGGCGGCTGCTTCCGGTGGCGCGGCCGAGCCGGTGCCGTTGCGGCGCGGGGGCGAGGCCCCCCACGGGCCGGCCGCCGGCGACGGGGTGCCGTCCGGGTCCACGCCGTGGGCGGGTACCGATGTGAACTCGGACGCGGACGGGGCCTCCGTGCCGCTGCCCGCCACGGTGTTCGCGCCGGCGCTGTCCGGCACCGATCTGGAGGACCGCCCGGCGGCTGCCTCCGGGGTGGCTCCGGAGGCCAAGACCACGCTGATGGCGGGCGGCAGCCAGCTGCCGAAGACCACGGTCGCCCCGGTGCTGGGGATGCCGGACGGGGCCGGCGGGATCGCCGACGCGCCGACGAGCCGGGCCCAGGCGCCGCGGCCGGGCGGGGGTCAGCCGCAGCCGCCGCAGCCGCCGCAGCCGCCGCATCAGCCTCAGCCGCTTCAGCAGCAGCCGCCGCAGCCGCCGGGTTCGCCGGGTCAGCCGGGTTCGCCGGTGCCGGCTCCGGGGGTTCCCGGTGCTCCCGGTATGCCCGGGGCTCCTGGTGCGCCCGATGCTCCCGGGGGTGGGGCGCAGTACGCCGCGACCATGCTCGCCGGGCCCGCCGTGGTGCAGCCTCCCGGTCCCCCGGCACCGCCTGCCGCGCCCGGTGCGCCCAGTGCCCCCGGTGCGCCGGGGGCTCCCGGTGGGGGGCTCGACCATGCGGCGACGATGCTGGCCGGGCCCGCCGTCGTGCAGCCGCCCCGGCCGCCGGGTCCGCCCGGTCCGCCGACGCCGCCGCCCGGTGCCCCCGGTGCTCCTGGTGCTCCTGGTGCTCCTGGTGCGCCCGGGGGCGGGGCGCATCATGCCGCGACCATGCTGGCGGCGCCCGGCATGGTGCCGCCGCCCGCACCGCCGGCGGCTCCCGGTGCGCCGGGTGCTCCCGGTGCTCCCGGTGGGCCCAGTGCTCCCGGTGGGGGGCTCGACCATGCGGCGACGATGCTGGCCGGGCCCGCCGTCGTGCAGCCGCCCGGCCCGCCGCCCGGTGCGCCGCGCGGTCCGGCTCCGCAGCAGCCCCCGGCCCCGTCCGGCGCGCCCACCGTCGGCCCCGGCTACCAGGCCGTGCTGCGCTACCGCGCGCCCGACGGCTCCGAGCAGCAGATCATCCGCCGCTCGGCGCCCGGCACCCCGCACCCCGAGTGGCAGATCCTCTACGAGCTCCGCGCGCTGAACGTGCCGCCCCAGCAGGTGCTGGAGCTGCACACCGAGCTGGCCTCCTGTGAGCTGCCCGGCGGCTACTGCGCCCGGATGATCCGGGAGACCTGGCCGCAGGTGCGGATCACCAGCGTGGCCCCGTACGGGACCGACCACGCGGGACGTCAGCAGGGCATGCGGCACCTGCTCACCCATCAGGGTGAGCTGCACCAGGTGGCCGACGGGCCGGCGCGTCCCGCTCCGGTGCGGGCGCCGCTGCCGCAGGTCCCGCTGCAGCCGGCCATCCCGATGGACGCCATCGCGCAGGAACTGGCCGGTGCCTTCGGGCCGCAGGGCGTGTTCCGTTTCGACCAGCGGGCGGTGTCCCGTCAGGGCGTGCCGGAGATCGTGGCGCAGACCCTGATGTGGGCCGGTCTGCCCGTCGACTTCGGGCCGTTCTTCTGGGCGCAGGCCGTGCCGGGCCAGCCGGTGCCGACGCTGGCCGAGCTCGCGGCGCAGAGGCAGGTCCAGCCGGCGTCCGACGCGGGTTCGTACCTGGTGGTCGGCAGCGACTTCGGCAAGGCGCTCTGCGTGCAGTACGGGACCGCGCACATAGTGGCGGTCCCGGTGGAGGCCGGACCCGGAGGGGCGCCCGTACCGCCGCAGTTCGTGAATTCGAGCCTGCCGCAGTTCGCGCGTTCCCTGGCGATGCTGGGTCACATGTGGCGTCTGAGGCAGCATCTGACGCCGGAACAGGCCGGCCGCTGGACCGTCGATTTCCAGGCGAATCTGGCGGGTCTCGACAGTGCGGCGCTGGCCTCTCCGGAGAGCTGGTGGTCGGTGCTGCTGGAGCAGATGTGGGACGGGCTCCTCTGATCGGATGATCGGATGTGCGGCCGGGTCGGGACCTTCGAACGGGGTCCCGGCCCGGCCATTCCGGCTTCTGACACCAAATGACGCATCCTTGTCAGCAATCCCCGCGAGAGAGGCGCTTCCAGGATGAGTGCACCCATGTCACCTCACGGACCCCAGGGTTTCTCGACCGTGCGAGGTCGCGGCTACCGGACCGAAGAGGTCGACCGGTACCTGGCCCGGCTGTCCGGGAGCCGGGACGAGGCGTGGGAACGGGTGGCGCGGCTGACCGTCCTGGCCAAGCGGATGGAGGCGGAGGCGGAGCGGCTGGGCGTCGTCGTCGCCTCGCTGGCCCCGCAGACGTACGACGAGCTGAGCGAGCGCGCCCGGCGGATCCTGTCGCTCGCCCAGGAGGAGGCGGAGGTCCTGCGCCGCGACGCACGGGCCGACGCGGTGGAGGCGAAGGGCGCGGCCGAGGCGCACGCCGACCGGGTGGCGGAACTGGCGCGGCACGACGCGGAGGCCGTGCGCGAGCAGACCGAGGTCCGGGCGCGGCAGGGGCTGTCGAGGGCCCAGCGGGAGGCCGACGCGATGCGGGCGGAGGCGCGGGAGGACGCGGCGGGCTGGCGGGCGGAGGCGGTGGCGGCGCTCGGGGAGATGCGTCGGCGCACGGAGGCGCTGCTCGCGGAGCGGGAGCAGGAGCACGCGGAGCGGTGGGACGCGGCCGGGCGGGAGCTGGCCGCGCGCCAGGCCGAGCTGGAGGCGCGGAGCGCTGAGCAGGAACGGCAGGCGGAGGCGCGGCTGGCGGACGCGCGGCGGGGGTTCGCGGAGGCGGAGGAGACGGCGCGGCACGGGCAGGAGGACGCGGAGGCGCGGGCCGCGGAGCTGATCGCCGAGGCGCGGGTGCGGGAGGAGCGGGTGGGGCGGGAGACGGACCGGGTCCTGCGGGAGCACGCGGAGGCGCAGGAGGAGATGCGGGCCCACATGAACCACGTGCGCTCCAGCCTGGCGGCGCTCACGGGGCGGGCGCCAGCGGAGGGGTAGGGGGCTTGCCGTTGCCCTGGCCGGGCGGTTGTCCGGGGGCGGGGTCGGGGGTGGCCGGGGTCGGGGCCGGGGCGGGGTGTCGTCCGGGACTGCATGATTTATGGCGCCCTGTCCGCAGCTGCGGAGTTTTTTGGGGTACCTCGCGCCAACACATCACGTTTTACGTCCCGGCCGACACCCCACCCCGTCCCCGCCCCCGGCCGGGTGCTACCCCCCTCATGAAGCCCGGCCCTCGTGGCGCATGCCGCCCCGTGGCGTCAGAGGTGCTTCGACAGGAACGTGGCGATCAGGGGCGCGATCGTCGGGAGGTGGGTTTCCAGGGCGAAGTGGCCCGCGCCTTCGAAGACGTGGATCTCGGCGTCCGGTACGTCGCGCCGGTACGCCTCCGCTCCGGCCGGGGTGAAGAAGGGGTCGCCCGCGCCCCAGACGACCAGCAGCGGCGGGCGGGTCGTGCGCAGCCAGGTCTGCCAGTCGGGGTAGAGCGCGAAGTTGCCGGAGTAGTCGAAGGCCAGGTCGGCCTGGGCGTCGGCGCGGCCCGGCAGGCCGAGGTAGTGGAGGTCCAGGGTCCAGTTGTCCGGGGAGAGGAGGGAGCGGTCCGCGACTCCGGTCTCGTACTGGAAGCGGGTGCCCTCCTCGGTGAAGAGGCGGCGGACGCGCTCCTCGTTGCCGGGGACCTCGCGGCTGAGCCCGGCGAATCCGCGGGCCGCGTCCGAGAGCCCCTCGTCGTACGCGTTGCCGTTCTGGACGATCAGGCCCGTGACCCGTTCCGGCCGGCGGGCGGCCAGGCGCAGGCCCACGGGTGCGCCGAAGTCGAAGACGTAGAGCGCGTAGCGGTCCAGGCCGAGGGCGTCGGTGAAGCCCTCGACGACGTCCGCGAGCCGGTCGAAGGTGTACGTGAACCCGTCCGGGGCCTCGGTCCGGCCGAAGCCCGGGTAGTCGGGGGCGATCAGCCGGTACGGGGTGTCGCCGAGCGCGTCCATCAGGCGTGCGAACTGGTGGGAGGCGGTGGGGAAGCCGTGCAGGAGCAGCAGGACGGGGGCGTCCGCGGGGCCGCTCTCGCGGTAGGCGACGGACACGCCGTCGACGTCGACGGTGCGGTGGATCGGCATCACATGCCTCCTCGTGGCTTGGTGGCATTAGTCTTGCGGAGGTCTGGCTAATGGGTCAAGGGGGATTGGTAGAGTTAGTTCATGGTTTCGTTTCCGCTTGTGGGTGAGCCCCTCGCCCTGGACCTGCTGAACGCGGGGGAATTGCTCGACGCCCCCGTGGGCCTCGCCGCCTGGATCGGGGAGCAGGCCGGGCGGCTGGAGCCGGTCGATGAAGTGGGGGAGGCCGAGGTGTCCGCCGTGCGGGCCGTCCGGGAGGTGGCCGGGCCGGTGCTGGGCGCCGTCCGGCGGGGCGGGGCGCCGCCGGACGGGGCGCTGCGCGCGCTGAACGGCTTCCTGGCCGCGGCCCCCTCGCACACCGAGCTGGCCTGGACGGCCGGGGCCGGGCTGACGGCCGCCCCCTGCCGGACGGCGGACCCGGCGCGGCGGCTGGCCGCGGAGCTGGCGCAGGCGGTGGCGGAGCTGGCGACGGACCCGCGGGTGACGTCGGTCCGCCGGTGCGAGGCGGAGGGCTGCGTGCTGCTGTTCCTCCCCGCGCACCCGCGGCGCCGCTGGTGCGTGGCGTCGGTCTGCGGCAACCGGGCCCGGGTGGCCCGCTACTACGCCCGTCACAAGGAGGCCGGGGCGTGAGCGCCGAGTGGGAGGCGCTGGACGAGAGCCGGCGGGCGTTCATGATCAACGCGTTCGAGATCGACATCCTGCCCGGGGTCTGGGGCGACCTGGCGGAGGAGGACAAGGAGCTGCCGGTCTCCGCGCTGGCCGCGATGCTGCTCGACCTCGTCGACCGGGGCTGGGTGGAGGTGCGCCGGGTCGCGCCGTGGACCGCGCCCGACGGCACCCCCGGCTACCGGCCGGGCGAGCGGGTCCCGC
The DNA here is from genome assembly GCF_041435355.1 of Streptomyces sp. NBC_01276. Taxonomy (GTDB): domain Bacteria; phylum Actinomycetota; class Actinomycetes; order Streptomycetales; family Streptomycetaceae; genus Streptomyces. The sequence continues at coordinate 4,598,445 of NZ_CP108442.1, forward strand.
GTGCGGAGCTGCCCGCGGTGCTGGCCGACCCCGACGAGTGGGAGTACCCGGCGGACGGGGCGGAGTGGATCGGGGCGCTGACCCTGACGGAGACCCCCGAGGGATGGCGCGTCAACCGCATCGGGCCGCAGGAGGCGGGCTATCCGGCCGGTTCGTAGCGGTACGGGTCGCTGCGCAGCCCGCGGGAGGTGACCACCACCGTGAACGGGGGCCGCGCCGTGGCCGGGAGCGGGGCGGTCAGGGCGCCCGTCGCGGGGTCCGGGGTGGCCGGGACGGCGGTGTCGTCCACCGTGAGGCGGGGTTCGGTGAAGCCGCCGCCCTCCACCGTGAGCAGGCCGTCGGCGGCTTCGACGTGGGTGATGACCGGGTTGGCGCGGGTGGCCATCTTGTTCACCAGGTAAGCCCCCGCCGGGGCGCCGGTCAGGGCCCAGACCTCGGACGGCAGTCGCGGGAGTCCCGCGCGCACGTCGGAGAGGAAGAACAGGACGACGTAGAGCATCGTGACGGCGCTCAGGGCCACGTACTGGAGGTCCACGAGGTCGGTGCGGCCGCTGTCGTTCGCGATCAGTTCGCGCAGCGGGCGCCGGCCGGTGGCGGTGGGCCTGGGGGCCGGCTTGGCCAGGGTGCCGCTCTCCACCCGTATCCCGACGACCGTCTTCGCCGCGATCAGGGCCACGTAGGGGCCGCCGAGCAGCGGCAGGTAGACGGAGGTCAGGGAGGACAGGGGGCCGTCCGGGCCGTGGAAGTACGCGACCCCGCCGCCCGCCGCCAGTCCGTACCCGAGGATCGCGAGCAGCAGCCAGACCAGGATCACGGTCCAGGCCAGCGCGAGGGCGGTGGAGGTGGAGAGCCGGCCGTCGCGGCCGGTCACCGTGCCGGGACGGTGGTACAGGCGCAGGCCGACGGGGCCGGCCAGCGCGGCCAGTAACGCCAGCGCGCAGAGTGCGGATGTCATGTCGTCCCCCCGGGTGCGGTCCAGGGGAAGAGGGTCACCCAATGGGTCCGGGCATGACAAGTCTGCCGGTGGCGGCTACTCCCCTTCCGGCAGCACCGGGAACCGTCGCGGCGCGACGAGCAGCAGCACCAGCAGGGCGGCCGCGCCCGCGGCCGTCGCGCCCAGGAAGATGTGGTCCACGGCCGCCGCCACCGCCGAGCGCAGGTGGTCCGAGGCGGCCGGGGTCAGGGAGCCCGGCTCGGCCAGGGCCCGCGACACGTCGTCGAGCCGCTCCGGGGACCCCGACGCCGGGGAGTCCGCCAGCCGGGCGGCGACGGTCGCGTTGGCCACCGCCCCCAGCAGCGCGGCTCCCACGCTCTGCCCCACGGTGCGGCAGAAGAGCACGGAGGCCGTCGTGGTGCCCCGCTCGGCCCAGCCCACCGTGGACTGCACGCCGACGATCAGCGGCAGCTGGAACAGCCCGAGGGCGGCGCCCAGCAGCAGCATGACGAGCGCGGGCTGCCACGGCCGGGCGGGATACGGGAGCAGGGTGAAGGCGAACAGCACGACCGTCGCGAGGGACATGCCGAGGACGGCGGTGTCGCGGAAGCCGATGCGCCGGTAGACGTGCTGGCACAGGGCGGCCGACAGGGGCCAGCTCAGGGTCATCAGGGCCGTCACGAAGCCGGCCCCCACCGGCCCGAGGCCGAGCACGGACTGCGCGTAGGTCGGCATGAACACCATCGGGGCGACCATCAGCAGCCCCAGGGCGCCGAGCGCCAGGTTGACGGCGGCGATGGTGCGCCGGCGCCACACCCAGCCCGGCAGGATCGGCAGGGCCGCCCGCCGCTCGATCCGGACCACCACGGCGGCCAGGACCGCGCTCGCGCCGAGCAGCCCCAGCGAGGGCGCCGACAGCCAGGGCCAGGCGACCCCGCCCTGCACCAGTGCGAAGAGCAGCAGCCCGCCGCAGGCGAAGACGCCGAGGGCCCCGGCCCAGTCGACCGGGCCCCGGCGGCCGGGGGAGCGTAGGGGCTCCACGAGGTGGCGGGCGGTCAGCCACAGGGCCAGTCCGGCGAGCGGCACGTTGATCAGGAAGGTCCAGCGCCAGCCCGCGCAGGCGGCGAGCAGACCGCCGAGGGCCGGGCCGATCAGGGAGGAACTCGCCCACACGGTGGTCATCCGGGCCTGTATGCGCGGGCGGTCCCGGAGCGGATAGAGGTCGGCGGCCAGGGTCTGCACGGTGCTCTGCAGGGCCCCGCCGCCCAGCCCCTGGACGATCCGGAAGGCGATCAGCGCGGCCATGTTCCAGGCGGACGCGCACAGTACGGAGCCGAGGAGGAACAGGGCGGTGCCGAAGAGGAGGACGGGCTTGCGGCCGAGGGTGTCGCTGAGCCTGCCGTAGACGGGGAGGGTGACGGTGACGGCGAGGAGGTAGCCGGAGAAGAGCCAGGTGAAGACCGAGAACCCGCCGAGGTCCCCGACGATCTGGGGGACGGCGGTGGAGACGATCGTGCTGTCGAGGGCGACCAGGGCCATGTTCAGCATCAGCGCGACCACGACGGCGGTGGGCGGGCGCCTTCGCACGCCGTCCGCCGCGGGAGCGGCCCCGGGACCGGTCGCGGCGGGAGGTGCCCCGGGACCGTCCGCCGCTGGAGGTGCCCCGGGACCGGTCCCGGTGTGAAGGGCCCCGGCGGGAGCGGCCGTCGCATTGGCCGGAATTCTGCCCGCCGACGGATCCCCGGCCGCTGCCGGCGCCCCCCGCCCGGGGGCGTCCGCCCCGCCCGTCCCTGACCCCACCCTGTCCCCCTCGTCCGCGGACGGACACCATCTCACCGGGGGTGCGGACGGCGACATCCCCTACCCCGGATCGCCCGAAGGGTGGACATCCCCTAGGGGTGACTCCCCACTAGGGCGCAGGGGACTTTCGTCCCGGCGGATGAGGCCGAAGGTCCTCCGGCGTCCTTAACTGGTTCCTACGGGCGGGGACGTGGGGGTGGGGTTAACCCCCGGGTGGATACGGCGAAGGGCACCAGGGCGCCGGACACCCCCCGCACCGCAGACTTCACGGCGGCGACGCATTCACGCGCGCAGACGAAACACAACGGGGGAGAACACCGTGACAACGGCGATGACCGAAACCAGGCACGGAGGGACCGGCGGCCAGAGCTCCGTCGCGGCCCGGGCGCGCGAGGTCGTCAAGGCCTACGGCTCCGGCGAGACCCGCGTCGTCGCCCTGAACGCCGTCGACGTGGACATCCACCGCGGCCAGTTCACCGCGATCATGGGCCCCTCGGGCTCGGGCAAGTCCACGCTGATGCACTGCCTGGCCGGGCTGGACACGGTCACGAGCGGACGGATCGAGCTCGACGGCACCGAGATCACCGGCCTGAAGGACAAGAAGCTCACCCAGCTCCGCCGCGACAAGATCGGGTTCATCTTCCAGGCCTTCAACCTGCTCCCGACCCTGAACGCCCTGGAGAACATCACCCTCCCCATGGACATCGCGGGCCGCAAGCCCGAGCCGCAGTGGCTGGAGCGGGTCGTCGAGACCGTCGGACTCGCCGGCCGCCTCAAGCACCGCCCGACCGAGCTCTCCGGCGGCCAGCAGCAGCGCGTGGCGGTCGCCCGCGCCCTGGCGGCCCGTCCCGCGATCATCTTCGGCGACGAGCCGACCGGAAACCTGGACTCCAGGGCCGGCGCCGAGGTCCTCGGCTTCCTGCGCCGGTCGGTGGACGAGCTCGGCCAGACCATCGTGATGGTCACCCACGACCCGGTCGCCGCCTCCTACGCGGACCGCGTCATCTTCCTGGCGGACGGCAGCATCGTCGACGAGATGTACGCCCCCACCGCCGAGCAGGTCCTCGACCGCATGAAGGACTTCGACGCGCGCGGGCGGACCTCGTGACCGTCATGAAGACCGCGCGTCGCAACTTCTTCGCGCACAAGGGGCGGATGGCGCTCTCCGCCATCGCCGTACTGCTCTCCGTCGCCTTCGTCTGCGGCACGCTGGTGTTCACGGACACCATGAACACCACCTTCGACAAGCTGTTCGCGGTCACCAGCTCCAACGTCACCGTCAGCCCCAAGCCGCCGGCCGAGGGCGAGGAGAACCAGAACCGCGGCAAGCCGCGGGTGCTGCCCGCCTCGGCCCTGGAGAGCGTCCGCAAGGCCGCGGGCGTCAAGTCCGCGGAGGGCGGCGTCTTCTCGACCGCCGTCACCGTCGTCGACTCCAAGAACGAGAACATGGGGTCGAGCACCGGCGCCCCGACCATCGCCGGCAACTGGACCGAGAACGAACTCAAGTCCATGAAGATCACCTCCGGCCGGGCCCCGCGCGGCCCCACCGAGATGATGATCGACGCCGACACCGCCGAGAAGCACCACCTGGCACTCGGGGACGAGCTGCGCACCATCGCCGTCACCGGTGACATCCGTACGAAGATCAGCGGCATCGCCTCCTTCACCGTCACCAACCCGGGCGCGGCGATCGTCTACTTCGACACCGCCACCGCGCAGGAAAAGCTCCTCGGCGCGACCGGCGTGTTCACCCACGTCAACGTCACCGCCCAGGACGGCGTCAGCGACGAGCAGCTCAAGAAGGACGTGGCGGCCGCGGTCGGCGCCGACACGTACAAGCTGCAGACCGCCAAGGAGGCCGCGGCCGACAACAAGAAGGACATGGGCTTCCTCGACGTCATGAAGTACGTGATGCTCGGCTTCGCCGGCATCGCCTTCCTCGTCGGCATCTTCCTGATCTTCAACACCTTCTCGATGCTGGTCGCCCAGCGGACCCGCGAGATCGGCCTGATGCGCGCCATCGGCTCGGACCGCGGGCAGATCAACCGGTCCGTCCTCGTCGAGGCCTTCCTGCTCGGTGTGGTCGGCTCCCTCGCCGGAGTCGCGGCGGGCGTGGGCCTGGCCGTCGGCCTGATGAAGCTCATGGGCCAGATGGGCATGCACCTGTCCACCGACGACCTGACCGTCAAGTGGACGACCCCGGTCGTCGGCCTGCTCCTCGGCATCATCGTCACCGTGGTCGCCGCCTACATCCCGGCCCGCCGGGCCGGCAAGGTCTCCCCGATGGCCGCCCTGCGCGACGCCGGCACCCCCGGCGACCGCAAGGCCGGTACCGTCCGCGCGGTCCTCGGACTGGTCCTCACCGGGATCGGCGGCGCGGCCCTGTTCCTCGCCGGCGCCGCCGAGAAGGCCTCGGCCGGATCGCTGTGGCTGGCCCTGGGCGTCTTCTTCACCCTCATCGGCTTCATCGTGATCGGCCCGCTGCTGGCCGGCGTGGTGGTCCGGGTGCTCGCCGCCCCCGTGCTGCGGCCCTTCGGCTCCGTCGGCCGGCTCGCCGAACGCAACGCGCTGCGCAACCCGCGCCGTACGGGGGCCACGGCCGCCGCGCTGATGATCGGACTGGCGCTGGTCGCCTGCCTGTCGGTGGTCGGCTCCTCGATGGTGGCCTCGGCCACCGACGAGCTCGACCGGACGGTGGGCGCGGACTACATCGTCAGCTCCCAGACCGGACAGCCGGTCATGCCGCAGGCCGAGGAGGCCATGCGCGCCGCCAAGGGCCTGGACCACGTCACCGCCTACCGCGAGGTGGACGCCAAGGTCACCGCGCCCGACGGCAGCAGCCTGCAGACCGGCCTGAGCGTCACCGACCCGACGTACGCCCAGGACGTGCGCCGCAAGATGACCGCCGGAGCGCACAAGGACGCGTACGCGCCCGGCTCCATGTCGGTCGGCTCGATCTACGCCGACCAGCACCACGTCAAGGTCGGCGACGAGATGACGGTCGCCTTCACCGGGGGCAAGACCGTCCGGCTGAAGGTCGCCGCGATCACCTCGGACGAGGGCAACCTCGACAAGGGCGTGAAGTACATCAGCACCGCGACCGCCGAGGCCAACCTCCCGGCCGACCAGCTGGCCCGCCCCTTCATGCTGCTGGCCAAGGCCAAGCCGGGACAGGCGGACGACGCCTACCCGGCCCTCAAGGCGGCCATGGCCGGGTATCCGCAGTACAAGGTGCTCAACCAGACCGACTACAAGCAGAACCTCAAGGACCAGGTCGGGCAGCTGCTCAACATGGTCTACGGCCTCCTCGCGCTCGCGATCATCGTCGCGGTGCTGGGCGTCGTGAACACCCTGGCCCTCTCGGTGGTGGAGCGGACCCGCGAGATCGGCCTGATGCGCGCCATCGGCCTCTCCCGCCGCCAGCTGCGCCGGATGATCCGTCTGGAGTCGGTGGTCATCGCCCTCTTCGGCGCCCTGCTGGGCCTCGGTCTCGGCATGGGCTGGGGCGCCACCGCGCAGCAGCTCCTCGCCCTCCAGGGCCTGAAGGTGCTGGAGATCCCGTGGCCGACGATCATCGGGGTCTTCGCCGGCTCGGCCCTGGTGGGCCTGTTCGCCGCACTGGTCCCGGCCTTCCGGGCGGGGCGGATGAACGTACTGAACGCGATCGCGAGCGAGTAGTCGGCGCGGACCGGTCGTACGGGGGAACGCGGGGGAGGCGACGGGGGAGGGAGCGGGGGAACACGGGGGAAGCGCGCCGGCCCCGGCACGTCCGACAGGACGGGCCGGGGCCGGCGTACGTCCGTGTCCGGCTCAGGCCACCCGCTGGAGCAGGACGACCCCGCCCGCCTCGCCCACCAGGACGAACCGCGATCCCGGATGCAGCCGGGCGGCGTAGTCGACCGGGTTCTGCCCGGCCCAGCCGGAGGAGTTGTCGAAGGTCAGGTAGGCCGGGAGCACCCCCCGGGTGTTGCCGATCCAGAAGACCCGGCAGCGCGAGGTCAGCCGGGTCAGCACACCGATGTCGGCCTCCACCCCCACCCCGTCCGGGATCCGCGCGAGCAGCTTCTCCACGGCGGCCACCCGGGCGGGCTTGCGGTAGGTCTCCCGCTCCCCGAGCCGGGCCAGCGGCAGGCTGGTCGCGCTCAGCGCGAGGGCCGCGGCGAGCACGGCGGCGGGCAGCTGGTGGGCGTACGAGCGCAGCCACGGCCGCCGGTCGCGCCGTACGGTGTCGAGCGCGTCGGCCAGGGCGAGGAAGACGACCGGCATCAGGACGGCGCTGTAGTGGAAGTCGGTGGACCAGAAGTACGGGTCGCTCGACAGGAACCGCCAGCCGAGGGTGGGCGCGGCCACCAGCAGCAGCGGGGAGCGCAGCGCCAGCAGCCCGGTGGTGGGCACCAGCAGCCAGGCGAGGGTGGCGAGCTTCGTGCCGTACCCCTGGAAGGGGCCGCCGCCCTTGCCCATCTTCTCCCAGTAGGTGTAGCCGTCCAGGGCGAAGCCGGGTATCACCACGGTGAAGAGCAGTACGGCGGTCACCACCCCGGCCAGCGCGACGGCGAGCGCGAGCCGGGCTGCCCGCCGGTCCGCGCTCCGGGCCCGCAGGGCGATCACCAGGGCCAGCACCGCCACGGTGGCCCCGAGGTCCTCCTTGACCAGCAGCAGCGGTAGCGCCCAGAGGAGCGCGGCGCGCCACCGGCGCGCGAGCAGCGCCTCCAGCGAGAAGGCCAGCAGCGGCACCGCGAAGCAGATCTCGTGGAAGTCGAAGTCGATGGTCCGCTGGATCCCCCAGGACAGTCCGTACGCCGCCCCGACCGCGAGCCCGCGGCCCTGCCCCAGGAGGCGGACCGCGGCCCGGGTGACGGGCAGCGCGGACAGCGCGAGCAGCGCCGCCTGCACCACCAGCAGGGTGACCGGGCCCGGGAAGACCCGGTAGAGGGGGGCGATCAGGGCGATGACGGGACTGAAGTGGTCGCCGAGGACGAGGGCCCCGGGGCCCTTCAGGTCCACCACCGGGGCCTGGAGGTGGGCGTAGGCCCTGACCGCCTGCTCGAAGATCCCCAGGTCCCAGGAGGACTCCTCCATCCGCCGGTGGCGGCAGACGGAGAGCGTCGCGTACGCCAGGAAGAGCACGCCGACGAGTGCGTACGGGGCCCGTCGCAGCGCCGCGGACGCCAGGCGGGCCCGCCCGGCGGCGGGCGGGCGGGCGTACGCCGGCGGGGAGGGCGCGGCGGGTCCGCCCGCGGGCTCCTCGGCGGTCTGGGGGCTCCCGGACGTGGACATAAGGACAGATTGTCATCCCGGACCGGACCGGGCCGCTCCGGCCCCTCACCCGTGCGGAGGCCGGAATCCCCCGCGCGGGCGTCACACCCGCGTCGTAGGGTGGGAACCCCCGGCCCGTTCACGTGTCGGGTCCTTCGCGTTGCCCCTCCACGCCCCTCCCCAGGACGGAAATCCGCCTTCATGAGCCTGCACGGACTGCTCGACGCCGTCACCCGGGACCCCGCCCTCGCCGAGGCGGTCACGGCGGCCGGGGACGGCAACCGCATGCACGTGGACCTCGTCGGTCCGGCCGCCGCGCGGCCCTTCGCGATCGCCGCGCTGGCCGCCCGTACGGAGCGGACCGTCCTCGCGGTCACCGCCACCGGGCGCGAGGCCGAGGACCTGGCCGCCGCGCTGCGCTCGCTGCTGCCGGCCGACGGGGTGGTGGACTACCCCTCCTGGGAGACGCTGCCGCACGAGCGCCTCAGCCCGCGCAGCGACACCGTCGGCCGCCGCATCGCGGTGCTGCGCCGCCTCGCGCACCCGAGCAAGGACGACCCGGCCGCCGGGCCCGTCTCGGTGGTCGTGGCCCCCATCCGTTCCGTGCTCCAGCCGCAGGTCAAGGGGCTCGGGGACCTGGTGCCCGTCAGCCTGCGCCAGGGGCAGAGCACCGACCTCGGCGAGGTCACCGGGGCGCTGGCCGCGGCCGCGTACGCGCGCGTCGAGCTGGTCGAGAAGCGCGGCGAGTTCGCCGTGCGCGGCGGCATCCTCGACGTGTTCCCGCCCACCGAGGAGCATCCGCTGCGCGTGGAGTTCTGGGGCGACGAGGTCGAGGAGATCCGCTACTTCAAGGTCGCCGACCAGCGTTCCCTGGAGATCGCCGAGCACGGCCTGTGGGCCCCGCCCTGCCGGGAGCTGCTGCTGACGGACGAGGTGCGCGAGCGGGCGGCGGCCCTGGCCGAGGCCCACCCGGAGCTGGGCGAACTGCTGCACAAGATCGCCGAGGGGATCGCGGTCGAGGGCATGGAGTCCCTCGCTCCGGTCCTCGTCGACGACATGGAACTGCTGATCGACGTACTGCCCGCCGGGGCCATGGCCGTGGTCTGCGACCCGGAGCGGGTGCGGACCCGGGCCGCCGACCTGGTGGCCACCTCGCAGGAGTTCCTGATGGCCTCCTGGGCGGCCACCGCCGGCGGCGGCGAGGCCCCCATCGACGTCGGCGCGGCCTCGCTGCGCGGCATCGCCGACGTCCGCGACCACGCCCGCGAGCTCGGCATGATGTGGTGGTCGGTCTCCCCCTTCGCCGCCGAGGACGCGGACCTGGCCGGCGGGGACACCCTGAAGCTGGGCATGCGCGCCCCCGAGGCCTACCGCGGCGACACCGCCCGCGCGCTCGCCGACACCAAGGGCTGGATCGCCGACGGCTGGCACACCGTCTACCTCACCGAGGGCCACGGCCCGGCGGCCCGCACCGTGGAGGTCCTGGGCGGCGAGGGCATCGCGGCCCGGCTGGAGGCCGACCTGCCGTCCCTGGAGCCGGGCGTCGTGCACGTGTCCTGCGGCTCCCTCGACAACGGCTTCGTCGACCCGGCCCTGCGGCTGGCCGTACTGACCGAGACCGACCTGACCGGGCAGCGCACCGCCACCAAGGACCTCGGCCGGATGCCGACCCGGCGCCGCAAGTCCGTGGACCCCCTCACCCTGGAGGTCGGCGACTACATCGTCCACGAGCAGCACGGCGTCGGCCGCTACATCGAGATGGTGCAGCGCACGGTGCAGGGCGCCACCCGCGAGTACCTCCTCGTCGAGTACGCGCCCGCCAAGCGGGGCCAGCCCGGCGACCGCCTCTACATCCCCACCGACCAGCTGGAGCAGGTCACCAAGTACGTCGGCGGCGAAGCCCCGACCCTGCACCGGCTCGGCGGCGCCGACTGGACCAAGACCAAGGCGCGCGCGAAGAAGGCGGTCAAGGAGATCGCCGCCGACCTCATCAAGCTCTACAGCGCCCGCATGGCGGCCCCCGGCCACACCTTCGGCCCGGACACGCCCTGGCAGCGCGAGCTGGAGGACGCCTTCCCGTACGCGGAGACCCCCGACCAGCTCACCACCATCGCCGAGGTCAAGGAGGACATGGAGAAGTCCGTCCCCATGGACCGGCTGATCTGCGGCGACGTCGGCTACGGCAAGACGGAGATCGCCGTCCGCGCGGCCTTCAAGGCGGTGCAGGACGGCAAGCAGGTCGCCGTCCTCGTGCCCACCACCCTGCTGGTGCAGCAGCACTTCGGGACGTTCTCCGAGCGGTACGCGCAGTTCCCGGTGAACGTGAGGGCGCTGTCCCGCTTCCAGAGCGACACCGAGTCCAAGGCCACCCTGGAGGGGCTGAAGGAGGGGTCGGTCGACATCGTCATCGGCACCCACCGGCTGTTCTCGCAGGAGACGAAGTTCAAGGACCTCGGCCTGGTCATCGTCGACGAGGAGCAGCGGTTCGGCGTCGAGCACAAGGAGCAGCTGAAGAAGCTGCGCGCCAACGTGGACGTGCTCACGATGTCCGCGACCCCGATCCCGCGCACCCTGGAGATGGCGGTGACCGGCATCCGCGAGATGTCGACGATCACCACCCCGCCCGAGGAGCGCCACCCGGTCCTGACCTTCGTCGGCCCGTACGAGGAGAAGCAGATCGGCGCCGCCGTCCGCCGCGAACTGCTGCGCGAGGGGCAGTGCTTCTACATCCACAACCGGGTCGAGTCCATCGACCGGGCCGCCGCCAGGCTCCGCGAGATCGTGCCCGAGGCGCGCATCGCGACCGCGCACGGGCAGATGTCGGAACAGGCCCTGGAACAGGTGGTCGTCGACTTCTGGGAGAAGAAGTTCGACGTGCTCGTCTCGACGACGATCGTCGAGTCCGGCATCGACATCTCCAACGCCAACACCCTGATCGTGGAGCGCGGCGACAACTTCGGCCTCTCCCAGCTGCACCAGCTGCGCGGCCGCGTCGGACGCGGGCGCGAACGCGGGTACGCGTACTTCCTGTACCCGCCGGAGAAGCCGCTGACCGAGACCGCGCACGAGCGTCTCGCGACGATCGCCCAGCACACCGAGATGGGCGCCGGCATGTACGTGGCGATGAAGGACCTGGAGATCCGCGGCGCGGGCAACCTGCTCGGCGGCGAGCAGTCCGGACACATCGCGGGCGTCGGCTTCGACCTGTACATCCGGATGGTCGGCGAGGCCGTGGCCGACTACCGGGCCGCGATCGAGGGCGGGGCGGAGGAGGAGCCGCCGCTGGAGGTCAAGATCGAGCTGCCGGTCGACGCGCACGTCCCGCACGACTACGCGCCCGGGGAGCGGCTGCGCCTGCAGGCGTACCGGTCCATCGCGTCGGCGAACTCGGAGGCCGACATCAAGGCGGTGCGCGAGGAGCTCACCGACCGCTACGGCAAGCTGCCCGAGCCGGTGGAGAACCTGCTGCTGGTGGCGGGACTGCGGATGCTCGCCCGGGCCTGCGGGGTCGGCGACATCACCCTCCAGGGGCCCAACATCCGCTTCGGCCCGGTGGAGTTGCGCGAGTCCCAGGAGCTGCGGCTGAAGCGGCTCTACCCGGGGACGGTGCTCAAGCCCGCGACCTCGCAGGTGCTGGTGCCGCGCCCGAAGACGGCCCGGGTCGGCGGGAAGCCGCTGGTCGGGCGGGAACTCCTGGCCTGGACGGGGGAGTTCCTCACCACCATCCTCGGTTCGTAGCCGGCCCGGCTGCATATCATCGGATGATGATCCCTTCCGTCGCCCTGCGCTGCCCGGCGCAGCAGGACCGTCCGGCCCTGCTGCTGCGTCCCTGGGAGGAGGCGGACGTGCCCGCGCTGAGGGGCGTGTACCGGGACCCGGTGCTGCGCCGCTGGACCCGGTACCCCGTCGACAGCGAGCGCGACGGGCTGATGTTCGTGGAGGACGGCCGGCGGGACTGGGCCGAGGGCCGGCGGTTCGGCTTCGCCGTGGTGGAGGAGGACTCGGGACTGCTGGTGGCGGGCAGCGTCCTCAAGCGGGCGGGCTCGGCGGACGGTCCGTCCGCCGAGGTGGGCTACTGGACGGCGGCGCCCGCGCGGGGCCGCGGCGTCGCCCCGCGCGCCCTGGAGGCCCTCACCGCCTGGGCGTTCGCCACCTTCGCCGGGGCCGGTCTGGAACGCCTCGACCTCCTGCACCAGGAGGACAACGAGGCCTCCTGCCGCGTCGCGGCCAAGAGCGGGTACGCCTTCGAGACGACCCTGCCCGCCGCGCCGCCCGAGTTCCCCCTCAGCGGCCACCTGCACGTGCGGCGGGCCTCCGCCTGACGGGGCGGGCGGGGCGGGCGGGGCTGACAGGGCGGGCAGAGCGGACGGGGCGGACGGTCGTCAGACGGCCTCGCCCGCCGGGCCGCCGATCTTCGACATGTCCAGGACGTCGGAGTCCTGTGGGGAGGCCGTGTCGACCGGGACGTCGAACGCCGAGAACAGCGCCTCGCCTGGGGTGTCCCCGCTGACCGCCGACTTCAGCACGTACGGCTTGCCCTCCGTGGCGACGTAGTCGGTCTGCGTGCCCTGCCGGGACGGGGAGGTGACCGCCAGCGCCGGCTTGCCGTCGACGGTGGTGGGCTGTCCCTTGCGGGCGAGCGGGCTGCCCTTGCCGAAGTCGCCCGTCAGCTTGTCGAGGTCGCAACTGCCCGTCATCGACGCGGCCCGCGGATCGGAGACGGGGACCTTCACCCACCGGTCGGCGAGCGCGGCCACCATCTGGTCCGTCTGCTTCTGCGGGGTGTTCCGCTGCCGGGCCGCGCCCCGCCAGTAGGCGGCGTCGCCCCGGAAGTGCACCAGCTCGGTGGACTTGATGATGTCGAGGCGGCCCATGCCCTCCAGGCGGACGGCGCCGTTGCAGTTGCCCTTCTTGTCGAGGGACAGGTCGATCTGCATGGGCTTGCCCTGGTAGTCGACCTTCGCGGTGACGTGCGCCGACTCCGCCTTGCGGGTGGCCTCGTAGGCCTCCGTCAGGATCTCCTGCCCGGACCGTTCGGCGAGCGGGCCGCCGCTGCGGGCGGGCGCCGGGGCCCCGCCCGGGGCCGAGGGCGAAGGGGCCTTGGCCGCACGGGCCTCGCGCCCCACGGACGCGGCCGTGCCCGGACCGCCCCCGCAGGCCGTCAGGCCGGTGCCGATCAGGGCCGTGGCGGCGAGGGCCGCCGCGCTGGTCTTCGTACGGCTGCGCATTTCGGATCCCCCCGTGGAAAGTCGAACAGGCTCAGCCGTCGAGCGTAGAGGGTGCCTGAGACACGGGGCGGGCGGCCCCGGCCCGGGACGCGCCGCCGGCGGGGGCGCCGGGCCGGCGCAGCTCCGCGTATTCGGCGCTGCCGGCGTCCGGGCCGCCCCGCTGCCAGTGCCTGACGAGGTACGGCTCGCCGTCCAGCAGCACGTGGTCGATGAGCTCGACGCCGCCGGGCCCCTTCGAGGTGAACACCGCCACCGGCTTGCCGTTCTTGTAGGTGTCCGGCTCCCGGTGGACGCCGGTCCGCTCGGCCGGGAAGGCACGGGAGGGGCGGCCCTCCGCGCAGAGGGCGAGGAGGTGGGCGACCGACGGGTCGCCCGGCCTGACGTCGAACCAGCCGTCCTGGTCGTCGGGGGTCTTGACGGGCCCGTCCCCGAAATGGTTCTGGAGGAATCCGGCATCGCCCCTGAAGGAGAACCTGCCGTCCTCCATCAGGACCTCCCCCACCCCGGCCCGGAAGACCGTGACCTGGCCCCAGCACGTGCTGTCGCCCTCGAAGGACAGGTCCGCCCTGATCTGGCGGTCGCCGATGGTGCGCTGGACGGTCGCCCGCTTGGAGTCGGCCAGATCCGTCTGCTCGTAGGCGGAGCGCAGGACGGCGGCCGGGTCCTTGTCCGCGAGCGGGTCGGGCGCCGGAGCCGAGGCCGAGGCCGACGGCGTCCGCCGCGCCGCCGCGTCGGCGGCCTTCGGCCCGCAGGCGGTGGCGCCGGCGGTCAGCAGGGCCGCGCAGGCGAGTGCGGCCATGGACACGTGTACGGGTGGTGTGGTGCGCAAGACGGGTCCCCCCCTGGGATCGGTCAGGAACCCAGAGGGTAACCACGGCCACCCGGAGGGGGACTGGAGGGGAGGGAGGGGGAAGGCGGGCGGTCGGGGCGGTCGGGGCGCGGGTCGTCCAGGGGGCGCGCCGCGGCCGGTCCGGCGGACGGGCGGCCCGGACCGACCGGGCTGCGACCCTGCAACGGTTGGGGCCTTCCCCTCACGGACGGCCGGAAAGGCTGTATACGCTCAGACCAGCACCCTTCCGTACGCCTCGTCAGGAGCAGCGATGCACGGCCCCGGCCTCCCGCCGCAGCACGGCCCCCACGGCCACCGTTCCCTCTCCGGGAGCGAGATGACGCTGCGCGTGCTGTTCACGGCGCTGCCGCTGCTCAGCTGCGGGTTCTTCGCCTGGGGGTCGGTGCTGCGGCTCGCGATCCTCACCCGCAAGGGGCGGGACTGGGCGCTGCTGGTCATCAGCGGGGTGCTGTCGATCGTCTGGCTCACCCTCATCGAGATGGACCCCACGGCCGAGGTCAACGGCTGGCAGGGCAACCTCGGCGCCGGTGGCTCGATCTTCACGGGTTTCGCGATCTGCGTGTACCACCTCGTCGCGGACATCCGCCACCACGAGAACAAGCGCCCCGCCCCGGCCGTCGGGGCCGCGCCCTGGTACCCGGCGGGCCCGCAGGCCCCGTACGGCGGGCAGCAGACCACCCCCTCCTACGGCTATCCGCCCGTGCGGAACCCGGCCCCCGCGCCGGCGCCCCCGCAGGTTCCCCCGCAGACGCCGCCGCCGCCGCGCCTCGGGCAGGTGCGCGCCGAACTCGACGAACTCAGCGAGCTCCTGCGCCGCCAGGGCCCCGGTCAGGGTCAGGGTCAGGGCCCCGGTCAGGGCCCGGCCCGCCCGCCGCAGCCCCCGCAGCCCGGCGGCCCCTACCAGGACCCGAACAGCACGGCGTTCCAGGACCCGAACCGGTGACCGAGAGCGAACGCCTGATCGGCGAGCGCTACCAGCTCGCCACCATCCTCGGACAGGGCGGCATGGGCCAGGTGTGGACGGCCTACGACCGCCGCCTGGACCGGCGCGTCGCCGTCAAACTGCTGCGCCCCGACCGGGTGGCCGGCCCCGGCACCGTCGCCGAGGAGCTGCGCCGCCGCTTCGTGCGGGAATGCCGCGTCACCGCCCAGGTCGACCACCCCGGGCTGGTCACCGTCCACGACGCCGGCAACGACGGCGACGAGCTCTACCTCGTCATGGGCTACGTCGAGGGCTCCGACCTCGCCGACCACCTCGCCGGGCACGACCCGTACCCGTGGTCCTGGGCGGTCGCGGTGGTCGCGCAGCTGTGCGCCGTGCTCTCCGCCGTGCACGCGGTGCCGATCGTCCACCGCGACCTCAAGCCCCGCAACGTGATGATCCGGCCCGACGGGACCGTGCTCGTCCTGGACCTCGGCGTCGCCTCCGTGATGGACACCGACACCACCCGCCTCACCAGCACCGGTTCCCCGATCGGCAGTCCCGCCTACATGGCGCCCGAACAGGCGATGGGCGGCGCGGTCGGCCCCTACACCGACCTCTACGCCCTCGGCGTGCTGCTCTACGAACTCCTCTCCGGCAACGTCCCCTTCGCCGGATCGACCGCCCTCGGCGTCCTGCACCGCCACCTCTACGAGCCCCCGGCCCCGGTGCGTCCGCTGCGCCCCGAGATCCCGCCGGAGCTGGAGGCGCTGATGCTGCGCCTGCTCGCCAAGGACCCGCAGGACCGGCCCGGTTCCGCGCAGGAGGTCTACGAGGCCCTCGAACCCCTGCTCCCGGCCCGCGGCAGCCGCTCCCCGGCGGGCCCCCTCGACCCCACCCGCCCCTTCCTGCGCCCCCAGGCGCCCTGGCCGGACCGGGCCGCCGTCGTCCCGCCCCGGCCGGCCGACCCGCCCGCGCCGCCCCGGCCGGACATCCCCGGCGCGGTGGACGAGGCCCGCAAGCTGCTCGACCAGGGGCAGCTCACCCGGGCCGTGGACATCCTCGGCGGGATCCTCCCGGCGGCGGCCGCCGAGCACGGCGAGCACTCCCCGGTGGTCCGCTCGCTGCGCAAGCAGTACGCCGCCACCCTGATGGACGACGGCCAGTTCCGCCGCGCCCTGCCCGAACTGCGGCGCCTCGCGGACGAGTTCCCGGCCGGGGACCCGCAGGCGCTGCGCCTGCGCTACGACGCCGCGCAGTGCCTGGAGCAGCTCGGCGAGCCGGCGGCGGCCCTGGCCGAGTACCGGTCGCTGCTGCCCCTGTTCGAGAACCACTACGCCAACCCGGACCCGGGCCTCCCGCTGGAGGTCCGCCGCCGGATAGCGCACCTGCTGCTGTCGCTGGGCGACCGCCCCGCTGCCCACGACACCCTGGTCCGCCTCCTGTACGACACGGACCGCGTCCACGGGCCGGGCCACCCCCTCGCGGTGGACGTCCGCCGCACCCTGCAGTGGCTGGGCCAGGTGCGCTGACCTCCCGGCCGGGGCCGGGCCCCCGGTCCGGGACAGGGAGCCCCGGCGCCGGTGACCCCCGCGTCAGCGCGCCCGCCGCCGGCGCCTGAGCGCCAGGCCGAGCACCACCAGCGCCGACAGGCCGGCCGCCGCCGTGCCCAGGACGAGGCCCGGGGGGCGGAAGGAGCAGGTCAAGGCGGTGGTGCGGCCGTCCAGAGGGACGGCCAGCAGGCCGAGCCGGGACCGGGCCGGGCGGCCGTCGCAGGTCCAGCCCGCGATCGCCGGGACCGCGACCACGGCCGTGCCCCGGCTGCCCGGCGGCAGGGTGGCGCGCAGGCCCGAGTCGGTGACCTTGACCGAGGTGGCGGCCGTGGCGCGCAGGGCCGCCACCGCCGCCGACAGGCGGGGCCGGTCCAGGCAGGACAGCGCCCACCGCGCCGGGGCGGGCCGGTCGAAGACCAGCCTGGAGGCGGGCCCGCGCGAGAGCCCGAGGGGCTGGAGCGCCGCCCGGTTGCGGGGGGCGCTGCCGTTCAGCCGGAACGGGCGGCCACCGGCGAGGCGGGCCGTGGCGTTGTACTCCGGGGCCCACAGGTAGGCCTCCGTCCCCGCCCGGCAGACCCCGGGCGCGACCGGGTCCTCGTAGACCTCCGCGCCCAGCAGCAGCTCCTGGTTGGCGAAGGGGGATTCCCCGTAAGCCGGTTCGGGGCCCGCCGGGTGGACGGTGACCAGCGGCGGGACCTCGGCGCGGGCGATCGTGCCGTCGGGCTTCAGGCGCGCGCCGACCGCGAACACCGCGTCCGTCACCGGGTTGTCGAGGCTCTGCACGTTGCGGCCCCGCGAGGTCCAGCCCGCGCCCAGCGCCTGCATCGTGCGGGTGAACACGTCCGGGGTGTGGCTGCTGTAGTACGAGCCGCCCTCGCCGCCCAGCAGCATCGGGTCGTTGCCGGACAGCGCCGGCCGGCCCGCGTCGGTCCGGTACGCGGGCCAGCCCTCGGCGCCCGCGAGGGCCTCGGCGCGCCGGGTGTGCGCCGCGTTCCAGGACGGGTAGTCGTCCAGCCCGGCCAGTTTGCCCTTGTGGCCGTACGCCGTCGTCGCCGCGGCCTGCGCCACCAGCACCGCCGCCAGCAGACCGGCGGCGGGCAGCAGCAGCCGCGGCCGGCGCAGCGCCCACCAGGCCCCGGCCGTCAGTGCCAGCCCGCCGACGGACAGGGCGTACCCCCAGGTGGTGGTCAGGGCGCTGCCGCTCGCCCACAGCCCGGCCGCCGCCAGCACCGCGGCCCCCGCCGCCAGCGCCCGTCCCGAGGGCGGTCCGGCCGCCAGCCCCGTCCAGGCGGCGATCACCACGATCCCGGCCAGCACGAAGGTCTGCCGGTACGCGCTCCCGTTCGGGGTGGCGAACAGGTGCCAGGCCAGGTGGGTCGGCTCCCACTGCAGCGACAGCAGCACCGCCGTCACCAGCCCGGCCCACCACCACCGGGTCCGGGCGGGCAGGGCCCGGTGGAAGGGGAGCGCCGCGACCAGCAGCAGGGTCCCGGTGCCCACGAACACCGCGGGGGAGTTGAAGGAGTACGTCGCCGGCATCAGCCGCGCGAACAGGTCGGACCACGGCACCGGACCGAACGGGCGGGACCACCCCGGATAGGCCTGCTTCGAGCTCAGGAACAGCGGCACCAGCACCGGCGCGGCCAGCCCGATCCCCAGCAGCACGGTCCCCGCCGCCCGCCCGACCACCCGGGCCCGCTCCCTCGCGCCCTCCCGGGTCAGCACCACCCGCACCAACAGCACCAGGGCCGCACCCAGGGTGGCCATGTAGGCGGTGTAGAAGTTCGCCGTCCAGCCCACCGCCACCACCAGCACCCCGAGCACGGGCCGCCGCCCGCGCAGCGCCCACTCGCCGGTGAGGCACAGCAGGGGGAAGGAGATGAGCCCGTCCAGCCACATCGGGTTGTAGGAGGCCTCGATCACCGACCAGCCGCACAGCGCGTACGAGGCCCCCAGCAGTCCCGCGGCCCACCACGGCCCGGGCCGCTGGGTGCGCAGCAGCCAGGCCATCGCCGCCGCCGCGGCGGCCGTCTTCAGCACGGTGACCGCGTACACCGCGAGGTCGATGTCCTGGCGCGGGAACAGCGCCACCAGCACGGCGAAGGGGCTCGTCAGATAGGTCCCCAGATCGGGCAGGAAGCTGGTCCCGTACCCGGACTGCCAGTTGAAGAGGAGACCGCCCTGCGCCCGCCCGTGCAGCAGGTCCCACAGGTGCGCGTGGAACGGCACGAACTGGTTGCCGAGGTCGTTGACGCTGCGGTGGCGGGGCCCGTACGGGAAGACGCGCGCGGTGGCGTCCCCGCCGCACACGGCCACGACGGTGACCAGCGCCGCGAACGCCGCCCCCACCAGGCCGGCCCGCCGCGCGGAGCGGCGCGGGGGAGCGGGGACGGGACGGCCGGGGACGCGGCGCGGGGCGAGCTGCTGTGTCGACATGGTGGAGCGACCATCCCAGGAACGGTGGGCAGGGCGGTGGCCGGGGGGTGAACTCGCACCCCAACACCCCCCGAATCGTTGGTCGAAGCGGTGGCCCGTACCACCCTGACTGCATACCATCGATCACCGCACGGCCCTTGTGCACCGACGCACAATCTCCCGGCCCTGGAGGCTCCTTTGCACCGTCGCACAGCGCTCTCCGTCTCCGCCGCCCTCCTCGCGGCGGCCCCCCTGCTGGCCGCCTGTTCGGGCGGGACGCGCCCCGGCACGGCGGCCGTCGTCGGCGGGGAACGCATCACCACCTCCGCGCTCCAGGCCCAGGTCAACCACGTCCGCACGGCGCAGAACCGTTCCGGGCAGGGTGCGCAGCTCATCGAGGCGACCGCCGGACTGGAGCGCCTCAAACTCAACAAGATGATCCAGACCGCCGTCCTGGAGCGGGCCGCCGACGACGCGGGCCTGAGCGTGAACACCCGGGAGATCGAAGAGGTCCGCAAGGCGCAGCTGCAGCAGGCGGGCGGGGAGAAGGAGCTCGCGGCGGCCGCGCTGCAGCAGGCGCAGCTGGCGCCGGACCAGCTGGAGGCGGACACCCGCTTCAAGCTGCTGCGCGACAAGCTCTTCGAGCACTACGGCAGCCAGGACAAGGCCCTGGCCAAGCTCGGGCAGGCGGCGAAGGCCCTGCACATCGAGGTCAACCCGCGCTACGGCCGCTGGGACGCGCAGCAGATCATCCTCGGTGACCAGCAGACCCCGTGGATCACCCAGCGGACCCGTCCGGAGCAGGCGGGACCCGCCGGAGCCTGACGCGCGCGGGCGGAGGTAGGTTCGGAGGGTGACCGACCACACCGCCGAACCCGCCCCCGCCGCCTCCGCCGATGCCCGCGCCGGTGCCCCCGCCGAAGCCGGCGCCGAAGCCGGTGCCGGCCCCGGCCGGATCGTCCTGCTGACCGCCAGCCACCGGGTCGCCCCCGGCCTGCTCTCCTGGCCGGCCTGGCGGACCCTGCGCGCCGCGGACCTGGTGCTGTGCGCCGATCCGGCCCATCCGCAGCTGCCGTACCTGCGCGAGGCGGGGGTGGAGGTGGCGCGGGAGGTGCCCGACGCGCACGGGCTCGTCGACGCGTGCGCGGGCGGCCGTACGGTCGTGGTGATCCCGGGCGGCGAGGGCGATCAGCGGCTCACGGACGGACTGGCCCGTCTCGCCGGGTCCGGCCGTGTCAGCATGCCCGACCTGGAACTGCTGCCGGGCTCCTACGACCTGCCCGGAGCGCGCCTGCTCGACCTGGTCCAGGTCATGGACCGGGTCCGGCGCGAATGCCCGTGGACCTCCCGGCAGACCCACGAGGGGCTGGTGAAGTACGCCATCGAGGAGGCGTACGAGCTGGTCGAGGCGATCGAGGACGGCGACCGCGCGGCGCTGCGCGAGGAGCTCGGCGACGTGCTGCTCCAGGTGTTCTTCCACGCCCGCATCGCCGAGGAGGCCGGCCGGGCGGAGGAACCGGTAGGGGAAGCGGGAGGAGAAGAGGGAGAAGAAGGGGAAGGACGGGAGGCGGCCTTCTCCATCGACGACGTCGCGGGAGACCTGGTGGACAAGCTGGTACGCCGCCACCCGCACGTCTTCGGGGACGCGCGGGCCGACTCCCCGGAGGACGTCAACGCGCACTGGCAGGCCACCAAGGCGGTCGAGAAGCAGCGGGAGTCGGTCACCGACGGGATCCCGCTGGGCCAGCCGGGGCTCGCGCTCGCGGCCAAGCTCGCCGGCCGGGTCCGGGCGGGCGGCATCGACGTGGAACTGCCCCGCGGCGAGGGCGTCGGCTACGAACTGCTCGCGCTGGCGGCGCGCGCCGAGGCGGCGGGCACCGACCCCGAGACGGCGCTGCGCGCGGCGGCCCGCGCGTACCGGGACGCGATCAGGGTGGCCGAGGGCGTCGGCTGAGCCGGCGGCCCGGGTCCGTAGGCGGTAGGGGCGCCGGGCGGTGGGCGGGCGGCGGCGCCCGGTTCAGTAGCTGTCGCGCGGGGTGCGTCCCGCCGGGTTGTGCCAGTGCGGGTCGGGGCGGCCCAGGAACCACTCGCCGAAGCCCTGGGGCCGGGTCCGCGCGGGGGCGGAGGCGGGGACGGCGTCGTGGAAGAGCCGGTCGGGGCGGGCGCCCAGTTCCTCCAGGAGGCCCACGGTCTCCTCCACGAACTGCGCGGGGCCGCTGAGGTGGACGTCCTGCTCCCGCCACAGGGCCCGGTTGCCGAGGGCGGTGGCCAGCCGGCCGGTGGCCTGGTTGCGGTGCCGCCCGGGGGCGGGGGTGATGTAGGTGACGGAGAGCCACCGGCAGGAGGCGGCGTACCCGTCGATGAGCGGGCGGTCGTAGAGGTGGGCGCCGTCCCGGGCGACCACGAAGAGGCGCACGTCCTGATCGGGAGGGTGCGCCACGAGGTCCTCCAGCATGGCCCGGACCGGCGCCCACCCGGTGCCGGCCGCGATGAGGGTGACGGGCCGGTCCTCGCGGCGCAGCACCAGGGCGCCGCCCGGGGCGCCGAGCCGCAGCAGCTCGCCGGGCCGCACGTCGCGGACCAGCGCGGTGCTGAGCCGGCCGCCCTCGATGCGGCTCACGTGCAGGTCGACGGTGGTGTCGGGGCGGGGCGCGTTGCCGAGGGAGTACGTGCGCCAGGTCCTCGGGACGCGTTCGCTGCTCACGCTGACGTACTGGCCCGGCCGGTAGGGGAGCGGGACGTGCGGGAGCAGGGTGAGCACGCCGATGTCCTCTCCGTACTGCAGGTGGCGCACCACCTCGGCGTCCCACCAGGGGGGCTCCGCGCTCGCGGCGGCGCCGGCCGTCATCGCGTCGGCGATGACCTGGTAGGCCTCGGTCCAGGCCTTTTCGACGACGGGGGTCCAGGCCTCGCCGGAGGTCTGGGCGAGGGCGGCGAGGAGGCTGGCGCCGACGGCCGCGTAGTGCTCGGGGCCGACGAGGAACTTGCGGTGGTCGCGTCCGAGGTCGCGTAGATAGGGGAGGAGGGTCTCGCTCTCCAGCTGCGCGACGACGTGGGTGAGCGCGGCGAAGAGGCGGTCGCGCTGGCGCTCCATGTCCTCGGGGGAGGCCGGGAAGAGGGCGCGGAGTCCGGGGTGGTGCCAGAAGAGGTGGGAGTAGAAGAACTTGACCGCGTGCTCGGCCCGTCTCTCCACCACCGCGAAACTGCTTTTCAAGATCCTCACGTCCACAAATCCGAAAGTAGGAATGTCGTGGAAGCCGAGGTCAAGCGATGGCCCATCTACGGACAGCCGCGACGAACCGCCTATATGGGATGGCGGCTTCCGGCCGGGATAACGTCGTCAGGTGCATGAGCAGACCTCCACTCCCGCGGCCGACGGCTCCCCCTCCCAGGGGCCGACCCTCTTCGACTGGGAGTTCGCGACCGACCCCTACCCGGCCTACGCCTGGCTGCGCGAGCACTCCCCGGTGCACCGCACGAAGCTCCCCAGCGGGGTCGAGGCCTGGCTCGTGACCCGCTACGCCGACGCCCGCCAGGCCCTCGCCGACCAGCGGCTGAGCAAGAACCCGGCGCACCACGCGGAACCCGCGCACGCCAAGGGCAAGACCGGGATCCCGGGGGAGCGCAAGGCGGAGCTGATGACGCACCTGCTGAACATCGACCCGCCGGACCACACCCGGCTGCGGCGGCTGGTGTCGAAGGCGTTCACCCCGCGCAGGGTCGCCGAGTTCACCCCGCGCGTGCAGGAGCTCACCGACCACCTGATCGACAGGATCGTCGAGAAGGCGGGCGACGCGGAGCGGGGGGAGGCCGATCTCATCCATGAGTTCGCCTTCCCGCTCCCCATCTACGCCATCTGCGAGATGCTCGGCGTACCGCGCGAGGACCAGGACGACTTCCGCGACTGGGCCGGGATGATGATCCGGCACGGCGGGGGACCGCGCGGCGGGGTGGCCCGCTCCGTGAAGCAGATCCGCACCTATCTCGGGGAACTGATCCACCGCAAGCGGGATGATCTGGGCAATGACCTCATCTCGGACCTGATCCGGGCGAGCGACCACGGGGACCACCTGACGGAGGCGGAGGCCACGGCGATGGCCTTCATCCTCCTGTTCGCCGGCTTCGAAACCACGGTCAACCTGATCGGGAACGGCCTGCACGCCCTCTTCGTGAACCCGGACCAGCGCGCGCGCCTCCAGGACTCCCTCGCGGCCGGGGAGCGCGCCCTCCTGGAGACCGGCATCGAGGAACTGCTGCGCTACGACGGGCCGGTGGAGCTGGCCACCTGGCGATTCGCGACCGAGCCGCTGACCCTCGGCGGGCAGGACGTCGCCGTCGGGGACCCCGTGCTGGTGGTCCTCGCGGCGGCCGACCGCGACCCCGCCCGGTTCGCCGACCCCGACACCCTCGACCTCTCCCGGAGTGACAATCAGCACCTCGGGTACGGCCACGGGATCCACTACTGCCTCGGCGCCCCGCTCGCCCGTCTCGAAGGCCAGACGGCGCTCGCGACTTTGCTGACGCGTCTGCCGGATCTGGAACTTGCCGTTCCCCCCACGGACCTGCGCTGGCGCGGCGGGCTCATCATGCGGGGCCTGCGCACCCTCCCGGTCCGCTTCACACCTTGAAACACCGGGGTCCGGCAACCCGGCGGCGGAAACCGATCGGCTGACCGGAAGTCAGCCCCGGCCCGAACTTGTGACATCCGTTCGAAGGCGGCTAGGTTCTGCCGTTACCCCGCCGTTATGCGAAAGGTGCAGCCACATGCTTCCCGGGAACGGCCGCCACAGACGCCCCCGCCAGGTACCAGCCCTGGTCGTCACCGCCGGAGTCACCGGCTCCGCGTTGGCCCTGCCGCTGCTCGCCGCCACGAACGCGAGCGCAGCCGACACCGCCACGTGGGACAAGGTCGCCGACTGCGAAAGCGGCGGCACCTGGAGCGCCAACTCCGGCAGCGGGGCCTACGGCGGCCTCCAGTTCAGCCTGGAGCAGTGGAAGAACGCGGGCGGACTCGCCTACGCGGAACGCCCCGACCTCGCCAGCCGCTCCCAGCAGATCGCGGTCGCCGAGACCGTGCTGGCCTCCCAGGGCCCCCAGGCGTGGCCGCTGTGCTCCGCCTCGGCCGGGCTGACCCAGCAGGGGCCGGCGCCGCAGGTGGACCCCGGCGACCGCCACGGGCCGGTCGCCCCGACCCCGACCCGGCCGGACAACGCCGTCCCCGACAAGAGTTCGAGCGGGCGCGCCACGGACTTCGGGGCCCCGACCCCGCAGCCGGGTAGGCCGGGCGCCTCCCCGTCCACGAGCCCGAGCGGGCTGCCGGACTACCCGCTGGGCCCGAACACCGGACTGCCCGTCATGCCGGACCCGGACCCGACCGCGCCGACCACCACGCCCCCGGTCACCCCCACCACCCCGGTGGACCCGACCGCCCCGGTCTCCCCGACGGCCCCGGTCAGCCCGACCGCCCCGGTGGACCCGACGGCCTCCCCGGCCCCGACGACCCCCGGCGCCAACCCCGCCTCTCCGGCCGCGGAGAAGGGCGAGGGCGCGGGCAAGCACCGCGGCCCGGCGGCCGTCGAGGTGGCGACCGCGCCCGGCACGGCGTCCGGCACCCCCGACCCCACGTACACGGTGAAGGCGGGCGACAGCCTGACCGACATCGCGAAAGCCAAGGGACTCAAGGGCGGCTGGACCGCCCTCTACCAGGCCAACGAGCAGGTCATCGGCGGGGACGCGGACCTCATCAAGCCGGGTCAGAACCTGGATCTAACCAAGAAATAAGGGCAGTTCGGGCATCCGGAAAGACCTGAATGTCCGTTATCGGTAAATGAGACATGCGTCTCTTCCGGTCAACTGGCGTGTCTCGTTCCGGAACTTCCGCAAACCCCGCCCTCACCTGCGAAAACGCCCATTTGAGGAATGCAAGTAGGCCGGTTTCTCCCTGATGTCGCGCGTTGAACATCGGGGAGAGACCTGCCTACCTTCTGAATCGCTCGCCACCGCGGGCTCCTTCGACCGCATCGCCGAATCCTGCCGGCGGACGGAGGGAACAGTCGTCGCGTCAAGCGCCGAAGGCAGGAGCGGGGGAACCAAGGTAGGCGCCGGGAAAGGCCGTTGAGAGACGGTCGCGACCGGCTAGGGGTTAAGCCACGTGCTCGACACGTGACCGGGCAACTCATCCGCCCGAACCCGACAGCTCACCTCGAAGGCGTCGGTGAGGAGAACTCCATGCTGCTTTCCGGCAAGGGCAAGCACCGTCGCGGCTCCAAGGCCGTCCGCATCGTCACGCTCGCCGGTGTCGCCGGTGTCGCGGTCGCCGCCCCCCTGATGGCCGCGGGCTCCGCGAGCGCCGCCACCGTCAGCGAGTGGGACAAGGTCGCCTCCTGCGAGTCCGGCGGCAACTGGTCCATCAACACGGGCAACGGCTACTACGGCGGCCTGCAGTTCTCGTCCTCCACCTGGGCCGCGTACGGCGGCAAGGCGTACGCCTCGCAGGCCAACCAGGCCTCCAAGAGCCAGCAGATAGCCATCGCCGAGAAGGTCCTCAAGGGCCAGGGCAAGGGCGCCTGGCCGTCCTGCGGCGTCGGCCTGTCCAACTCCGCGTACAACGGCGGCGGTTCGACCACCACCCCGTCGAAGCCGAAGCCCGACACCAAGCCGGCCCCGGCCAAGCCCGCCCCGGCGAAGCCCTCCACCCCGAAGGCCGACACCGAGACCAAGGCCTCCGGCTCCGGCTCCGGCAACTGGACCCCGGCCAAGCCGGCCCCGGCCAAGCCGTCCACCCCGAAGGCCGGCACCCCGTCGACCGGCACGGTGAAGACCGGCAACGGCTCGTACGAGGTCAAGGAGGGCGACACCCTCGGGACCATCGCCCAGGCCAACGGCGTCAAGGGCGGCTGGGAGAAGCTCTTCGAGCTCAACAAGGACATCGTCGACGACGCCGACATGATCTTCCCGGGGCAGAAGCTGAAGCTCAGCTGAACTCCCGCGTAACACCGCATCACCGGGCCCGGCCCGTAGTGCTTCCCGCCGCCCGGCGCGTCTCCCACGCGCCGGGCGGCGGTGTGTTGTGCGCCGCCGCCGACCTGCGGCGGCTGCCGCCGAGGGCGGACAGGTGAGGGTCTTATGTCAGGGAAGAGGGGTATTCGGGCCCTTTTTCGTCCCAGGACCCGGGCGGCGACAGGCCCAGTGCCCGGAGCCGGTTAGGCTCTAGTCGGCAAGGCCGTCCCACGGCCACCCGCCACCGCACACCCAGCGTCACATCCCAGAAGGAGATGCTCGTGCCGTCCATCGACGTCGTCGTAGCCCGGGAAATCCTGGACTCCCGAGGCAACCCCACGGTCGAGGTCGAGGTGGGCCTCGACGACGGCAGCACCGGCCGTGCTGCCGTTCCGTCCGGCGCCTCCACCGGAGCGTTCGAGGCCATCGAGCTCCGTGACGGTGACCCCAACCGTTACATGGGCAAGGGTGTCGAGAAGGCCGTCCTCGCCGTCATCGAGCAGATCGGCCCGGAGCTCGTCGGCTACGACGCCACCGAGCAGCGCCTGATCGACCAGGCCATGTTCGACCTGGACGCCACCGACAACAAGGGCTCCCTCGGCGCCAACGCCATCCTCGGCGTGTCCCTCGCCGTCGCGCACGCCGCGTCCGAGGCCTCGGACCTGCCGCTCTTCCGCTACCTCGGCGGCCCGAACGCGCACCTGCTGCCCGTTCCGATGATGAACATCCTCAACGGTGGGTCGCACGCCGACTCCAACGTCGACATCCAGGAGTTCATGATCGCCCCGATCGGCGCGGAGTCCTTCTCCGAGGCGCTGCGCTGGGGTGCCGAGGTCTACCACACCCTCAAGAAGGTCCTGCACACCAAGGGCCTCTCCACCGGTCTCGGTGACGAGGGCGGCTTCGCCCCGAACCTGGAGTCCAACCGCGCCGCGCTCGACCTCATCATCGAGGCCATCAAGCAGGCCGGCTACACCCCGGGCAAGGACATCGCGCTCGCGCTCGACGTCGCCGCGTCCGAGTTCTACAAGGACGGCAAGTACGAGTTCGAGGGCCAGTCCCGCTCGGCCGCCGAGATGACCGACTACTACGCCGAGCTCGTCGAGGCGTACCCGCTGGTCTCCATCGAGGACCCGCTGTTCGAGGACGACTGGGCCGGCTGGAAGACCATCACCGACCGCCTGGGCGCCAAGGTCCAGATCGTCGGCGACGACCTCTTCGTCACCAACCCGGAGCGCCTGGCCCGCGGCATCGAGGAGGGCTCCGCGAACGCCCTGCTCGTGAAGGTGAACCAGATCGGTTCGCTGACCGAGACCCTCGACGCCGTCGAGATGGCCCAGCGCAACGGCTTCAAGTGCATGATGTCGCACCGCTCCGGCGAGACCGAGGACGTCACCATCGCCGACCTCGCCGTCGCCGTGAACTGCGGTCAGATCAAGACCGGCGCCCCGGCCCGCTCGGACCGCGTCGCCAAGTACAACCAGCTGCTGCGCATCGAGGAGATCCTCGACGACGCCGCGGTGTACGCGGGCCGCTCGGCGTTCCCGCGCTTCAAGGGCTAATCACCGCCTCTCGGCGCTGGCCTCCGTACGTCCCCGCACTCGGTCCCGTACCGTGTGCGGGGACGTATTTGCGTAGTACGCACCAGGGGAGGCGGGACCATGGCCGGGAACCGGGATCGGTTCTCCACCTTCTCGACGGCGACCAGGCTCAAGCAGCTCGGCGAGCGCACCGCGGCCCACGTCTACCGCTCGCAGTCCCGCCGGCACATCCGGCGCAGCCGGCTCACCGGCCGGGCGGCCCTGCTGGTGCTCGTCCTCTGTACCCTGGTCGTCGCCCTCGCCTATCCGATGCGCCAGTACGTCTCCCAGCGCTCGGAGATCGCGGACCAGCAGCGGGCCGCCGACGACGCGCGCAAGCGCCTCGACCAGCTCCGGGACGAGAAGGCCCGCTGGCAGGACCCGGCCTACGCGGAGCAGCAGGCGCGCAGGCACCTGCACTTCCTGCGTCCGGGGGAGGTCGGCTACATCATGACCGACCCCGGCTCCGGAGCCGCGGAACACCATCGCGGCGGGGAGTCGGGATCCGACCGCCCCTGGTACTCCAACGTCTGGGACGGCGTCGACAAGGCCGACCGCCCCGGCGACTGAGGCCGCCCGACCCGTCCCCGCACCCACCCACGAGAACGAAGAGACTTCCTCCAGGCATGCAGACGCCCCCGCCCCAGACCGACCGGACCGAGCCGACCGACGCGGACATCGACGCGTTCCAGCAGCAGCTCGGCCGCCCCCCGCGCGGGCTGCGCGCGATCGCGCACCGCTGCCCCTGCGGCCAGCCGGACGTCGTGGAGACCGCCCCGCGCCTCCCCGACGGCACCCCCTTCCCCACGCTCTACTACCTCACCTGCCCGCGCGCGGCCTCCGCGATCGGCACGCTGGAGGCCAACGGCGTGATGAAGGAGATGCAGGCCCGGCTCGCCGAGGACCCGGAACTCGCCGCCGCCTACCGGGCCGCGCACGAGGACTACATCCGGCGGCGCGACGCCATCGAGGTGCTCCAGGGCTTCCCCAGCGCCGGCGGCATGCCGGACCGGGTGAAGTGCCTGCACGTGCTCGTCGGCCACTCGCTGGCCGCGGGCCCCGGCGTGAACCCCTTCGGCGACGAGGCCCTGGCGATGCTGCCCGAGTGGTGGGCCAAGGGCGCCTGCGTCACCCCGTGCGGGGAGAAGACGGCGGAGGCCGGCGCGTGACCCGGGTCGCGGCCGTCGACTGCGGTACGAACTCCATCCGCCTCCTCGTCGCGGACTGCGACCCGGCCACCGGTGACCTGGTCGAGCTGGACCGCCGGATGACGGTCGTCCGGCTCGGCCAGGGCGTGGACCGGACCGGCCGACTGGCCCCGGAGGCGCTGGAGCGCACCTTCGCGGCCTGCCGCGAGTACGCCGCGGTGATCAAGGAGCTGGGTGCCGAGCGGGTCTGTTTCGTGGCCACCTCGGCCTCGCGGGACGCCGAGAACCGCGACGACTTCGTCCGGGGCGTCCTGGACATCCTGGGCGTGGAGCCCGAGGTGATCTCCGGGGACCAGGAGGCCGAGTTCTCCTTCACCGGCGCCACCCGCGAACTCACCGGCCACACCCACCTGGAGCGGCCCTTCCTGGTCGTGGACATCGGCGGCGGCTCGACGGAGTTCGTGGTCGGCGAGGAGCACGTACGGGCGGCCCGCTCGGTGGACGTGGGCTGCGTCCGGATGACCGAGCGCCACCTGGTCGTGGACGGGCAGGTCACCGACCCGCCGACCGCCGCACAGGTCGCCGCCATGCGCGCCGACATCGAGGCGGCCCTGGACCTGGCCGGGCAGACGGTCCCGCTGGACGGGGCCCGCACCCTGGTGGGCCTGGCGGGCTCGGTGACCACGGTCGCCGCGATCGCCCTGGACCTGGCGGAGTACGACTCTTCGGCGATCCACCACTCCCGGATCCCCTACGAGCGGGTCCGCGAGATCAGCGAGCGCATGCTCGCCTCGACGCACGCCGAACGCGCCGCGATCCCGGTGATGCACCCGGGCCGGGTCGACGTGATCGGCGCCGGCGCCCTGGTCCTGCTCGCGATCATGGAGCGGACGGGAGCCGCCGAGGTCGTGGTCTCGGAGCACGACATCCTCGACGGCATCGCGATCAAGGCAGCAGAAGAGGCCGAGGCCGCCAAGCAGCGGTCTTGACCTGCTGCACGGCTGAACGGCGGCGCTCCGGTGAGTCCACCGGAGCGCCGCCGCCGTATTCTGCGTTCAGATGGTGCGGTAGGCGTCGCGACGGTCGCCGACCTTGACGACGAGGACGACGAGCTCGCCGTCGAGCACCTGGTAGGCGATCCGGTAGCTGCCGACCCGGAGCCTGTAGAGGCCGGAGGGTCCGGTGAGTTCCTTGATGTCGGCGTCCTCGCGGAAGGGGTCGTCCCCCAGCGCGGTCAGGGCGGCGAGGATCCGCATGGCGGCCGGCTT
Source organism: Streptomyces sp. NBC_01276 (assembly GCF_041435355.1). Lineage (GTDB taxonomy): Bacteria > Actinomycetota > Actinomycetes > Streptomycetales > Streptomycetaceae > Streptomyces. Next base: position 4,628,398 of record NZ_CP108442.1, read on the forward strand.
GTCGATCGCCCGGAGCTGCCTTTGCGCGGCGGTCGTGAACCGGAACGCGTACTTCACGCCGCGCCGTCACCCCGTTCGCTGAACAGGTCGGCGAGGAGCTCGGCCATGGTCACGGTCGGTCCGCCCTCGGCGAGCACGGCTTCTGCCTCCCGCGCGAGCAGTTCGTCAGCCGCTTCTTCCAGCGCGTTGAAATCGGCGATCGGTACGAGGGCGGCCACCGGGGCACCGTTGCGGGTGATGATCGTCGGGGCGCCCTGCTCGGCCCGGTTGCCCGTCGTGGGCCGGTACGGCTCGCACCGGCCGCCCGGAGTCCCGTGGGCGGCCTTCGCGCGTCCCGGGGCTGAACATCGTGTTCCGCCCGATGGGGTGGTCGTGGTCGGGGCGAGTGAGGGCCGAGCGGAGGCCGAGCGGAGGCCGGGCGGAGGGCTCGCGGAGGCCGAAAGTCCCCTCCTCCGCACGAACTTCGTGAAGTTCTTCACAAGGAAAAAGGGCCTGTTGGGCCGCGGGGAGGGTCCTTCGAGGGGTTCTCGGGGGTCGCGAGGCCGTTTCTCCGTGTGTTTGTGCGAAGAAGTAGGGCTGCGGGTTTCGTATCAGAGGTATGGACGAAGAGCGGTGGTCCAGTCCGGTTCAGGCCCTGGAGGCCAGTTCAGGACGGGTGAACAACGATTTCCGATCCACTCCGGTTCCCGTTGTGCGCCATGATCTGGGTCACGTGGGCCGCGCAGTGTAGCAGAGGGTCTGTGGCACCTTGTGAAGGGGCTCACGAGCGTCACCCCTTGGGGTGCTGGATACTCGTTCCATGAGCACCACGGAGCGTCCCAGGATCCTCGTTGTAGGAGGTGGGTACGTAGGCCTGTACGCAGCCAAGCGCATCATGAAGAAGATGCGCTACGGCGAGGCGACCGTCACGGTCGTCGACCCGCGGTCGTACATGACCTACCAGCCCTTCCTCCCCGAAGTGGCCGCAGGCAGCATCTCGCCTCGGCACGTCGTCGTCCCGCTGCGACGCGTGCTGCCCAAGGCTGAGGTTCTCACCGGCCGGGTCACCACCATCGACCAGGACCGCAAGGTCGCCGTCGTCACGCCGCTGGTCGGCGAGGCGTACGAGCTGCCCTTCGACTACCTGGTGATCGCGCTCGGCGCCGTCTCCCGCACCTTCCCGATCCCCGGCCTCGCCGAACAGGGCATCGGCATGAAGGGCGTCGAAGAGGGCATCGGCCTGCGCAACCACGTCCTCGAGCAGCTCGACAAGGCCGAGTCCACGACGGACGAGAACGTCCGCCGCAAGGCGCTCACCTTCGTCTTCGTCGGCGGCGGCTTCGCCGGCGCCGAGACGATCGGCGAGGTCGAGGACATGGCCCGCGACGCCGCGAAGTACTACTCCACGATCAAGCGCGAGGACATGCGCTTCATCCTGGTCGACGCGGCCGACAAGATCCTTCCCGAGGTCGGGCCCAAGCTCGGCACCTGGGGCAAGGAGCACCTCGAGTCGCGCGGCATCGAGATCTACCTCAACACCTCCATGGACTCCTGCGTGGACGGCCACGTGGTGCTGAAGAACGGCCTTGAGGTCGACTCCAACACCCTGGTGTGGACCGCGGGCGTCAAGCCCAACCCGGTCCTGGCCCGCTACGGCCTGCCGCTCGGCCCCCGCGGCCACGTGGACGCCGAGCCGACCCTCCAGGTCAAGGGCACGGACTACATCTGGACCGCCGGCGACAACGCCCAGGTTCCCGACATGGCCGCCCGCAAGGCCGGCGTCGAGAACGCCTGGTGCCCGCCGAACGCCCAGCACGCGCTGCGCCAGGCCAAGGTCCTCGGCGACAACGTGATCTCCGGCATGCGGGGCTTCCCGCAGAAGGAGTACGCGCACTCCAACAAGGGTGCGGTGGCGGGCCTCGGCCTCCACAAGGGCGTCGCGATGATCGTCATGGGCAAGATGAAGATCAAGCTCAAGGGCCGGCTCGCCTGGTACATGCACCGTGGCTACCACGGTCTGGCCATGCCGACCTGGAACCGCAAGATCCGCGTCTTCGCCGACTGGACCCTCGGCATGTTCCTCAAGCGCGAGGTCGTCTCCCTCGGAGCGCTGGAGACCCCGCGCGAGGAGTTCTACGAGGCCGCCAAGCCGGCTCCGGCCCCGGCCGCCGCCTCGGCTCCGGCCCAGAAGGCCAAGGCTTCCTGACCCCGGCACCCGCCGGCAGGAACCCGAGCAGTACCCGTACGTCCCCGAAGGGGCCGCCCGCCATCCGTGGTGCGGGCGGCCCCTTCGGCGTACCCGGTGCCGGTTCTGATTGACGCGTGCCCGAAACGGGTAGGCCGTTCGGTCGGAACTTATGGAGGTGCCTACGATGACCGACGCCGCGCCGCGGCTGGCCGCTCTTGCCGAAACCCTGCTGGGCGCCCCCCTGCCCGTACGCATACGAGCCTGGGACGGCAGCGAAGCCGGTCCCGCCACCGGCCCCACCCTGGTGATCGAAAACCGGCGCGCACTGCGCCGCGTCCTGTGGATGCCCGGGGAACTCGGGCTGGCCCGCGCCTGGGTCGCCGGGGACCTGACGGTCGACGGCGACCTGTTCGAGGTCCTGGACCGGGTGGCCGGACTGCTCTGGGAGCGGGAGCCCGCCGAGGCACCCGCCACGCCCGCGCCCCGCACGGGCCTGGGCAAGCTCACCGCCCTGCGCCCCCACCTGCCCGCGCTCGCCTCCGGCGCCGCCGGGACGGCCGCGTTACTCCGCGATCCGGTGAGCCGGGCCGCCGTACGGGAGCTCGTGGCCCTGGCCCGGCCCTGGGCGGCGCCCGCGCCGCCCGCGGAGGAGGCGGCCCGCAGGGGCGGGCAGATCCACTCCAAGGGCCGCGACCGCCAGGCCATCAGCCACCACTACGACGTGGGCAACGCCTTCTACGAGCACGTCCTCGGGCCCTCGATGGTCTACTCGTGCGCCTACTGGAGCCCCGGCGGGACCCTGGAGGAGGCCCAGCGCGACAAGCTGGACCTGGTCTGCCGCAAGCTGGGCCTCAAGGAGGGCGACCGGCTCCTCGACGTCGGCTGCGGCTGGGGCTCCATGGCCCTGCACGCGGCCCGGGAGTACGGGGTCCGGGTCACCGGGGTCACCCTCTCCCGCGAACAGGCCGCCTACGCCCGCAAGCGGATCGCCGAGGAGGGCCTGACCGACCGGATCGAGATCCGGGTTCAGGACTACCGGGACGTCAAGGACGGCCCGTACGACGCCATTTCCTCCATCGGGATGGCCGAACACGTCGGCGCCGAGCGCTACCGCGAGTACGCCCGCACCCTGCACGCGCTGCTCGCCCCCGGCGGCCGGCTGCTGAACCACCAGATCGCGCGTCCGCCGGAGGCCGACGAAGAGGCCTACCGGATCAACGAGTTCATCGACGCCTACGTCTTCCCCGACGGGGAGCTGTCCCCCGTCGGCACGACCGTCGGCGAACTGGAGCGGGCCGGCTTCGAGGTCCGCGACGTGGAGGCGCTGCGCGAGCACTACGCGCTCACCCTGCGGGCCTGGGTGGCCCGGCTGGAGGAGCACTGGGAGGAGGCCGTACGCCTCACCTCGCCCGGCCGCGCACGCGTCTGGCGTCTCTACATGGCGGCCTCCGCGCTCGGCTTCGAGCACGGCCGGCTCGGGGTCAACCAGATCCTGGCGGTACGGCCCGGGGGCGCGGCGGCCTCGGGGTTGCCGCTGAGGACGCGTACGTGGGGCGCGTGACGGCGTAGCGGTGCGACCGGGAGACCGGACGCCGAAGGGCCCCGGGGGAGTGCCCCGGGGCCCTTCGTGCGCGTGCGCCGCGTCCGCTGCCCGGTTACTCGGTCTTGATGGCGGTCAGCATGTTCAGCCGGGCGGCGCTGCGGGCCGGCCACATGGCGGCCAGGACGCCGACCAGTCCGGCGAGGAGGAAGAAGATCCCGATCCGGTCGAAGGGGATCACCAGCTCGTAGCCCGGGACGGAGCCCGCGATGGTCCGGCCGCCGGCCCAGGCGAGGAAGACGCCGACGCCGATGCCGAGGACCGCGCCGAAGAGCGAGATGACCACGGCCTCCAGGCGGATCATGTTCTTGACCCGGCCGCGGTCGAGGCCGATCGCCCGCAGCATGCCGATCTCCTGCTGGCGCTCGTAGACCGACATCGCGAGGGTGTTGATCACGCCGAGGACCGCGATGATCAGCGCCATGCCGAGCAGGCCGTACATGATGTTCAGGGACGTGTTGATCATGCCGGCCATCTCGTCGCGCATGGCGGCCTTGTCGGAGACCTTGATGGCCGGGTTCTTGCCGAGGGCGTCGACGACGGCCTGCTGGCCCCCGTCGGAGGTGCCGCCGGAGACCTTGACGAGCACCTCGGGCAGGTACTGGGACTCGTTGTGCGCGGCGAGGATCCTGTTGTCGAGGACGTAGTCCTCCAGCTGGTCCTTGCCGTCGTACAGGGCTCCGACCTGGAGCCGGCCCTTCTGGCCGTCGTCGTACTGGACGTCGACGGTGGAGCCGACCGACAGGCCCCTCTTGCCCGCCTCCTCGGCGGAGACCATCAGCTTGCCCTGGCCCAGGGAGGCGAGGTCACCGGCGGTGGTCTTCACGTTCAGCACCGCGTCGAGGGCGGCCGGGTTGACGCCGCTCACCGTCCGGTGGCCGTCGCCGATCTTGACCATCTCCATCGTCTTCGGGGAGACGGCGGTGACGCCCTTGCCCTTCTCCAGGGCGGGGAGCACGGACTTGTCGAGGTTCATGCCCTCGCCGGCCATCGTGACGCGGTAGTCGGCCTTGATGTTCTGGGTGCTGAGCCGGTCGATGGCCTGGCCGACGGTGATGCCGATGACCGACATGGCGGTGACCAGGGTGAGGCCGATGGTCAGCGAGGCGGCGGTGACGGCGGTGCGGCGCGGGTTGCGCACCGCGTTCTGCGCGGCCAGCTTGCCGGAGACGCCGAACACCTTCTCCAGCAGCGGGCGGACCGCGGCGATGACCGGGCGGGACAGCATCGGCAGCAGTACGAACAGGCCGATGACCAGGAAGAACGCGCCGCCGGCGATCGTGGTGCGGCCCTCGCTCTTCTGGCTGGCGCCGAGCAGGACCACGCCGACGCCGATGACGGCCAGGACGCTGCCGATGATGTTGCGCAGCACCAGGGACTTCATCGTGGCGGGCAGGTGGACGCTGCCCATGGCGGCGACCGGGGCGATCTTGGCGGTCCGGCGGGCGGGCAGCCAGGCGGCCAGCATGGTCACGAGGACACCGATGACCAGGGCGACGACGACGGTCATCGGAGCGATGATCAGCGAACCGGCCGGGATCTTGGCGTTGAAGAGTTCCATCGCGGAGCGCATGGCGACCGCGAGGCCGATGCCGCAGGCCAGGCCGATGACCGAGGAGACGAGGCCGACCACTGCGGCCTCGGCGAGGACCGAGCGCTTGACCTGGCCGCGGTTGGCGCCGACGGCGCGCAGCAGCGCCAGCTCCTTGGTCCGCTGGGCGACCAGCATGGTGAAGGTGTTGTAGATCAGGAAGATGCCGACGAAGAGGGAGACCCCGGCGAAGATCAGCAGGCCGGTGCTCATGCCGGACATGGCCGTCTCGATGTCCTTGGCCTGCTCGGCCGCCAGCGCGGCGCCGGTCTTGGCCTCGGCGCTCTTGGACAGCAGCGGCTTGACGTCGGCGAGCAGCTGGTCGGCGGTGGTGCCGGGCTTCGCGGCGATGGAGAGCTCGCGGTAGAAGCCGGGCTGGAGGTAGAGCTCCTGGGCGATCTTGGTGTCGAAGAGCACGAGGCTGCCGCCCGCGTTGACGGCGCCGTCCTCGGTGGTGAAGACGCCGGTGAGGGTGAACTCCCGGACCGGGCCGTTGGTGGCGACGCGGACCTTGTCGCCGACCTGGTACTCGCCCTTGGCGGCGCTGTCCTTGTCGAGGGCGATCTGGTCGTCCTTGACCGGACCGGTGCCCTCGGTGAAGGCGTAGCGCGGGTCCTTGCCGTCCTTGACGGGGGCGAAGTTGGCACCGGCGTTGGCCCAGCCGCTGCCGATCAGCTTGCCGTTCTGGTCGCCGACGCCGGCGAAGCCCTGGACGCGGCCGGAGACCGAGTCGACGCCGTTGACGGCCTTGATCTTGTCGAGGGTCTGCTGGCCGATGCCGGGGTCGCCCTGCTTCTGGCCGTCCTCAGCGCGGCCGCGGCCGTAGTCGGTGACGGAGACCGCGACGCCCTCGTAGGACTTCGCGGACTGGTTGGACATGGCCTTGCTGAGCGTGTCGGTGAACACGAGGGTGCCGGAGACGAACGCGACGCCGAGGGTGACGGCGAGCACCGTCATCAGCAGCCGGGCCTTGTGCGCGAGGACGTTGCGCAGGGCGGTACGGAACATGGGATCTCAGTCCTGGGGCTGGAAGTCTGTGCGGAGGGCTGCGGGGGGCCGCCGGGCGGCGCCGCTTCAGCTGGTACGGCCCTTGGCGTCGAAGGCCTTCATCCGGTCGAGCACGCCGTCGGCGGTGGGCTCGCGCATCTCGTCGACGATGGCGCCGTCGGCGAGGAAGATGACGCGGTCCGCGTAGGAGGCGGCGACCGGGTCGTGGGTGACCATCACGACGGTCTGGCCGAGCTCGCGGACCGAGTTGCGCAGGAAGCCGAGGACCTCGGCGCCGGAGCGGGAGTCGAGGTTTCCGGTGGGCTCGTCGCCGAAGATGATCTCGGGGTGGGAGGCCAGGGCGCGGGCGACCGCCACGCGCTGCTGCTGGCCGCCGGAGAGCTGCGTGGGACGGTGGGAGAGGCGCTCGGAGAGGCCGACCATGGCGATCACGGTGTCCAGCCACTGGCGGTCGGGCTTGCGGCCGGCGATGTCCATCGGGAGCGTGATGTTCTCCAGGGCGGTCAGGGTCGGCAGCAGGTTGAACGCCTGGAAGATGAAGCCGATCTTGTCCCGGCGCAGCTGGGTCAGCTGCTTGTCCTTGAGGGAGCCGAGCTCGGTGTCGCCGATGCGGACCGAGCCCCCGGAGAAGGTGTCCAGGCCGGCGACGCAGTGCATCAGGGTGGACTTGCCGGAGCCGGACGGGCCCATGATCGCGGTGAACTGGCCCTGCGCGAAGTCGACGGAGACGTTGTTCAGCGCGACCACCTGGGTCTCGCCCTGGCCGTACACCTTCGAGAGCTGCGTGGCGCGGGCCGCCACGGCCTGGGAGGTGTGGTGCGGGGCGTAGTTCATGGCGGTCACGGAGGACTCCTGTCGAGCGGCTGCTGCGGTGGGGCTGGGACCCTTCCATCCTCACCGCGCCAACAGGGCCGGGGATCAGCCGAGGTGCCCGTTCTCCGGCCCACTGGAGTCTGATCGCGAGCGCGTCCGCCTCCTCCTTTGGTATGACAGGAGCCCTGAGGACCGGCCGTCGCGGCCGGCCCCGGAGGGGATCCGCGCGGGCGGGGCCGGGGGCGCGAGCGGGGGCGCGGCCGGGGGCGCGGCCGGGGGCGCGCTCAGGGGGTGGCCCGGGGTGGCGGACGGGGTGGCGCGGGGCAGCGAAATTACGTCATTCCCGTGGCGGGGGAGAGCGTTGCCCGGAACGGTGCCGACCGTGACTTATCGACCCTGACGCTCCCTCAATCACCAATAAAATCAGACAACATCGGATAGAAGGCCGTCTGGGCGGCAGGGGGATCCGGATAGGCTCGCCGCAGCGTTTCAAGGCTTTTCCACGGGGGCCCGCTGCGCCTTGCCCGGATGGTGGAATGCAGACACGGCGAGCTTAAACCTCGCTGGCCCTCGGGCCGTGCCGGTTCAAGTCCGGCTCCGGGCACTTCCGCAGCCGTCCCCGTTTTTGACGGCGCTTCGACGCGTCCTCTTCTAAGATCCTCCTCCAGCAGTAGGGTGCTTTCTTTGCGAGCGCATTACTCTTGTGGCAAGGCTGCGCACGGTGGCCATGGAGGAGTGAGATGAGGAGCAGTAACCCGGTCTTCTCGCGACGGGGGTTCAGCCGCGACAACGGCGGCTACGCGGGCTTCGAGGCACAACACGCGCAGGCCGGGACCGCGACCAACCCATACGCGACGAATCCTTACGCCACCGACCCCACCACCGGCATGCCGGCGGCGCCGGTCCGCGGCAACGCCATGACGATCGACGACGTCGTGAGCCGTACGGCCATGACGCTCGGCACCCTGATCGTGACGGCGACGCTGGCCTGGATCACGCTTCCCGTCGACCCGGCGAACGTCAACAAGTCGTACGGCTTCGCCGTCGGCGCGGCGCTCGTCGCGTTCGTCCTCGCGATGATCCAGAGCTTCAAGCGCAAGCCGTCCCCCGCGCTGATCCTGGGCTACGCGGCCTTCGAGGGCGTCTTCCTCGGCGTCATCAGCATGGTGACCAGCACCTACATCAGTCCGGGCGTGGTCGTCCAGGCCGTGCTCGGCACGATGTGCGTCTTCGCCGCCGTGCTCTTCGCGTACAAGATGCGCTGGATCCGCGTCACCCGCCGCTTCACCGGCTTCGTGATGGCCGCGGCCCTCGGCTTCGTCCTGCTGATGCTGGCGAACTCGCTGTTCGCCCTGTTCGGCGGCGGCGACGGCCTCGGCTTCCGCAGCGGCGGCCTGGGCATCGTCTTCGGTCTCCTCGGCGTCGTCCTCGGCGCCTGCTTCCTCGCCATGGACTTCAAGCAGGTCGAGGACGGCGTGACCTACGGCGCCCCGCGCGAGGAGTCCTGGCTGGCGGCCTTCGGCCTCACCCTGACCCTGGTGTGGATCTACCTGGAGCTGCTGCGCCTCTTCCAGATCCTCTCCGGCGACGACTAGCCGGACCGCCCGGAGGCACCACGGGCACCACGGCACGGGGAAGGCCCCGCGAGCGGTCCGCTCGCGGGGCCTTCCCGCGTCGTGGAACGGGTGGAGGGAGGTGGGGGCGGGCGGCCTCAGCCGAACCGGCGTGCGGCTCTGCGCAGGTCGTACTCGTGGATGATCGCCTTGGCCTGGCCGTACGAGAGCTCGTGCGCGCCGCGCAGCCAGCTGACCTTCTCCTCGAACCGGTGGAGGGAGGGGCCCTCGTCGACGGTGCGGAGCCAGTCGGAGATCTCACGACCGGTGGTCCGGTGGATTCTGTCGATCATGTTGCGGTGGGTCTGCTCGGAGAACTCTACGGACATGGGCGCCTCCGGGGGTATCGCCGTGCTGTTCCCTTCACGTCACCGTGCCGGAGAGTTCGCCCGTTGGCAATGGTGCGGTGGCGGCGCGTAGGGTCGGCCGCGTGCTCGATACATCGCCCTTGACGGACGCCGTGGAACGTTTCGCCGACCGGCTGCGGGCCGCCCCGCAGAGCCGCCTCCAGCGCGGGGCCGCCGCCGAGGCGCTCGACCTGGCCCGGGAGCTCGCCCTGCGGGCGCAGCGGCTGGAGGACCCCTCGGGGCGGGCTCCGGAACGGGTCGTGCCGGACGCGGGGATCTTCGTCGTGGGGGACCAGGTGTCGGTCGCCGGGCTGGACCTCGCCGAGGCGCTGGGCGCGCTGCGGGACGGGGAGGGCGGGGAGAACGCGAAGGCCCCGTCCGAGCTGCTGGACGAGGCCGTGGCGCTGGTGGAGCGGGCGGAAGTCAGAGCGATGCGATGACGCGGTCCGCGAGGATGTAGACGTTGCTGTCGGGGTCCTCGGAGTCACCGCAGGAGAAGGTCAGCGCGTAGGCGCCGGAGATGCCCGAGCCGCCCAGCAGGACGGGCGCCGTGCCCGAGCGGAGGGCCTCCGCGAGGCGCTCCGCCGTCTCCCGGTGGCCCGGGGTCATGCACAGCGTGGTGCCGTCCGTGAAGACGTACACGTCCAGGGTGCCCAGGGGGCCCGGACGGACGTCCGCGAGGGCCGTACGGGCCTCCGCGAGCTCCTCCAGGCGGTTGACCGTGCGCTCGTGGTCGGCGCCGGGGTGCGACTGGACCGGGACGAAGTCGGGGTGCGAGGGGTGGCGCCGGCGGGCTGCGGCCAGTTCGGCCGAATCCTCCGGGTACTCGTCGGCGAGGTCGTCGCCCAGGACCGGCTCCAGGCCGACCATGTCCGCCTGCCGGGGCAGGAAGACCGGGCCGTCCTCACCGAGGCCGGGCAGGCCGCCCAGCAGCGAGGGGGCGTCGGCGGCGTCGCGGGCCTCCTGCGCGGCCCAGAAGGCCCGCGCCTCGGCCAGCTCGCGCTCGCGCTCCTCGGCGAGGGCCTCGGCCACGGCGGCTCGTATCTCCGCGGCGGGGGAGGTCCCGGCGCTGCGGGCGTGGGGGACGGTCGCGGCACGCGGGTGTGCCGACACCGTCAGCTCACCGCGCAGGGCCGTGACCTGCTTGCGCAGTCCGTGGACGGCGTGCAGCGCAGCAGCGCCCACGGCCGTGGCAGCGGCCGTGGTCAGCAGCAGGGCAAGAGACATGGCGCTCACTGACTAACTCCTGATTGATTCGATCCCCCGACTTCCTACATCAGCTTGTCCTGTGCTGGGAATGGCGTGCAGTGCATTACGTCATGAATTGGACAGGTCTTTCGGCCTGGCGGCCTTGGGGGGATAGCGTCTGACCTGGGCAAATGCCGATCCCCCAGGACAAAGGTCACATCCTGGGGGAGATTCGGTCACAGGTCGGCCGCGACCGGATTAGATTCGACGTCAGTACAGCGCATGGATCTAGAGGATCCCTTGCGGGGCCTGGGTGCCCGCGCTGGGGCCGTACAGAGCCCTCACCCTCCGCTACGGCCGGCGCCGGGCCGGGGGCGGTCCGCCGCCGGCCCGGCCGGCATCAGCTCAGGCGCTCGATGACCATGGCCATGCCCTGGCCGCCGCCCACGCACATCGTCTCCAGGCCGAACTGCTTGTCGTGGAACTGCAGGCTGTTGATCAGCGTGCCGGTGATGCGGGCACCGGTCATCCCGAACGGGTGACCGACGGCGATGCCGCCGCCGTTGACGTTCAGCTTCTCCAGGGGGATCTCCAGGTCCCGGTAGGAGGGGATGACCTGGGCGGCGAAGGCCTCGTTGATCTCGAACAGGTCGATGTCGCCGACGGTCAGCCCGGCCCGCTTCAGGGCCTGCTTCGACGCCTCGACCGGGCCGAGGCCCATGATCTCCGGGGAGAGGCCGGTGACACCGGTGGACACGATCCGCGCCAGCGGGGTCAGGCCCAGCTCCCGCGCCTTGGTGTCGCTCATGATGACCAGCGCCGCGGCGCCGTCGTTCAGCGGGCAGCAGTTGGCGGCCGTGATCAGGCCGTCGGGGCGGAAGACGGGCTTCAGGCCCGAGACGCCCTCCAGGGTCACGCCGGCGCGCGGGCCGTCGTCGGTCGAGACGACCGTGCCGTCCGGCGTGGTGACCGGGGTGATCTCGCGCGCCCAGAAGCCGTTCTTGATGGCCTCCTCGGCCAGGTTCTGGGAGCGGACGCCGAACTCGTCCATGTCCTGACGGGTCACGCCCTTGAGGCGGGCCAGGTTCTCGGCGGTCTGCCCCATAGCGATGTACGCGTCCGGGATCAGGCCGTCCTCGCGCGGGTCGTGCCAGGACGAGCCCTCGCTCTGCGCGACGGCGGCCGTACGGGCCTCGGCGTCGGCGAACAGCGGGTTGTGGGTGTCCGGCAGGCCGTCCGAGGAGCCCTTCGCGAAGCGGGAGACCATCTCGACGCCCGCGGAGATGAAGACGTCGCCCTCGCCCGCCTTGATGGCGTGCAGCGCCATGCGGGAGGTCTGGAGCGAGGAGGAGCAGTAACGGGTGATCGTGGTGCCCGGCAGGAAGTCCATGCCCATCTGCACGGCCACGATGCGGCCCAGGTTGTGGCCCTGCTCGCCGCCGGGGAGACCACAGCCGAGCATCAGGTCGTCGATCTCGCGCGGGTCCAGCCCGGGGACCTTGGCGAGGGCGGCCTGGATGATCGTCGCGGTCAGGTCGTCCGGCCGCACGTCCTTGAGGGACCCCTTGCCGGCGCGCCCGATGGGAGAGCGGGCGGTGGAAACGATGACGGCTTCGGGCATCGGGACTCCAAGGGGTGCGTCGTTGCGGGACCGCAAGCGAAGTTACCGCTCCGTACGGTCGAGGTCACCGGCCTGGGCATGTGACGCCCGCCTCCCTTTTCCGGGGCGCCTTCGCCTCCGGGGCGCTGATGCCGTGCTCTCGGGGGCCACGTGCGTGCGGGCTGCGGGGCCGGCGCCGGATGCCGGGGGACGGTTCGCGCGGCTCCTTCCAGTGTCCCGCCGGTCCGCCGGTCCGCCGGTCCGCCGGACCGCCCGGCCCCGGCCCGGGGCGCGGCTTCAGCGCCCCGGGGGTGAGGGAGCCCCGGGCAGGGGCGCCGGGACGTCTTCCGCCGGGACCCGGCGGCGCCTGCGGTGTTTGAGCAGGGCCCACGGGCCCCGGGCCGCGGTGACCTCCGTGCCCGCCTCGCCGGCCGCCGCCGACGCCGCCTTGGCCACCGGCAGCATGTCCTCGTCCCGCGAGACGTCCAGCCGGTCCGACCCCGGCCACAGGCCCAGCGCCGCGCACAGCGTCGGCAGTATCGCCATCGCCGCGGTCGCGTACCCCTCCGCAGAAGGGTGGTACGAGTCCGGGCCGAACATCTCGCGCGGGTTCGCCGCGAACTCCGGCCCCAGCAGGTCCCCCATCGAGATCGTGCGGGCGCCCAGCGCCACCACGCCGATGGTCTGCGCGGCGGCCAGCTGGCGCGAGACCCGCCGGGCCATCCACCGCAGCGGCTGGTACACCGGCTCGATCGTGCCCAGGTCCGGGCAGGTGCCGACCACGACCTCTGAGCCCGCGAGCCGCAGCCTGCGCACCGCCCCGGTCAGGAACCGGACCGACTGCGTCAGCGGCATCCGCCGCGTCACGTCGTTCGCCCCGATCATGATCACGCACACGTCCGGCGGCGGGGCGTCCCCGTCCAGCAGCAGGCCCACCTGGCGGTCCAGGTCGTCCGACCTGGCCCCGGACAGCGCGACGTTGCGGAGCTCCACCGGTCGCTCCGCCACCGCCGCCAGCCCGGACGCCAGCAGCGCCCCCGGAGTCTGGCGGGCCCGGCGCACGCCCAGCCCGGCCGCCGTCGAGTCGCCCAGCATGCCCATCCGCAGCGGACCGGGACTCAGCTCGGGCCCGGAGAACTCGCTCCCGTACAGCCCGTCGGCGCGCGGCGGATCCGGCAGCCCGGTGCCCACCGTCCGCTTCGCGAACTGCACCTCGGCCAGTACGAGCCCCACCGTGGCGACCCCCACCAGTCCGAGTCCGCCCCCGCCGTACGCTGCCCCCGCCGCGATCCGGCGGGCCGTTCTCGCCCTGGACACCCTTCAGGCCCTCGCTTCCTGTCCTGCCTTGTTGACCTTCCTGCCCCGTACAGCCGGTCGGCCAATCCCTTTCCGCATACTCTGGCCAAACCTCCCGGAGAACCCGTGGAGTCCCCTCCCTGGAGAACATGGTGCAATTCCACGACTCGATGATCAGCCTCGTCGGCAACACCCCGCTGGTGAAGCTCAACCGTGTGACCGAAGGCCTGCAGGCCACCGTCCTTGCGAAGGTCGAGTACTTCAATCCCGGTGGATCCGTGAAGGACCGGATCGCCGTCCGGATGATCGAGGCCGCCGAGCAGAGCGGTGCCCTCAAGCCCGGTGGCACCATCGTGGAGCCGACCAGCGGCAACACCGGCGTCGGACTCGCCATCGTGGCCCAGCAGAAGGGCTACAAGTGCATCTTCGTCTGCCCTGACAAGGTGTCCATGGACAAGATCAACGTGATGCGCGCGTACGGCGCGGAGGTCGTGGTCTGCCCGACCGCCGTCGACCCCGAGCACCCGGACTCGTACTACAACGTGTCCGACCGCCTCGCGCGCGAGCCCGGCGCCTGGAAGCCCGACCAGTACAGCAACCCGAACAACCCCCGTTCGCACTACGAGACCACCGGTCCCGAGCTGTGGGACCAGACGGACGGGAAGATCACCCACTTCGTCGCGGGCGTCGGCACGGGCGGCACGATCTCGGGTACGGGCAACTACCTCAAGGAGGTGTCCGGCGGCAAGGTCAAGGTCATCGGCGCCGACCCCGAGGGTTCCGTCTACTCCGGCGGCTCCGGCCGCCCGTACCTCGTCGAGGGCGTCGGCGAGGACTTCTGGCCGACCGCCTACGACCAGAACGTCACCGACGAGATCATCGCGGTGTCCGACAAGGACTCCTTCCAGATGACCCGCCGGCTGGCGAAGGAGGAGGGCCTGCTCGTCGGCGGCTCCTGCGGCATGGCCGTCGTCGCCGCGCTGCGCGCCGCCGAGGGCCTCGGCCCCGACGACGTCGTCGTCGTCCTGCTGCCCGACAGCGGCCGCGGCTACCTCAGCAAGATCTTCAGCGACGAGTGGATGGCCGGTCACGGCTTCCTGGAGGAAGCGGGCCCGGCGGCGCGCATCGGCGATGTCCTCGCCGACAAGGAGGGCGGCATCCCCTCCCTCGTGCACATGCACCCGGAGGAGACCGTCGGCCAGGCCATCGAGGTCCTGCGCGAGTACGGCGTCTCGCAGATGCCGATCGTCAAGCCCGGCGCCGGCCACCCCGACGTGATGGCCGCCGAGGTCATCGGCTCGGTCGTCGAGAAGGAACTCCTCGCATCGCTGTTCGCGCAGCGGGCCTCCCTCGGGGACCCGCTGGAGAAGCACATGAGCGCGCCGCTGCCGCAGGTCGGCTCCGGCGAGCCCGTGTCCGAGCTGATGGCGGTGCTCGGCGAGGCCGACGCGGCGATCGTGCTCGTCGAGGGCAAGCCCACCGGCGTCGTCAGCCGCCAGGACCTCCTGGCGTTCCTCGCCAAGGGCGCGAAGTAGCCACCTGTCGCACGAACGGTACGGGCCCGACACGTGACGGCAGCACCGGCTTAACACGGCACCGGCACAGTGGTGGTCGTCGGCAGGGAACCCCGGACACCCGGGAACCCCGCCGGCACCACGAACGGCGTCGGCGCACCTCCGGAGCGGCTCCCGGACCACGCGGACGCCAAGGACGCGGACGGCCCTGACCCGGCCCGTGTCCCTCGCGGGGACCGCCGTCGTCCCGCCCCCCGGGCAACCGGGGGTGCGGCGGTTCCCGCGCACACCCTTTTTAGGGGCTGCGTGGGCCGGTCAGGTCAGGGGGTCCGCGGTGGTCCGGCGGAGCCCCCGGGCGTGGGCGAGGTTGACCCCGCAGATGCCGGCCCAGGCCACCAGCAGCCCGCCGATGCCCGCCTGGGCCGCGCCGATCGCGGAGAGCGGGATCGCGAGGACCAGGGTCACGACGGCGAAGCCGAACCGTTCCCCGAAGGCGGCCACCGCCGAGTCCGCGCCCCCGGAACCGCCGCGCGCGGTCCGCAGCCGCTCCTCGGCTAGGCGGCGCCGCACCTGGGTGTCGACCTTCTCGACGAAGGAGTCCACCAGGGCGGCCTCGTATTCCGGTCCCAGCTCCCGCCGGGCGTCGAGGGTCGCGGCGAGCTCCTTCTTGAGCTCCTGGGCCTGAGGAGAGTGGGCTGAAGCGGTCATGCGCCCACCGTAGGAACCGGCGGAGCCACCGGCACTGGGGATAGCCCCCGTATCCCGGATCGCGGGCGCGGCTTGCCGAGCTGCATAACCCGATGCAGAGTGCACCGTGACTGAATATCTGACCGGGGACGGACGGAGGGGACGGCAATGAGCGACAGCCCGGCCGCACGGCTGCAGAAGCTGTTCGAGGGGCACCGGCTGACGCCGACCCAGCGGCGGATCGCGCACTGCATGGTGCGCGGCGCCGCGGAGGTGCCCTTCCTGTCGAGCGTGGAGCTCGCCGAGCTGGCCGGGGTGAGCCAGCCGTCGGTGACCCGCTTCGCGGTGGCGCTTGGCTTCGACGGGTACCCGGCGCTCCGCCGCCACCTGCGCGAGGTGGCGCCCGCCGGCAGGCCGGAGCCCGCGCGGGAGGACTCGTACAACGAGTACCAGCAGGCCGTCCAGGGCGAGATCGAGAACCTGCGGCGGCTCTCGGCGATGCTCGCCGATCCGGCGCCGGTGGAGGAGGCGGGCCGGCTGCTGGCCGGTTCGGCGCCGCTGCCGGTGCTGGGGCTGCGCGCGGCGTCCTCGCAGGCGCGCGGGTTCGCGTACTTCGCGGCGAAGGTGCACCCCGACGTACGGCTCCTCGACGAGGGCGGCTCCATGCTCGCCGACCGGATCGACGCGGCGGCCGCCGCCGGGGCCTCGGCGCTGCTGTGCTTCGCGCTGCCCCGCCACCCCCGGGAGGTGGTGGAGGCGCTGGAGCACGCGCGGGCGTCCGGGCTGACGACGGTGACGGTCGCCGACTCGCCGTTCGCGCCCGTCGCCCGCCACTGCGACCTGCTGATCCCGGCGCCGGTCGGCACCGGGCTGGCCTTCGACACGGCGTGTGCGCCGATGCTGCTGGGCCGGGTGCTGCTGGAGGCCATGGCGGACGCCCTGCCCGACGCGCAGGCGCGGCTGGAGTCCTTCGACGCGCGGGCCGTGGCGCGCGGGCTGTTCGTGGAGTGAGCCCGGCGGGTCCGGTCAGCTCGCGGCGGCCAGGGACGTGGTGCGGCGCAGCCAGGTGAGGGAGGCGTCGGCGAGTTCGGGCCAGCCGTGGTCGACGGTCAGGGAGTGGCCCCGGTCGTCGAAGCGCCGGTACTCGGTGATCGCGGCGGAGTGCCGGTACCGCTTGAGCGTGGAGCGGGTCAGGATGTCGGGGACGGTGTGGTCGAGCTTGCCGGAGAGCAGGAGCAGCGGCCCCCGGGTCCGGTTGGCGGTGTCGACGCGGGCCGGCGAGTGCGGGGTGAAGTTGCCGAGGGCCAGCTGGAACAGCGGCCGGGCGGGGCTGGGGATCGTCCACTTCTCGTACAGCTCGTCCGCCTCGTGTTCCGGGACGGCGTTGGCGAAGGCGTAGCGGAACTGCTCGGGGCTGAGGGAGACGGCCCGCCGGGTGTTGGCGGGGTTGCTCAGGAACGCGAACGTCGACCTGGCCTGGGCGGGGCCGATGGCCTTGACGCCCCGGATCTGGCCGGGGCAGATCGCCACGGCCGCCGCGCCCAGGCCCTCGCCCAGCAGGTGCTGGGCGATGAAACCGCCGACCGAGTGCCCCACGAGGACGGGCGGGACGTCGAGCGAGCGGATGACCCGGGCGTGGGCGTCGGCGATCTCCGTGAGGCCGACGCCGGCCTGGTCGTCCCCGCGCAGTCGGGCCTCGGCGACCGTCGGCGGGACGCCGGGCCACTCGGGCAGGACCGGTTCGTAACCCGCGTCGCGGAAGACGTCGGCCCAGCCTTCCCAGCTGGTGGAGTGGAGCCACAGGCCGTGGATGAAGACCACGGGGGTGGGTCGGGCGGCCATGGTGGCCTCCTCGGGGGCGGCGGCCCCGGCGGCCCGGGGCCGCGGGGACCGCGAGGGCGGGCCGTCCGGTACCGGCGTGCGGCGTCGCGCGTCGGCGTAAGCGGGTAAGCGGGTACGCGGGTACCCGGGTGCGCGCGGGCCGCTGAGTCCGCCCCGATCTCGTGCGGACTCCCCCATTCCACCCCATCGGGGCCGCCGCCGCCCGTTCGCGGCGCCGTGCGCCCTCGGGCCGGCGGCCCGGTGACGGCTCAGAGCAGCGCGTCGCGGAAGGCGCCCCCCGCCTCCGTGACGAGGTCCGCGAGGGGCTGGGCCGGGCGGGCCGGGGCGAAGCGGATCCCGCCGCCGGGGGTGGCCGTGAAACCGTGGACGGACGGGCGCGGGAGGCTGTTGTAGCCGTAGTGGGCGGTGAAGAAGTACGCGCCGGTGTCCGGGACGGCGATCACGTCGCCCGGCCGGAGCCCGGGCAGCTCCCGGGCGGTGGCGAGCAGGTCCCCGGCGAAACAGGCCGGGCCCGCGATGTCCTGGGCCACCGGCGGGCCGGTGCGCGGCTCGCCCTTGGCGCCGTAGGCGAGGATCCGCAGCGGCCAGGACGCGGGGGCGTACACCGTGCGGGTCGCCAGCTGCACCCCGGCGTGGGTCACGGCGATGGGCCGGCCCCCGGTCTCCTTCGTGTACTCGACCCGGGCCAGGATCAGGCCCTGCTTGGCCAGCAGCGACCGGCCGAACTCGGTGACCAGCCCGTACGAGCCGTCGAAGAGCGCGGGGACGGCCGCGCGCAGGGCCTCGACGTACGCGGCGTACGTGGGGGAGTGCTCGTCGGAGGCGAAGTTGACCGGCAGGCCGCCGCCGATGTCGAGGGTGTCGATCCGGCGCCGCCCGGCCGCCGCGTTGACCTCCTCGGCCAGCGCGTGGACCTCGCGGACGCCCTGCGCGATCAGGGCCAGCGGCACCCCCTGCGAGCCGGAGTGGGTGTGCAGGCGGGTCAGCCAGGGCCGGTCGAGGAAGGCGCGCACGAGCCGCTCCCGGGCGCCCGGGTCGCGCAGCGCGAAACCGAACTTCGAGGTGGAGGTGGCCGTGGACAGGGCGTCGATGGTGCCGGCGCCGGTCTGCGGGTTGATCCGCAGCCCGATCGGGGACCGGGTGGGCGGGCCCGCCGCCATCAGCGCGTCGAGCCGTTCCAGTTCCTGGGCGTTGTCGGCGTTGACGGCGATGCCCAGGGCCAGCGCCTCGCGCAGCTCGGCCTCCGTCTTGGCGGGGGAGTCCAGCACCGTCCGCTCCGCCGGGACCCCGGCCGCCCGGGCCAGCGCGAGCTCGCCGGGGCTGGCCACCTCGCAGCCGATGCCGGCGTCCGCGAGCAGCCGCAGGACCGGGACCAGGGGGGCGGCTTTCACCGCGAAGGTGTGCAGGACGGGTGTTCCGGGCGCGGCCGCGGCGTCGAAGGCGGCGGTCAGGGACGCGGCGCGGGCGCGGATCCCGGCCACGTCGAGGAGGCAGGTCACGGGCTCGCGGTCCAGCAGCCCCTGTCCGACCGCGGCCCGTACGGCCAGGTCACGCAGGGTGGCGGGGTCCGGGAGGGGCGTCCGTTCGGGCGTCTGGGAGGCCATGTCCGCCATCCCATCATCCGGCCGACCCCGCCGCAGCTGTTGACTGGATCTATTCATCCGGAGAGGATGTGAATAGATTGACCAACATCGGAGGAGGCACCGCCATGTCAGGACCCCGCCCCGTACGGGCCGCGCGAGGCACCGAGCTCAGCACCCTGGGATGGCAGCAGGAGGCCGCCCTGCGCATGCTGCAGAACAACCTCGACCCCGAGGTCGCGGAGCACCCCGACAAGCTGGTCGTCTACGGCGGCACCGGCAAGGCCGCGCGCGACTGGCGCTCGTACGACGCCATGGTGCGCACCCTGCGGACCCTCAAGCAGGACGAGACCATGCTGGTCCAGTCCGGCCGCCCGGTCGGCGTGATGCAGACCCACGAGTGGGCGCCGCGCGTCCTGCTCGCCAACTCCAACCTGGTCGGCGACTGGGCCAACTGGGAGGAGTTCCGCCGCCTGGAGCACCTGGGCCTGACCATGTACGGCCAGATGACGGCCGGTTCCTGGATCTACATCGGCACCCAGGGCATCCTCCAGGGCACCTACGAGACCTTCGCGGCCGTCGCCGCCAAGAAGTTCGGCGGGACCCTCGCCGGCACGATCACCCTCACCGCCGGCCTCGGCGGCATGGGCGGCGCCCAGCCGCTGGCCGTGACGATGAACGACGGCGTCGCCATCTGCATCGACGTCGACCCGCGCGCCATCGAGCGCCGCATCGAGCACCGCTACCTGGACGTCAAGGCCGACAACCTCCGCCACGCCCTCCAGCTGGCCGTCGAGGCCCGCGACGCCCGCAAGCCGCTCTCCATCGGCCTCCTCGGCAACGCCGCCGAGCTGCTGCCGCAGATGCTGGCCGAGGGCGCCCCGATCGACATCGTGACGGACCAGACCTCCGCCCACGACCCGCTCGCCTACCTCCCCGTCGGCGTCGACTTCGACGACATGGCCGCCTACGCCGCCAAGGACCCGGCGGGCTTCACCACCCGCGCCCGCGAGTCCATGGCCCGCCACGTCGAGGCCATGGTCGGCTTCATGGACGCCGGCTCCGAGGTCTTCGACTACGGCAACTCCATCCGCGGCGAGGCCCAGCTGGCCGGCTACGACCGCGCGTTCGCCTTCCCCGGCTTCGTCCCCGCCTACATCCGGCCGCTGTTCTGCGAGGGCAAGGGCCCCTTCCGCTGGGCGGCGCTGTCCGGCGAGGCCTCGGACATCCACAAGACCGACAAGGCGATGCTGGAGCTCTTCCCGGAGAACGAGTCCCTGCACCGCTGGATCAAGATGGCCGGCGAGCGCGTCCACTTCCAGGGCCTGCCCGCCCGCATCTGCTGGCTCGGCTACGGCGAGCGCGACAAGGCCGGCGAGCGCTTCAACGAGATGGTCGCCGACGGCACCCTCGCCGCCCCGCTGGCCATCGGCCGCGACCACCTCGACTGCGGCTCGGTCGCCTCCCCGTACCGCGAGACGGAGGCCATGCTCGACGGCTCCGACGCGATCGCCGACTGGCCGCTGCTCAACGCCATGGTCAACGTCGCCTCCGGCGCCTCCTGGGTCTCCATCCACCACGGCGGCGGTGTCGGCATGGGCCGCTCCATCCACGCCGGCCAGGTCACCGTCGCCGACGGCACCAAGCTCGCGGGCGAGAAGATCCGCCGCGTGCTCACCAACGACCCCGGCATGGGCGTCATCCGCCACGTCGACGCCGGCTACGACATCGCCGAGTCGGTCGCCGACGAGCGGGGCGTGCGCGTCCCGATGCGCGAGGGCGACGCGTGAGCCCCACCCCCGAGGCATCCGCCCCCCGTGCCGCCGCCGCACCCGCGGCGGCGGCCGGGGGCGGCGCCGGCTCGTTCCACACCCTGTGGAACGAGCTCGCGCCCATCGGCCGCCACGCGGACAGCGGCGGGTACCGCCGCTACGCCTGGACCGGCGCCGACGCCGACTGCCGTGCCTGGTTCCGGGCGCAGGCCGAGTCCCGCGGCCTCGCCTACGAGGTGGACCGCAACGGCAACCAGTGGGCCTGGCTCGGCGACCCCCTCGCGGGCGACGCCGTCGTCACCGGCTCCCACCTGGACTCCGTCCCGGACGGCGGCGCCTTCGACGGCCCCCTCGGGGTGGTGTCCTCCTTCGCGGCCCTGGACGAACTCCGCTCCCGCGGCGCCTCGTTCTCCCGGCCGCTGGCCATCACCAACTTCGGCGACGAGGAAGGCGCCCGCTTCGGCCTGGCCTGCGTCGGCTCCCGGCTCGCCGCCGGACAGCTGACCAAGGAGAAGGCGTACGAGCTCCGCGACGGCGACGGCGTCAGCCTGCCCGACGCGATGGAGCGGGCCGGCCACGACCCCGAGACCATCGGAGCCGACCCCGAACGCCTCGCCCGCATCGGCGCCTTCGTCGAACTGCACGTCGAACAGGGCCGCGCCCTCGACCTGTCCGGGGACCGCGTCGGCATCGCCTCCGCGATCTGGCCGCACGGCCGCTGGCGGTTCGACTTCCACGGCGAGGCCAACCACGCCGGCACCACCCGCCTCGTGGACCGCCGCGACCCGATGCTGACGTACGCGGCGACCGTGCTCGCCGCCCGCCAGGAGGCGGCCCTCGCCGGGGCCGTCGCCACCTTCGGGAAGATCTCCGTCGAACCCAACGGGGTCAACGCCATCCCCTCCCTCGTGCGCGGCTGGCTCGACTCCCGGGCCTCCGACCAGGCCACCCTCGACACGGTCGTCACCGCCGTCGAGAAGGCCGCCCGCGAGCACGCCGACCGGGACGGCATCGACCTCGCCGTCGTCCGGGAGTCCTTCACCCCGGTCGTCGAGTTCGAGCACGCCCTGCGCGACGAGCTGAACCGGATCCTCGGCGGGAGCGTCCCCGTCCTCGGCACCGGGGCGGGACACGACGCCGGAATCCTCTCCGCCGCCGTCCCGACCGCGATGCTGTTCGTGCGGAACCCCACCGGGGTCTCCCACTCCCCGCGGGAGTTCGCCGCCGAGGACGACTGCGTGGCCGGCGTCCTCGCCCTCGCCGACGTACTGGAAGGCCTGGCATGCCGCTGAAGACGTACTGGCTGGAGCACGCCTGGCTCGGCACCCACGTCGAGCCGGGCGTGGCCCTGGACGTGTCGGCGGACGGCCGCATCGCCGGGCTGCGCACCGGGGTGGACGCCCCGCCCCCCGGGGCGGAGGTGCTGCGCGGGCTCACCGTCCCCGGCCTGGCCAACGCGCACTCCCACGCCTTCCACCGCGCGCTGCGCTCCGTCGTCCAGGTCGGCTCGGGCACCTTCTGGACCTGGCGCGAGGTCATGTACGGCGTCGCCCAGAACCTCACCCCCGAGAACTACTTCGCCCTCGCCCGCGCCGTGTACGCGGAGATGGCGCTGGCCGGCATCACCGACGTCGGCGAGTTCCACTACGTCCACCACGCCCCCGGCGGCACCCCGTACGCCGACCCCAACGCGATGGGCGAGGCGCTGATCGAGGCGGCCGCGGCGGCCGGCATCCGCATCACCCTCCTCGACACCGCGTACCTGGCCGCCGGCTTCGGCGAGGCGCCCAACCCGCACCAGCTGCGCTTCTCCGACGGCACCGCGGAGGCCTGGGCCGAGCGGGTCTCGGCCCTCAAGCCCCGCGAGCACGCGCTGATCGGCGCGGCGATCCACTCCGTACGCGCCGTCCCGGCCGACCAGCTGGCCACCGTCGCGGCCTGGGCGCAGGAGCGGCAGGCCCCGCTGCACGTCCACCTGTCCGAGCAGACGGCGGAGAACGAGGCCTGCCGGGCCGCCCACGGCCGGACCCCGACGCAGCTCCTCGCCGACCACGGCGTCCTGGGCCCGCGCACCACCGGGGTCCACAACACGCACCTCACCGACGCCGACATCGCCCTGCTCGGCGGCACCACCACCGGCACCTGCATGTGCCCGACCACCGAACGCGACCTCGCCGACGGCATCGGCCCGGCCGGCCGGCTCCAGCGCGCGGGCAGCCCGCTGTCCCTGGGCAGCGACAGCCACGCGGTGATCGACCTGCTGGAGGAGGCGCGGGCGATGGAGCTGAACGAGCGCCTGCGCAGCCGGACCCGGGGGCACTGGACGGCCAACGCCCTGCTGAGCGCCGCCACCGCCGACGGCCACGCCTCCCTGGGCCGCCCGGACGCGGGACGCCTGGAGCCCGGGGCCCTCGCGGACTTCACGACCATCGCCCTGGACACCGTCCGCACGGCGGGCCCGCTGCCGCGGCTCGGCGCCGAGACGGCGGTCTTCGCGGCCTCGGCCGCCGACGTCCGCCACACGGTGGTGGGCGGCCGGCACGTGGTCCGCGACGGAGTCCATACCCTGGTCGGGGACGTCCCGGCGGCCCTGTCCGAAGCCATCGCGGCCGTCCGCGGCTGACGCCCGGAATTGCCCCACCCGGCCCTTCCTCCGTTCCCCGGGCCCGCCCCGGACCCCTTTGCAGGGGCGGCGCGCCCGTCGCGCCCCATCGCCGCGGGGTCCCGGGGGCGGGCCCCGGGAGCGGGGTCCGGGGCCGCGGGCCCCGGTTCCGGGAAGGGGCGGGGTGGGGGAACGAAACCTCCCGAGAGGAACCCATGACCACCACCGTCATCACCAACATCGGCAGCCTCGTCACCAACGACCCCGCCCTCGGCGACGGCAGCCCCCTCGGCCTGATCGAGAACGCCGCCGTCGTCATCGACGGCGAGGCCATCGCCTGGGTGGGACCCGCCGACACGGCCCCCGCCGCCGACGCCGCCTTCGACGCGAACGGCCGCGCCGTCATCCCCGGCTTCGTCGACTCGCACTCCCACCTCGTCTTCGCCGGCGACCGCACCGCCGAGTTCAACGCCCGCATGTCCGGCCGCGGCTACTCCGCCGGAGGCATCCGCACCACCGTCGCCGCCACCCGCGCCGCCAGCGACGACGCGCTGGAGGCCAACCTGCTGCGCCACCTCGACGAGGCCCGCCGCCAGGGCACCACCACCTTCGAGACCAAGTCCGGCTACGGCCTCACCGTCGCCGACGAGGCCCGGGCCCTGCGCATCGCCGCCGCGCACACCGAGGAGGTCACCTACCTCGGCGCGCACATCGTCTCCCCCGACTACGCCGACGACCCGGCGGGCTACGTCGACCTCGTCACCGGCGAGATGCTGGCCGCCTGCGCCCCGTACGCCCGCTGGGTGGACGTCTTCTGCGAGAAGGGCGCCTTCGACGGCGACCAGGCCCGCGCCATCCTCACCGCCGGCGCCGCCGCCGGGCTGATCCCGCGCGTCCACGCCAACCAGCTCTCCCACGGCCCCGGCGTGCAGCTCGCCGTGGAGCTGGAAGCCGCCTCCGCCGACCACTGCACCCACCTCACCGACGCCGACGTGGACGCCCTCGCCCAGGCGGCCGGAACCACCGTCGCGACCCTCCTGCCCGGCGCCGAGTTCTCCACCCGCGCCCAGTGGCCCGACGCCCGCCGCCTCCTCGGCGCGGGCGCCACCGTCGCCCTGTCCACGGACTGCAACCCCGGCTCCTCCTACACCAGTTCCATGCCGTTCTGCATCGCGCTCGCCGTCCGCGACATGGGCATGACCCCCGACGAGGCCCTGTGGTCGGCCACCGCCGGCGGCGCCGCCGCGCTGCGCCGCACCGACATCGGCCGGATCAGCCCCGGGGCCCGCGCCGACCTCGCGCTCCTCGACGCGCCCAGCCACGTCCACCTCGCCTACCGGCCGGGCGTCCCGCTCGTCTCCGCCGTCTGGCAGCGGGGGGTGCGCGCCGCCTGACGCCCCCGCCCGACCCCCCGCCCGACGGCCCCGCGCGCCCCGGAACGGCCGGAAACGGCACGTCCGGGAGGCCGTCGAACCGGACCGTCCTTTGTCTTCCCTCCGCAAGGTCCCGGGCGTACCTTGAGCCACCAATCTGATGTGTCGTCAGTAACTTGTGGCCCGAGGGGAAGACGAAGGTGTCCGACCGGAAACGTTCCACCGCGCTCGCGCTGGCCTCCGCGCTGGCCGGATCGGCGGTGCTGCTCGCCGCCCCCGCGGCCCACGCCGATGTCGTCGACGTCCAGTACGACTGCAAGACCCCCATCGGGGACAAGTCCGCGGTCTCGCCCATCGACATCAAGGCCGTCAAGGAGGGCGACGGCTACAAGCTGACGATGTCCTTCCAGAAGGGCGTCTCCTCCAGCCCCATCGAACTGGGCAAGGGCGCCATGACCCCCAGCGCCGTCATCCAGACCGACGGCGCCGAGAAGGGCACCGTCCAGGTCTCCGGCCCGCCCAACTCCGAGGCCGTGCCCGCCAACACCCCCATCAAGATCAGCGACCTCTCGGGGACCTACACCCCCAAGCAGAGCGGCAAGGTCACCTTCACCGCCGGGGTCCTCACCATCAAGGCCATGGGGACCACCACCACCTGCACCCCCGGGAACGGCCCCAAGCCCTCCCTGGAACTCCAGGTGACGGGCGCGGGCGGTGCCCAGGACCCCGCCCGGGACCCCGCCCCGCCCACCGGCGACACCCTCCCGCAGACCGGACCCGCCGACTCCGCCCTCGCCCTCGGCACCCTCGGCGCCACCGTGCTGCTCACCGGCGCCGCCGGAACGCTCTGGCTGACCCGGCGCGGCCGCCGGGCCGGCGAGACCCGGCCCTGAACGGAGCGGCCCCGGCCATGCGCGTGCTCCACACCCTCACCCGGCTCGGCGCCGCGCTGCTCGCCGCCGCCGCCCTCCACGGCACCCCGGCCGCGGCCGCCGACGAGCCCGGCTGGACCGCCGAACCGGCCACCGGGCGGCCCGGCACCCCGCGCCCGTACTTCTACCTCGCGGGCGCGGCCGGCGCCGTCCTGGAGGACCGCCTCACCCTGGCCAACCCCGGCGACCGCGAACGGACCGTCACCCTGCGCGGCGCCGACGCCTACAACACCCCCGACGGCGCCCTCGCGGTCCGCCCGGCCGGGGAGGGCGCACCGGCGGCGGCCGGCGTCGGGGCCGGGGCCGGGTCCTGGATCAGCTTCGGCGCGGCCACCACCGTGAAGGTCCCGCCGCGCACCCGCGCCGTGGTCCCCTTCACCGTCACCGTGCCGCCCGCCGCCGCGCCCGGGGACCACCCCGCCGCCGTCGTCGCCACCGAGGCGGGCCACGAGGCGGCCGTACGGGTCCACCTGCGCGTCGGCGGCCCGGCACTGGCCGCCCTCACCGTCGAGGACGTCGCCGTGCACGGCTCGGGCACCTCCGCCGTCATCCGGTACGCGCTGGTCAACCGCGGCAACGTGGCCCTCGCCCCGGAGCTCGCGGTCCGCGCCGAGGGCCGCTTCGGCGAGGTCCGCGGCCGGAGCGCCCACGCGGTGCCCGTCGAGCTGCTGCCCGGCCGGCGGGTCGAGCTGAGCGAGCCCTGGCCCGGCGCCCCCGCCCTCGACCGGGTCGCCCTCACCCTCACGGTCACCGCCCCCGGCGCCGCACCGGCCACCGCCCGCGCGTCGGCGTGGCTCCTGCCCGGGGGGACCACCGCGCGGCTCGGCGTCGCACTGCTCGCCCTCGGCACGCTCGCGACGGCCGCGCTGCTCCTCGTACGGACCCGGCGCACCGGCCGGGAACGGCCCCCCGAGCCGCCCGCGACCGCGGCGGCGCCCGCACCGGAACCCGAGCTGACGGGAGCGTCCAGGTGAGCCCCAGCCCCGGCCGCACCCCCGGCCGCACCCCCGGCCCCGTCCGCACGGCCGACGCCGCCCGCGGCCCCGTGCCCCGCGCCGCCCGCCGCCGCGCCCGCATCGCGTCCCTGCCGGCCGCGCTCGCCGCGCTGGCCGCCCTCGCCGCCCTCGCGCTGCTCCCGGCCGCGGCGCCCGCCGCCGCCGACACCGGCAAGCCCGCCGTGACGCTCTCCCTCCAGGAGGCCGCCAAGGGCACCGAGCTCGCCGTCGACGGGACCGGCTGGCGGGCCAGGACCATGGTGATGCTGCTGGTCTGCGGCCAGAACATGATCGGCGGCACCAACAGCTGCGCCAACGCCGACGGGGTCGCCGTGGCGGTCGGCGACGACGGCCGCTTCGCCGCCCGGCTGCCGGTCGTGGCCCCGCCCAAGCCGTGCCCCTGCGTGGTGAACGTGACCTCCGTCAACGGGGACCAGTCCACCGTCGCCGTACCGCTGAGGATCACCGACCATCCGGTGGCCGAACTGCCCGCGGAATCCGGCACCGCCCGCCTCGCGATGCTCACCGGGGTCCGCCTCACCGGCGACGACGGGGTGCTGACCTGGTTCGGCGCGCCGCCCGGCAGGAAGTTCCGGGTCACCGTCGGCAACCTCGGCTCGGCCCCCGTCAAGGATCCGGTCTTCCGGCTCGGCACCGCCCACGGGGTCTTCGCCCCGACGTGGGAGGAGGCCCGCTGGAAGGGCAGCATCGCGCCCGGCGGCAAGGCCGAGGTCGCACTGGACGTGGAGCTCCCGGCCGGCGCCCACGGTGACTACACCGTCTCCCTCAAGTACGGCGACACGGTCCTGGCCACCCAGCCGTGGGGCGTCGACCGCCCGTACGGGGTGCTGCTGTTCTGGGCCCTGCTCCTCGTGGTGATCCCGACGGCCCTCTTCCGGCTCGGCATGGCCGTCGTCGACAAGGTCCGCCCGCGCACCGCCGCCCCCGGCGGGGGCCGCCGGCACGCGGCCTCCGCGGTGACGGCCCGGCTGCCGCGGCTCCCCGGCGCGGGGGAACGGGCGCCGGCGGGGCCGCCCCCGGCCGGCCCCGCCCCGGTCCTGCCGTGGTTCACCCCGGAGCCGCAGCCGCAGCCGCTGCCCGACGCGGGCCGGCCGCGCGCCCCACAGACATCCGCACCGTCCGATCACAGTCAGACGACGAAGGGACACTCGTGAAGACCCAACGGAGGGTGAGCGCGGCCGTGGTCGCGCTGCTGCTCAGCGGCGCGGGTATCGCCATGGCGGCTTCGCCCGCCCAGGCCGCCGACGCCACGTTCAAGGTCAGGTGCGTGCCGCCGGCCGGCGGCGGTGATCCGGTGGAGGGCGAGACCACCGCCAGGATCACGGCACCGGCCACGGCGAAGGTCGGGGACGAGGTCGACGTGTCCTGGGAGACCGTCAAGCCCGCCTCGAACAACACCGACCTGATGGTGATCCCGAAGGACGCGGTCCAGCCCACCGGCTGGATCGCGCTCGGCGGGGGCATGGGCGAGCTGAAGGTGGTGGGGGAGAAGAAGAACCCCGAGATCCCCAAGAAGGCGCCGATGGTCATGTCCGTCATGAAGGGCAAGCTGAAGCTGACCAAGGCGGGGAAGATCAGCCTGACCCCCGGCAGGTACGAGGTCGCGGTCACCTTCTCCTTCGGCACCTTCGTCACGAAGTGCGCGCCGACGGGTGAGGTGAGCGGCGGGGCCACCATCGACGTGGCGGCCGGCAGCGGCACCGGCGGCACCACGACCGGCGGCACCACCACCGGCGGGGCGACGACCGGCGGGGCGACGACCGGCGGCACGACGACCGGCGGGGCGACGACGGGCGGCACCACCACCGGCGGTTCCACCACCGGCGGTTCCACCACGACCGGAGGATCCACCACCGGCGGCAGCGGCGGCCAGACCGACTTCCCCGGCAAGGCCGTCGAGGTCGCCTACGACTGCGGCGCGGTGGTCCCGGGCGGCATCAAGACCCCGGTCACGATCAGCGCCAAGAAGAACGGCGGCGGCTACGACCTGACGGTCAAGACCGCCAAGGGGGCCATGGCGGCCCCCATGGCCCTGCCCGCCGGAGCCCTGAAGCCCTCGATGGACATCAAGCTGGGCGGCGCCGACAGCGGCTCGGTCAAGGTCACCGGCCCGGCCAACGCCGAGCCGATCCCGGACAAGGCCCCGGTCAGCCTCAGCGATATGACCGGCACCTACAAGCCGGGCAAGACGGGCAAGACCACGCTCAGCCCCGACCAGCTGACGATCGACGTCACGATGGCCCCCGGCTCCACCCCGATCAACGTGCCCTGCAAGGCCACCAGCAGCGCGGTCTCCCTGGAGCTGGACACCACCGCCCAGCAGGGCGGTGCCACCGGCGCCACCACGGCCGGCACCTCCGGCACCGGCGGAGCCGCGGGCGGCCTCGCCGAGACCGGCGCCGAGAACACCGGCGGGGTCAAGGCCCTCGCCCTCGTCGCCGGCACGGTGATCCTGCTCGGCGCCGCGGTCTTCACCCTCACCCCCTGGCGCCGCCTGCGCGGCACCCGCTAGCCGCACCGGCACCGGTGACCGAAGCCGTGCACGTCCCCCGTACGGGTGGGCGCGCACGGCTTCGCGGTCTCGGCGCCTCGTTCCTCGTGGGGTTCGCGACCGAGGTGAAGGGAGCCTGAACCCGCTCCCGCCCGCACAACGGAACGGCCCGGCACACCAGGAGGTGTGCCGGGCCGTTCACGGCTTCCGCGGGGGCGTGCGTCAGCGCACGTCGCCCATGAGCGCCTTGACCTTCTTGCGGTACATGAAGACCGCGACGCCGGCCAGGACGGCCAGGGTGGCCTCGATCGCCACCGCGCCGGTGCCGTTGAGGTCGATGCCGAACACGGCCGGGTCGGACAGCAGGCTGGTGACGGAGTCACCGGCGGTGACCGCCAGGAACCACACGCCCATCATCTGCGAGGCGTACTTGGCCGGAGCCATCTTGGTGGTGACCGACAGGCCGACCGGGGAGATGCACAGCTCGCCGACCGTCTGGATCAGGTAGATCCCGACGAGCCACATCGGGCTCACCGTCTGGCCGTTCGCCGCCAGGGCGATCGGGACCAGGAAGAAGAAGAACGAGACGCCGATGAAGAACAGGCCCGCGGCGAACTTGCCGACGGTCGACGGCTCGTTGCCCTTGCGGTTCAGCCACACCCAGATCCAGGCGAAGACCGGGGCCAGCGCCATGATGAAGATCGGGTTCAGGGACTGGTACCAGGACGAGGGGAACTCGAAGCCGAGCAGCGCGCCGGAGGCCTTGGTCTCACCGAAGGACTGGACGGTCGAGGCGCCCTGGTCGTAGATCATCCAGAAGACGGCGGCGGCGACGAAGAACCAGATGTAGCCGGTCATCTTCGACTGCTCGGTGCCCGACAGGTCCTTGTCCCGCTTGATGCGGATGAGGACACCGGTCGGGATGATCAGGCCGATCAGGGTCAGCGGGATGGTCGCCCAGGCCTTGGTGAACATGCCGGCCATGGCGACGGCGGTGTAGAACACGGCCACGGCCGCGACGACGGCGACGATCTTGCGGATCCAGGCGGAGCGCTCCTCGGCCGACAGCGGCTTGGGGACGACCGAGCTGACCGGGTTCAGGTTCTTGGTGCCGAGCAGGAAGGCGATCAGGCCGATGCCCATGCCGACGGCGGCCAGCGCGAAGCCGAGGTGCCAGTTGACTTCCTGGCCGACGGTGCCGATCACCAGCGGCGCGAAGAAGGCGCCGGCGTTGATGCCCATGTAGAAGATGGTGAAGCCGCCGTCACGACGCGGGTCGTTCGCGTCCTTGTACAGCTGGCCGACCATCGTCGAGATGTTGGCCTTCAGCAGACCGGAGCCGAGCGCCACCAGCGCCAGGCCGACGAAGAAGGTCGCGCCGCCCGGGAGGGCGAGGATGATGTGACCGGACATGATCGTCACGGCCGCGATCGTCACCGTCTTGCGGGGGCCCCAGACGCGGTCGCCCAGCCATCCGCCCGGGAGGGCGAGCAGGTAGACCATGGAGACGTAGATGGAGAACACGGTGATCGCCGTGCCCTCGTCCATCCCGATACCGCCGGCCAGGCTGCCCTTCTTGGCATCCGGGCCACCCGAGAGCAGGTAGACGAGGAGGAGGGCCTTCATGCCGTAGAAGCTGAACCGCTCCCACATCTCGGTCATGAAGAGAGTGGCCAGGCCACGGGGGTGTCCGAAGAAGGTCTTCTCGGCGGCCGGGGTCGCCGAGTCCTTCGTCAGGCTGGAAGCCATGGTCGATCCTTGCTTGCTCGGGACGCTCGGCTTCGTGAGCTGTTCAGCGCCCGGTGGGGGGTGGCCGGCACCGGCAGACGGGTGTCCCACCCCACGCCCTGGGGTCTCGGCTCCGGTCGGGAGACGAAGGAACAGCAGTCACCGGGATCCACGCCCTCCGCGCTGCATCGCGCGCAGGGCCCGGCCCACAGGTCATTCACTGTCATCTGGGCCGGATGAAACCGACCAGAGCAGAATTTGAGGTCCTTGGCTCGCTTTACGGCACAAAGATCCCCTGGGTAGTGCATCAGGCGTCTCGCCACCATACGACAGGACACTGCGCCATATGGAAGGACTTGAG
This sequence comes from Streptomyces sp. NBC_01276, assembly GCF_041435355.1. Taxonomy (GTDB): domain Bacteria; phylum Actinomycetota; class Actinomycetes; order Streptomycetales; family Streptomycetaceae; genus Streptomyces. The sequence continues at coordinate 4,659,519 of NZ_CP108442.1, forward strand.
AGATGGATCACAGGCTTCCAGGGAACCGTTTCGTCATATTCGAAGGCCGTTAGTAGTTCATAAGCCCAGTTCGAGAGGGGTGTGCGGGCAAGCACCTCCTCGCAGCCGCCGCGGACTACCATCACCCACATGACGCGTGTACTGCTCGCCGAGGACGACGCATCCATCTCGGAACCCCTGGCCCGCGCCCTGCGCCGGGAGGGCTACGAGGTCGAGGTACGGGAGGACGGCCCCACCGCCCTTGAGGCCGGACTGCAGGGCGGCGTCGACCTCGTCGTCCTGGACCTCGGACTGCCCGGCATGGACGGCCTGGAGGTGGCCCGGCGACTGCGCGCCGAGGGCCACGGCTTCCCCATCCTGGTCCTCACCGCCCGGGCCGACGAGGTGGACACGGTGGTCGGCCTCGACGCCGGCGCCGACGACTACGTGACCAAGCCCTTCCGGCTCGCCGAGCTGCTGGCCCGCGTCCGGGCCCTGCTGCGGCGCGGCGCCAACGAGGCCGCCCAGGCCCCCGCCACCCACGGCGTGCGCATCGACGTCGAGTCCCACCGCGCCTGGATGGGGGAGGAGGAGCTCCAGCTCACGGCCAAGGAGTTCGACCTGCTGCGCGTCCTGGTCCGCGACGCCGGCCGGGTCGTCACCCGCGACCAGCTGATGCGCGAGGTCTGGGACACCACCTGGTGGTCCTCCACCAAGACCCTCGACATGCACATCTCCTGGCTCCGCAAGAAGCTGGGCGACGACGCCGCGAACCCCCGCTACATCGCCACCGTCCGGGGCGTCGGCTTCCGCTTCGAGAAGAGCTGAGCCCGCACCGTTAGGGCATCCTCTAAGCCATGCGCCGCCGCCTGATCAACTCCACGCTCGCCGTGGTGCTCGTCGTGATCGCCGTGTTCGGGGTCTCCCTCGTCATCGTGGAGACCCGGACCATCACCAGCAGCGCCCAGGACCGCATCGGCTCCGAGGCCCTGCGGCTGCTGGGCACCGTCGAGGCGGACGCGCTGGAGCACAAGCCGGTCGACCCCTCCGCGCTCGCCGAGCAGCTGGACCTGGGCACCTACGCCCGCATCTCCATCCCCGGCCGGCCCGTCGTCGAGGTCGGCGACCGGATCCCCGACAGCGTCATCCGGGGCACCGCCCGCGGGGAGCAGGGCGAGGTGGTGACCGTCGAGGAGTCCCGCGCCACCGTCACCAAGGAGGTCGGGCGGACCCTGGCGGTGGTCGGGGCGGTGGCGCTGCTCGCGGTCGTCGCGGCCGTGCTGCTCGCCGTACGGCAGGCCAACCGGCTCGCCTCCCCGCTCACCGACCTCGCCGAGACGGCCGAGCGGCTGGGATCGGGCGACCCGCGGCCCCGGCACAAGCGCTACGGGGTTCCCGAGCTGGACCGGGTCGCCGACGTGCTCGACTCCAGCGCGGAGCGGATCGGCCGGATGCTCACGGCCGAGCGCCGGCTCGCCGCGGACGCCTCCCACCAGCTGCGGACCCCGCTGACGGCCCTGTCGATGCGGCTGGAGGAGATCACGGTCACCGACGACCTGGAGACCGTACGGGAGGAGGCCACCATCGCCCTCACCCAGGTGGAGCGGCTCACGGACGTGGTGGAGCGGCTGCTGACGAACTCGCGGGACCCGCGGACCGGCTCGGCGGTCCCCTTCGACCTGGACGAGGTCGTCAAGCAGCAGGTGGAGGAGTGGCGGCCGGCCTACCGCAGCGCCGGGAGGGCCATCGTGCGCTCCGGGAAGACGGGGATGCGGGCCGTGGGCACCCCCGGGGCGGTCTCCCAGGTCCTGGCGACCCTCGTGGAGAACGCGCTGATGCACGGGGGCGGCACCGTCGCGCTGCGCACCCGGGTCACCGGCAACCAGGCCGTACTGGAGGTCACGGACGAAGGCCCCGGCGTCCCCCCGGACCTCGGCAACCGGATCTTCGAGAGGGCGATCAGCGGCCGCAACTCCACCGGGATCGGCCTCGCGGTCGCCCGGGACCTCGCGGAGGCGGACGGCGGCCGACTGGAGCTGCTCCAGAGCCAGCCGCCGGTGTTCGCGCTGTTCCTCAGCCGTACCGCGCCGCGGCGGACCGAGCCGGAACCGACGGTGCGCTGAGGGGCTACTTCGCGGCCGGCGCGACCGGCGCCGGGGCGAGCACCACGGCCGGCGCGTCGTGGCCGTCCCGCTGCTCGACGACCAGCGAGGCCGCCGCCGGCGCGGGCAGGGCCTGGAAGACCCAGGTCCGGTAGGACCAGAAGCGGAACACGGTGGCGATCGCCATGCCCAGGAACTTGAAGACGTTGTTCTGCAGCGAGCTGTCCCAGCCGAAGCCGTACGTCGCCGCGTAGAGCACGCCGCTCTCGATGACCATGCCGATCAGGCTGAACAGGACGAAGAGGACCATCTCGCGGCGGCGGCTGCCCAGGTCGCGGTCGCGGTACGTGAAGTAGCGGAAGCCGATGTAGTTGGTGACGATGGCCACCACGATGGCTATGACGTTCGCGCGCACCGTCTGGAGGTCGGTCGTGCTCCGGAGCAGGTTGAACACACCGAAGTTGACCAGGACGCCCAGCCCGCCCACCGCACCGAACTTGGCCGCCTCCCGGGCGAGACCGCGGAAGCGCTCGGACAGCGGTGCTGCTTTCGACGTACTCATGTGATCCTTCAGTCCCTGTCCGTCGTCGCCGCCCCGCGCTGGAGCGTCACTCGATTTCGTCAACCCCGACATGTTAAGTGTCGCCCCCGGGCTCCGTACGCGCCTCGGCACCCCTGCGACGCACGGCACACGGCCCGGCACACGGGTATGCGCCAGGGCACGTCCGGATGGCGCAATACCGCCGGATACCCTGGAGTGGTGACGTTCCCGGTAGTCGGTATGGTCGGCGGCGGGCAGCTCGCCCGCATGACCCACGAGGCGGGCATCCCCCTCGGCATCAGATTCAAGCTCCTCAGTGACACCCCACAGGACTCGGCGGCCCAGGTCGTGAGCGACGTCGTCATCGGCGACTATCGCGATCTGGAGACACTGCGCGCCTTCGCGCGCGGCTGCGACGTGATCACCTTCGATCACGAGCACGTGCCCACCGAACACCTCCGGGCCCTGGAAGCGGACGGCATTCCCGTTCGCCCGGGGCCCGACGCGTTGGTGCACGCCCAGGACAAGGGGGTGATGCGCGCCAAGCTCGACGAGATCGGCGCGCCCAGCCCCCGCCACCGGATCGTGCGCGATCCGGCGGACGCGGCGGCCTTCGCGCAAGAGGTGGGCGGCTTCCCGGTCATCCTCAAGACGGTGCGCGGCGGGTACGACGGCAAGGGCGTGTGGTTCGTCCGCACGCCCGAGGACGCGGAGGCGCCCTTCAAGGCGGGCGTCCCCGTCCTGGCGGAGGAGAAGGTGGACTTCGTCCGCGAGCTCGCCGCCAACATCGTCCGCTCCCCGCACGGCCAGGCCGTCGCGTACCCCGTCGTCGAGTCCATCCAGGTGGACGGCGTGTGCGACACGGTGATCGCCCCCGCCCCGAACCTCTCCGAGGCCCTCGCGGGCGAGGCCCAGGCCCTCGCCCTGCGCATCGCCCAGGAACTCGACGTGACCGGCCACCTGGCCGTGGAGCTGTTCGAGACCACCGACGGCCGCATCCTCGTCAACGAACTGGCCATGCGCCCGCACAACAGCGGCCACTGGACCCAGGACGGCGCGGTCACCTCCCAGTTCGCCAACCACGTCCGCGCGGTCCTGGACCTCCCCCTGGGCGACCCCCGCCCCCGGGCCCGCTGGACGGTCATGGCCAACGTGCTCGGCGGGGACTACCCCGACATGTACGCGGCGTACCTGCACTGCATGGCCCACGACCCCCAGCTGAAGATCCACATGTACGGCAAGGACGTGAAACACGGCCGCAAGGTCGGCCACGTCAACACCTACGGCGACGACCTGGACGATGTGCTGGAGCGCGCACGTCACGCAGCCGGCTACCTCAGAGGAACCATCACCGCATGAGCACCGCTAACGCAGGTCCCGTCATCGGCATCGTCATGGGTTCGGACTCCGACTGGCCGGTCATGGAGGCCGCCGCCCAGGCACTGGACGAGTTCGAGATCCCGTACGAGGTCGACGTCGTCTCCGCCCACCGGATGCCCCGCGAGATGGTGGCGTACGGCGAGCAGGCCGCCGGCCGCGGCCTGAAGGCGATCATCGCGGGCGCGGGCGGGGCCGCCCACCTGCCCGGGATGCTCGCCTCGGTCACCCCGCTCCCGGTCATCGGGGTCCCGGTGCCGCTGAAGTACCTCGACGGCATGGACTCGCTGCTCTCGATCGTCCAGATGCCCGCCGGGGTTCCCGTCGCCACCGTCTCCGTCGCCGGGGCGCGCAACGCCGGCCTGCTGGCCGTACGGATGCTGGCCGCGCACGACCCGGAGCTGCTCACCCGGATGCGCGAGTTCCAGCAGGAGCTGAACGACCAGGCCACCGAGAAGGGCAAGCGGCTGCGGACGAAGGTCGCCGGCGCGGACTCCTTCGGATTCGGCAAGTGAGCGCGGCGCAGCGCCTGGAGGAGGCGCGCGGCCTGCTCGCGGAGCACCCGGTCGTCGACGGGCACAACGACCTGCCCTGGGCGCTGCGCAACCAGGTCCGCTACGACCTGGACCGGCGCGACATCGGCGCCGACCAGTCCGCCCACCTGCACACCGACATCCCCCGGCTGCGCGCCGGCGGGGTCGGCGCGCAGTTCTGGTCCGTGTACGTGCGCTCCGACTTCGCGGGTGACGAGGCGGTCAGCGCCACCCTGGAGCAGATCGACGCGGTCGGCCAGCTGATCGACCGTTACCCGGACACCCTGGTGCGGGCGCTGACGGCGGACGACATGGAGGCGGCCCGCGAACGGGGGAGGATCGCCTCCCTGATGGGCGCCGAGGGCGGCCACTCCATCAACAACTCGCTCGCCACCCTGCGCGCCCTGCACCGCCTCGGCGTGCGGTACATGACGCTCACCCACAACGACACCATCGACTGGGCGGACTCGGCGACCGACGAGCCCCGCCACGGCGGGCTCACGGACTTCGGCCGCGAGGTCGTCCGCGAGATGAACCGCGTCGGCATGCTGGTGGACCTCTCGCACGTGGCGGAGACGACCATGCGCGACGCGATCGCCGTCTCCGCCGCGCCGGTGATCTTCTCGCACTCCTCGGCGCGGGCCGTCTGCGACCACCCGCGCAACGTCCCCGACGACGTGCTGGAGCTGCTGCCCGTCAACGGCGGCGTGGCGATGGCCACCTTCGTGCCGAAGTTCATCCTGCCCGCGGCGGTGGAGTGGACCGCGGCGGCCGACGAGAACCTGCGCGCCCACGGCCTCCACCACCTCGACACCTCACCCGAGGCGATGGAACTCCACCGGGCCTTCGAAGCGGGCCGGCCGCGCCCGGTGGCCACCGCGGCCACCGTGGCCGACCACCTGGACCACATGCGCGCGGTGGCCGGCGTCGACCACATCGGCATCGGCGGGGACTACGACGGCACCGCCTTCACCCCGTCCGGGCTGGACGACGTGGCGGGCTACCCCAACCTGATCGCGGAGCTGCTCACGCGCGGCTGGTCGCGGGCCGACCTGGCCAAGCTGACCTGGTCGAACGCGGTACGGGCGCTGCGCGACGCCGAAGGTGTGGCCCGTGGCCTGTCGGCGTCCCGGGGGCCGTCGAACGCCCACCTCTGACGCTCCACCGGGGGCGGGTCGCGGGGTCCCACCCCGCGGCCCGCCCCTTTTCCATGCCCTCCTCCACCCGAACGCCACATCCGCCGGGCGCCCCGGCCACCCCACATGTCACGGTGGCACCACATCTCCTCCCCTCCCGCTGCCGCCGAGACCGGAGCGAACGCCATGGCCGACCTGCAGGACGACCCGCACGACGCCCCCACCCTCCCGGCGGGCCCCGGATCCGCCGGGGCCGAGGACGTGTCCGCCCCCGAAGCGGTGGCCGGCGCCCTGGAGCGGGCCACCGCGCTGCTCGCCGAACATCCCGTGGCGGACGGGTGCAACAGCCTCGTCTGGACGCTGAGCCAGAGCCCGTACCACGACATCGACACCCCCGACACCGGCATCGACACCGACATCCCGCGGCTGCGGGCCGGTGGCGTGGGCGCCCAGTTCTGGTCGCTGCTCGTGCCGCCGGACCGGACGCGCGAGGGAGGGGCCGCCGACCGGGTGGTCTCCGACACCCTGGAGCTCATCGACGTCGCGCTCGCCCTGGTGCGCCGCTACCCCGACGGCCTGCGCCTGGGACTGAGCGCCGACGACATGATGGACGCCCGCAACAAGGGCCGGATCGCCTCGTACCTCGGCCCGGTGTCCGGACGTACCCTGAGCGATTCGCTGGGCGCGCTGAGGGCCTTCCACACGCTGGGCGTACGGATCCTCGCGCCGGCGGGGGCGCCCTGGGCGCTGGAGGGGCTGACGGCCTTCGGCCACGAGGTGGTCAAGGAGGTGAACCGGCTCGCGATGCTGCTGGACCTCACGGGCTGCCCGCCGGTGGCGGCCTGTCAGCTCACGGCCGCCTCGAAGGCACCGGTGATCGTCTCGAACACGGGGGCGGCGGCGCTCACCGCGCACCCGGACAACGTCACCGACGAGGTGCTGCTGGCGCTCAGGGCGGCCGGCGGTCTGGCGATGGTCACCTTCGACACCGCGCGGACGGGGGACTCCCTGCACGCGGTGGCGGACCACCTCGACCACCTGCGGGCGGTCGCCGGCCCGGAGTGCGTGGGACTGGGAGCCGCCTTCGGCGCCGAGGGGGCGACACCCCGTCCGGCGGGGCTCACCGATCCCTCGGGCTACCCCAGACTCCTCGCGGAACTACTGGAGCGGGGCTGGCCGGAGTCCGACCTGGCCCTGCTGACCTGGGGCAACGCCCAGAGGGTGCTGCGCGACGCGGAGTTCACGGCCCGCGCCGCACAGCACCGCAGAACTCCTTAGGCGGACTGGGCGGCCAGGCTGTCCTTGGGCAGCACGGTCGCCTTCCACAGGCGCACGCCGGACCAGACCGTGGCGTACAGCAGCAGGCCGTTGCGCGCGCACAGCAGGATCGTGCCGAGCGTGGAGTTGGTCAGGATGTCCGAGCCGTACCAGACCGGGAAGATCAGCGTGGTGAGCGCGGTGGCGATCACGAGCAGCCAGGCGATCGGCCGCTGGGTGGTGTGCCGGGACGTCAGGCAGACGGCCGCGAGGCCGAGCAGCCAGATCATGTACTGCGGGCTGATGACGCGGCTGGTGACCGTGAACACCATGATGGCGCAGAGCGCGGCGTCGAACGGGGTCGCGGTCGACCAGCGGTTCGCCTTCACGCGCCACAGCAGGAGCAGCAGGAAGCCGATCACCGTCAGCGCGAGGGAGGCCCGCGCGATGCTGGAGACGTACGGGCCGACGTACTCGAAGGCGCCGTACTGGAAGTTGATCTTCCCGGGCCACAGGTGGACGAGCCGGGCCGCCATCAGCGCGCTGCCGCCGAGGGACTCGACCTGGACACCGCGGTCGCCCTGGTTGCCCAGGAAGCCGAGGGTGTCGCGGAACAGCGCGGCGAAGACGGCGAGCAGCGCGACGCAGGAGAGCGCGGCGGAGATGAAGGCCTCGCGCGTCGACTTGCCGCGCGGGGTCCCGAGCAGGGTGAGCAGCGGCCACACCTTGACCATGGCGCCGATGCCGGCGATGACCCCGCCGAGCTTCGGGCGGTAGCGCAGGCAGAGCAGCGAGGCCACGGCGAGCAGGGTGACCTGGACGTCGTAGCGGGCGAACGGGGTGGCCATCAGCATCGGCAGCGTGACGAGCCACACGAGGGCGCCGGCCATGCTGCCGTCGTCGCGGCGGGCGGCGCGCATCAGGCCGACGAGGACCACCGCGTCACAGAGCACCGTCAGGGCGACGAAGGCCTGGAAGTAGGTGAGGAACGGCAGGAGGTCGGGCGACAGGAAGATCGCCGCGGCTGCCGGGGGGTACTGCCACATGATGTCGTTGTGCGGCATCGTCCACGTGACGAGGACGTTGTACCAGTTGTGATAGGTCGCGGTGATCTCTACCCGTACGACGTTCGAGCTGAAGAAGTCGTTGACGAGCATCCAGAGCATCGCGGCCCGACTGGCCAGCCAGAAGCCCGCGATGCCCAGCCGGGCTCCGCGTCCTCGCATGGCTGCTTCGAAGGATCCCCGCCGGTCACGCGTGGCGGGCGCCGCCGTCGCAGATGCGGTGGGGTTGGTCGGGGGGCTGCTGGTCGTGGTCATCGGCCCGAAGTCTACCCAGTCATTTATTCCACTTACTTGGGTGCGAGCGGTCGAAACGGGGTAGGGGGATACGCCCAGGTCAGCCTCCGTACCCCCCCAAATCCCTTACGCGTGCGGCCGCCCCATGGCCCGGTAGGTCCAGCCGGCGGCCCGCCACCGCTCCGGGTCCAGCGCGTTCCGTCCGTCGAGGATCAGGCGGTCGGTGACGGTCTCGCCGAGGGCCGCGGGGTCCAGGTCGCGGAACTCGCGCCACTCGGTGAGGTGCAGGACGACCTCGGCGCCACGGGCGGCCTCCAGCGCGGAGCCGGCGTAGCCGAGGGTGGGGAAGACGCGGCGGGCGTTGTCCATGCCCTTCGGGTCGTAGACGGTGACCTGCCCGCCCTGGAGGTGGATCTGCCCGGCGACGTTGAGCGCGGGCGAGTCGCGGACGTCGTCCGAGTCGGGCTTGAAGGTGGCGCCGAGGACGGCGACCCGCTTGCCGAGGAAGGAACCGCCGACCGCGTCGCGGGCCAGCTCCACCATGTGCCCGCGGCGGCGCATGTTGATGGAGTCGACCTCCCGCAGGAAGGTCAGGGCCTGGTCGGCGCCGAGTTCGCCGGCCCGGGCCATGAAGGCCCGGATGTCCTTGGGCAGGCAGCCGCCGCCGAAGCCGATGCCCGCGCGCAGGAACTTCGCGCCGATCCGCTCGTCGTGGCCGATGGCCTCCGCCAGCTTGACCACGTCGCCGCCCGCGGCCTCGCAGACCTCGGCCATCGCGTTGATGAAGGAGATCTTGGTCGCGAGGAAGGAGTTGGCCGCCGTCTTGACCAGCTCGGCGGTCGGGAAGTCGGTCACCACCAGCGGGGTCCCCTCCGCCATCGGCGTCGCGTACACCTCCCGCAGCACCTTCTCGCCGCGCTCGCCCCGTACGCCGATGACGATCCGGTCGGGGTGCAGGGTGTCCTGCACGGCGAAGCCCTCGCGCAGGAACTCCGGGTTCCAGGCCAGCTCCACGTCCGCGCCGGCCGGAGCCAGCTCCACGAGCTTCGCCGCGAGCCGCTCCGCCGAGCCCACCGGCACGGTCGACTTGCCGACGACCAGCACCGGCCGCGTCAGGTGCGGGGCCAGCGAGGCCATCGCGGAGTCGACGTAGGACATGTCGCAGGCGTACTCGCCGTGCTTCTGCGGGGTGTTCACGCAGACGAAGTGGACGTCGCCGAACTCCCCGACCTCTTCCCAGGAGGTGGTGAACCGCAGCCGGCCCGTCGAGCCCGGCAGCCCGGCGACGTGCGCGGCGAGCAACTCCTCCAGCCCCGGCTCGTACATGGGGACCCGGCCGCCGGCCAGCATCTCGATCTTCTCCGGGACCACGTCCAGTCCGAGCACCTCGAAGCCCAGCTCGGCCATCGCGGCGGCGTGTGTCGCGCCGAGGTAGCCGGTGCCGATCACAGTGATCTTGAGGGGGGCCATGGGTGCTCCAGAGGTGCGGGGCCGTTTGCGGCCACCGAGCATAGTCGTGCCCCGTGTGGGGGACGTTCCCCGGCGGGATCCGCGCTGTCACGCAGCTCACGTACGCCGTACATATCGCCGACGGGGCCCCGGACACTAAGATTTCGGTTACTTAACGGTAGTTAGCATCACGCATCACACATGGGGAGTGAGAGTCTTGGCGGGTTCTGCCGACTTCGACCTGTACCGCCCGGCCGAGGAGCACGACATGCTCCGCGAGTCCGTCCGCTCGCTCGCCGAGGCGAAGATCCTGCCGTTCGCCGCCGCGGTCGACGAGGAGTCCCGCTTCCCGCAGGAGGCCCTCGACGCCCTGGTCGCCAGCGACCTGCACGCCGTCCACGTCCCCGAGACCTACGGCGGCGCCGGCGCCGACGCCCTCGCCACCGTGATCGTGATCGAGGAGGTGGCCCGCGTCTGCGCCTCCTCCTCCCTGATCCCGGCCGTGAACAAGCTCGGCTCCCTCCCGGTGATCCTCTCCGGCTCGGAGGAGCTCAAGGCCAAGTACCTCGGCCCGCTGGCCAAGGGCGACGCGATGTTCTCCTACGCGCTCTCCGAGCCCGACGCGGGCTCCGACGCCGCCGGCATGAAGACCCGCGCCGTGCGCGACGGGGACTTCTGGGTCCTCAACGGCGTCAAGCGCTGGATCACCAACGCGGGCGTCTCCGAGTACTACACGGTCATGGCCGTCACCGACCCGGAGAAGCGCTCCAAGGGCATCAGCGCCTTCGTCGTCGAGAAGGGCGACGAGGGAGTCTCCTTCGGCGCTCCGGAGAAGAAGCTCGGCATCAAGGGCTCCCCGACGCGCGAGGTCTACCTCGACAACGTCCGCATCCCCGCCGACCGCATGATCGGCGCCGAGGGCACCGGCTTCGCCACGGCGATGAAGACCCTCGACCACACCCGCATCACCATCGCCGCCCAGGCCCTCGGCATCGCCCAGGGCGCGCTGGACTACGCCAAGGGCTACGTCCAGGAGCGCAAGCAGTTCGGCAAGCCGATCGGCGACTTCCAGGGCGTGCAGTTCATGCTCGCGGACATGGCCATGAAGATCGAGGCCGCCCGCCAGCTGACCTACTCGGCCGCCGCCAAGTCGGAGCGCGTCGATTCCGACCTCACCTTCTTCGGCGCCGCGGCCAAGTGCTTCGCCTCCGACGTCGCCATGGAGGTCACCACGGACGCCGTCCAGCTCCTCGGCGGCTACGGCTACACCCGTGACTACCCGGTCGAGCGCATGATGCGCGACGCGAAGATCACGCAGATTTATGAAGGCACGAACCAGGTCCAGCGGATCGTCATGGCCCGCAACCTGCCGTAGCGGTCCCGCGCGCGCGGAAGGCCCCCGGCGTCCCGTCGGGGGCCTTCCGCGTGGAGAAGGGGCAAGGGTTCGTAACGGGTTGCCGACAGGTTCGGAACAACCGGCCGTCAACCGGGGCGGGCGAAGCACCCTTGCGCACCGGATCCGTTACGGAGGGGTCCGGCGGCGCCCGACGCGCCACGCGACGGGGCGAACCCCGGCGCACCTCTCTGACCAGCGGTGATGGTCCACCAGCTGGGCGGGCGCACGTGATGCGTCCTCATATATAGAGGACGGCCGCGCGCAGGGGTGTCCGATGTGCCGCAATCCGCCCGTCTCCGCGCGGCCGTCCGCCCGTAACCGGAACGTGGCCGTGGCGGCCCCCGCCGGGCCCGCCCACGGCCTTGGCATGTCCCCGGATGGGCTAAATTTGAACCTTCGTACGCCCGAACCGGTTGGGGAGAAAACAATGACGGAAGCGATCCTGCTGGTCGGCGGGCAGGGGACGCGACTGCGCCCCGTGACGGTGAACACCCCCAAGCCGATGGTTCCCGCGGCAGGCGTTCCCTTCCTCGCCCACCAGATAGCCAGGGCCGCAGCCGCCGGTGTCACCCACATCGTGATGGCCACCTGCTACCTCGCCGAGGTCTTCGAGCCCTACTTCGGCGACGGTTCCGACTTCGGCATCACCCTCGAATACGTCGTCGAGGACGAGCCGCTGGGCACCGGCGGTGCCATCCGCAACGCCGCGCAGCGGCTGACCGGAGGCCCGGACTCCCCCGTCCTCGTCTTCAACGGCGACATCCTGACCGGCCTGGACATCGCCGGCCTGGTCGAGTCCCACCAGGCGGCCGACGCCGACGTCTCCCTGCACCTGGTGCGGGTCGAGGACCCGCGCGCCTTCGGCCTGGTGCCCACCGACTCCGAGGGGCGGGTGCTGGCCTTCACGGAGAAGCCGCAGACCCCCGAAGAGATCATCACCGACCAGATCAACGCCGGCTGCTACGTCTTCCGCCGTAGCGTCATCGACTCCATCCCGGCCGGCCGGCCGGTATCCGTCGAGCGCGAGACCTTCCCCGGTCTGCTGGACTCCGGCGCCAGGCTGCACGGCGTCACCGAGGACACCTACTGGCTGGACCTCGGCAAGCCCGAGTCCTTCGTGCAGGCCTCGGCCGACCTCGTGCGCGGCATCGTGAGCTCCCCGGCCGTCCCCGGCCCCCGCGGCGAGGCCCTGGTCCTCCCGGGTGCCGTGGTGGCGGACGGAGCCAAGCTGTCGGGCGGTACGGTGGTGGGTGCCGGCGCCCGGATCGAATCGGGCGCGGTCGTCCAGGGCTCGATCGTGCTGGACGGTGCGACCCTCGGCCCGGACACGGTGGTGAGCGCCAGCCTCATCGGCGCCGGCGCCTCGGTGGGTTCGCGCACGGTGGTGAACGGCGCGGTCGTCGGAGACGGTGCCGTCGTAGGGGCCGACAACGAACTTCGCGCAGGGGTGCGGGTGTGGTGCGAGGCTGAACTGCCCGACGCCGCCGTCCGCTTCTCCTCCGACCGGTGACCAACTTCAGTGAGGCACAACCTGTGATAGGCGAGCAGCAGACTCCCCGCGCGACCGACGTCGCAACCACGAAGCTCCCCGACACCTGGGCACACACCCCGCTCACCGTGGTCATGCCGACCTACAACGAGGCGGGCAACCTGCCGGGCATGGTGGAGCTGCTCATGGGTCTCGACCAGCCGGGCCTGCGCCTGCTGGTCGTCGACGACTCCTCGCCCGACGGCACCGGCAAGATCGCCGACGAGCTGGCGGAGGGCTTCCTCACCGAGGACGGCAAGCCGCGCATGTCGGTCCTGCACCGCACCGCGAAGGACGGCCTCGGCCGCGCCTACGCCGCCGGCATGGCCAAGGCCGTCGAAGACGGCGCCGAGTACGTGCTCCAGATGGACGCGGACGGCTCCCACCCGGCCGGCAAGATCGCCGAGATGCTGGGCGTCGCCCGCTCCACCGGCGCCGGTCTCGTCGTCGGCTCCCGCTACGTTCCGGGCGGCACCCTCTCCGACGCCTGGGGCGCGCACCGCAAGCTGCTCTCCCGCTGGGCCAACGCCTACGCGAGCACCATCCTGGGCACCCGCGTCCGCGACATCACGGGCGGCTTCAACCTGTGGAGCGCCGACGCGCTGAAGGCGATCGACCTCGCGTCGATCGGCAGCGCCGGCTACAGCTTCCAGGTGGAGATGAAGTTCAAGGCCCTGCGCCGCGGCTTCCAGGTGATGGAGGTCCCGATCCACTTCGAGGACCGCACCGTCGGCGAGTCCAAGATGAACCTGGCCGTCCAGCTGGAGTCCATCGCCATGCCGTGGAAGCTCCGCGCCCGCGCCGGCAAGTAGCCGGGCAGGCGGGCGCGTAGGGACACGCGCACGCGAACACCGAGGAAGGGGCACCCCGAGAGGGGTGCCCCTTCCTTCGTGTCCGGAGTTCGTGTCCGGAGCCGACGTCCGCGGGCCGCCCCCTACGGCGTCTCGCGCAGGGGCTTGGTCCGTTCGCCGCCGCCCGGACGGGCCTCCAGGAACCGCTTGAGCCGCCGGGCCGCCGGCCGCTCCACGAACCGCTGGATCAGCCACGAGGCCAGCAGCATCACGGCCGTCGCCGACAGCAGGAGCGTCCACGGCTCCACGTCCTGCCGCCACATCCGCAGCAGCGTCACGCCGATCTGCTGGTGCAGCAGGTAGAGCGGGTAGGACATCGCGCCCGCGACCGACAGCCAGCGCCAGTCGATCCGGTCCAGCCATCCCAGGGCCACGGCGGCCATGACCACGTAGCACAGGGTCACGACGAGCAGGCACATCTCCCAGGACAGCCGGTCGCCCTTGACGGTGTTCCAGTGGACGATGTCGTTCAGCCAGCGCTGCGTCAGCAGCCAGGAGAACGCGAGCAGTACCCACGGCTCGCCCGCGCGCGGCCCCTCACGGCGGATCAGGTAGAAGCAGATGCCGGAGATGAACAGCGGGGAGTAGGTGGGGTTCGCGAGGACGTTCAGGATCGGCAGCCCGGAACCGGGGGCGAGCAGCGAGGCGACCGTCCAGATCCAGCAGAAGTTCAGGACCTTGCGGTACGTCAGGCCGGTCCAGGCGACCGCCGCGAAGATCAGGTAGAACCGCAGCTCGGACCAGAGCGTCCAGTACGAGGGGTCCAGCTCGGCATTGCCCAGCGGGGTCTGGAACATCGTCAGGTTCGTCAGGACCTGGCTCAGCCCCGGCCCGGCGCCCCCGAAGGGCTTGCCGACCGCCAGCAGCACGCCCATGGTGAGCAGTACGCAGAACCAGTACGCGGGTCCGAGGCGGATCACCCGGCTGCGCAGGTAGGAGCCCAGCGGCCGGCCCCACGCCGACATGCAGATGACGAAGCCGCTGATCATGAAGAACAGCTCCACGCCCATCCAGCTGTAGCGGCCCACCATGGTCAGCCACCCGAACGCGTCGCGTCCCCACACCTCTTGGCGGGTGTAGTGGTGCATGAGCACCAGCACCGCCGCCAGGATCCGCAGCCCGTCCAGGATTCGCAGCCGGGGCCGGTCCGCCGGTTCCCCGGTGGACCGGGCGGGCCGGGGCAGGGCGGGCCAGGCCGAGGGTCTGCCGTCTTGCCGTCGGTCGCTGAGGACGCGCGGGGACGGGTGCAAGGACATGAACGCTCCACGGGCAGGACGGACGCGTGCCCGAACGTGCTGAGCGCCGCGCCGGACGGCGGGGCCCAGCCGGGCATCCCCCCCGTTGCATGGGCCGCCACAGTCTTACGAGAAACCATCGCACTGTCCACAGCACGTGGCCCATCGCACCGCGTTCCGCGCCTGCCGCGCGGCTGGTTCACTGCCCCCGGACGGTGACCTTCTGGTCGCTCTGGATCTCCTTGACCAGCTGCTGCACCTTCGCCTTGTCCCAGACGAGGTTGCCGCCCTTCTGGCCGGAAATGGGCATGTTCATCGACACGCCGTCACCCGATGTGATGCCCTTCATCGCGAAGAACATCTGACCGAGGTCCCACAGCCCCATGTCCTTGTCGACGACGAGGGTGTCCAGGCCCGCGCCCATCACCGGGTAGAGGGCGAAGGGGTTGAGGAGCGTGCCCGGCGTGGCCGCCTGGCTCGCCAGCGCCGACAGGAACTTCTGCTGGTTCTTGGTCCGCTGGAGGTCCGACTCGGCGAAGGCGTAGCGGGTGCGCACGAAGGCCAGCGACTGTTCGCCGTTGAGGGTCTGACGGCCCGCCTTGAAGTCGGCGCCCGACTTCTCGTCCTTGAAGCCCTGTTCGATGTCGAGCTCCACGCCGCCCAGCGCGTCCACGATGTTCGCGAATCCGGCGAAACCGATCTCGGCGTAGTGGTCGATGCGCAGCCCGGTGTTGAACTCGATCGTCCGCACCAGCAGTTCCGGTCCGTCCTCCGCGTACGCCGCGTTGAGCTTGACCCGCCGGCCCTGGGACGCGAACTTCTTGCCCGACTGGGAGCCGATGAAGGAGGGGATCTCCACGTCCGAGTCGCGCGGCAGCGAGATCATCGTGTTCCCGCTGGAGCACTTCGCCAGGACCATCATCGAGTCGGTGCGCTTGCCCTCGGCGGAGCCGGTGTGGAGCTTCTTCTTCTCCTCGTCGGACATGCCCTCGCGGCTGTCGGAGCCGACGATCAGGTACGTGGTGCAGTCGCCCTCCTTGGGGCGCTCGATCACCTTGGAGAGGTCGACCTCGCGGCGCACCTTGGAGTCGGCCCAGAAGTAGGTGCCGATGGAGGTGACCAGGAGCGCGGAGACCAGCACGATGGAGCCGATCTTGATCCGCCGGCGCCAGTCGGGCGCGGGGCCCGCCGGCCCGCCCGGACCACCGTTCCCGCCAGGCCGCCCGAGGCGGCCCGGTCCCGCCGGACCGCCGGGGCCCGCGGGCCGGCCGTAGACCTGGCCGGTGTTGTACCCGCTGTCGTACGAGGCGTCCGGTCCCTGCGTCTGCTGCGGCGGCACTCCGTGGCCGGGGCGGCCCTGCGGCGGTCCCTGCGGGGGGACCGGCGGGCGGGCCGGGCGCTGCGGCGGCTGCGGCTGCCGCTGGACGTGGCGCATCCGCTGCGCGCCCTCCGGCTGCGGCTGCCCGCTGCCGCGCCCGTACCCGTCATCGCGGCGGCCGCGCGCGTCGCGCTCGCCGTTCCACCCGTCCCAGTCACTCATGCGCACAAGGATGCCTGCCGCGGCGTGTCGCCCGACACCCAGGTGGACGCTTCGTACCGCGGCTGTTGCAGAGCTGATGCCTGCGGCGCCCACTTATGGTGGCTCCATGACAGAAATACCGTCGGTGCCCGCGGGCAAGCCGATCTCGGCCTCCCGGACCACGCTCAGCCACATCATGACCGCCAACGACACCAACCTCCTCGGTACCGTGCACGGTGGCGTGATCATGAAGCTGGTGGACGACGCGGCCGGCGCGGTGGCCGGGCGGCACTCGGGCGGGCCCGCCGTGACGGCGTCGATGGACGAGATGGCCTTCCTCGCCCCGGTCCGGGTCGGCGACCTGGTCCACGTCCGCGCGCAGTGCAACTGGACCGGCCGCTCCTCGATGGAGATCGGCGTACGGGTCCTCGCGGAGCGGTGGAACGAGTCCACCCCCGCCACCCAGGTCGGCAGCGCCTACCTCGTCTTCACCGCGGTCGACTCCGACGGCAAGCCCCGCCAGGTCCCGCCCGTGATCCCGGAGACCGAGCGGGACGAGCGCCGCTACCAGGAGGCGCAGATCCGCCGCACCCACCGGCTCGCCCGCCGCCAGGCGATCACCGAGCTGCGCGAGCGCCGCGCCGCCGAGGGCCTCGACGACTGACGGGCCGGCGGCGGGCGGCCGCCCGCCAAGGCCACACGCAACACGCCACACGCCGCCGGACCGCCCGGCGGCCGCCCGCCGCCGGCCCGTCGCGTACGGGCTCCGGGGCATACCCGTGCCTTACGGGGGCCCCGTAGACTGGTCCGTCGACGTCCGGCTGCTCCGCCCGAGCGACGGCCTGCCCCTCGACCGGCCCTGCCGCGGAGAACCCCTGATGCCGACTGCCACCCAGACCACCGCCGCGGCCCCGTCCGCCCCCGCCCGACCGCGCGCGCGGCGGCTGACCGGGCCCGACTGGCTGTGGGCGGCGCTGCTGACCCTCGCGGTCACCGCCTTCCGGGGCGGCACCCCGCAGCTCTGGCGCGACGAGCTGGCCAGCTGGAACGCCGCCTCCCGCTCCACCGGCGAGCTGTTCGCCATGCTGGGTCACGTCGACGCCGTCTCCGGCCTCTACTACCTGGTGCTGCACGGCTGGGTCTCCGTGTTCGGGGACTCCGCGGCCATGCTGCGGCTGCCCTCGGCCCTGGCCATGGCCGGCTCCGCCGCCCTGGTGGTGCTGACCGCGCGGGCCCTGTTCGACCGCCGCACCGCCGTCTTCGCCGGGCTGCTGTTCGCGCTGCTGCCCGTCGTCACCCGGTACGGCACCGAGGCCCGCTCGTACGCCTTCGTCGTCCTCGCCGTCTCGGCCGCGACCTGGCTGCTGCTGCGGGCGCTGGAGCGGCCGGGTCGGGCGCGCTGGGCCGGGTACGCGGCGGCGGTCGCGGTGGCCGGGCTGCTGCACATGGTGGCCCTGCTGTTCCTGCTGCCGCACGCCATGGTCGTGGCGCTGCGCTGGTGGCGGGACCGGCGCGGGCGCACGGTGCTCACGTTCGCCCTGGCGGCCGTCGCCGGGCTGCTGCCGGTGATTCCGCTGGTGCTGCTGGGGCGTCAGCAGGTCGGCCGGCAGATCAGCTGGATCAAGACCCCGCGGATGCGGGACATCGCGGGTCTGTGGGACAACCTCTTCGCCTCCCCGCTCGTCGGGCTCGGCATCGCCGCGCTGGCCCTGCTGCCGCTGGCCTGGAGCCGGGGCCGGCGCCCCGCCGTGGAGCTGCTGCTGCTGGGCGCGATGCCGATCGTCGCCGTCTACGTGGTCTCGCAGGGCAGCACCTCGTACTTCATCGACCGCTACGTCCTGTTCACCGTGCCCGCGTGGGCGGTGCTGGCGGCCGCCGGACTGGCCGCCCTCAAGCCCCGTGCGGCCGGGGCGGCCGGGCTGGCCGCGCTGGTCCTGCTCGGCGTGCCCGACCAGCGTCACCTGCGTACCGAGCAGGCCAAGGAGACCTCCGACGGCCGGGCGGCGGCGCGGGTCATCGCGCAGGGCTACCGGCCCGGCGACGGTTTCGTGCCGGTCCGCGGCGCCGACCGGGTGTACATGGTCGACTTCCAGATCGAG
The DNA here is from genome assembly GCF_041435355.1 of Streptomyces sp. NBC_01276. GTDB lineage: Bacteria > Actinomycetota > Actinomycetes > Streptomycetales > Streptomycetaceae > Streptomyces. The sequence continues at coordinate 4,677,819 of NZ_CP108442.1, forward strand.
TACTACCTGCCCGGCCGGGTCCGGCTCCACGACGTCTTCGCGGCCCGTTCGGCGCTGGACGCGAACGACCTCTTCCCGCGGGAGTGCGAGCGGCCCGAGCAGTGCCTCGGCGACACCCGGCGGATCTGGCTCGTCACCCGCGACACCGGCAAGGACGACCCGTACAACCGGCTGCCTGCCGACCAGGTGCGGGCGCTGAAGGGCCACTACCGGGTCGCCTCGACGACCGAGGTGCGCGGGCTGCACGTGTCCCTGCTGGAGCGGACCGGCTGAACCCGCCGGGGTTCAGCTCCCGCAGACCACCTGGTCCCCGGTGACCACGCCGAACTCGCCCTGGTACGGGTCCTCGGCCCGCACCGGCACGACCTTCTTGAAGTCCGCGCCCGCGATCACCAGCACCGTGCGCCCCTGTCCGGCGACCGCGCGCAGCTCGCTGCCCGGCAGCGCCGCGGACACCGTCCGCGCCGAGCGGTCCCAGCGGGGGTCGTACGCGATCACCGTGCGCCGGACCTCGCGGCTGGCGCCGGCCGCCGGGGCCTGGGTGGTGTCGAAGCCGGTGGCGCGCAGGGCGGCGTCCACCCGCCCGCCGAGCCCGTCGATCCGGGTCCCGTTCTCCACCTGGACGCGGATCTGCCGGGGCGGCACGTCGACCGGGACCGGCGCGGGCCCGCGCGGGGCCTGCCCGGGGCGGGCGGGGGCCAGCGGCTGGTCCTGGCGCAGCGCCTCGAAGAGCTTGGCGGCCTTCGGCTCGTCCCATTTCACCGTCGAGCCGATGCCCTTGACCTGGAAGGAGGGGTCCCCGACCGGCACGGAGGCGAACTCCGACGAGGAGGGGGTGAAGCCCCGCATGGCCTGTCCGAGCGCCAGCATCTGCTCCGACCCGAAGCCCCTGTCGGCGCGCACCGACCCCAGCAGGGTGGAGCTGACCTCCTTGAACTTCACCGGGTTCAGCAGGACGCCGCCCCCGGTGGCCTGCTTGATCAGGGCGGCGATGAACCGCTGCTGACGCTGCATCCGGCCCAGGTCGGAGGCCCCGTCCACGTGGCGCGAGCGCACGTACTGCAGGGCCTGGCCGCCGGTGAGCCGGTGGGTGCCGGGGAGCAGGTCGAGGCCGGTGTAGGTGTCGTGCATGGCCTTGGCCGTGCAGATCTCGACGCCGCCCATCGCGTCGACGGTCTTCATGAAGCTGGTGAAGTCGACCTCCAGGTAGTGGTCGATCTTCACGCGGGTCATGTTCTCGACGGTCCGTACGGTCAGGTTGGGGCCGCCCTCGGCGTAGGCGGCGTTCAGTTTCACCGGGTGGGCCTTGTGCGGATTGCCGGTGACCAGGTCCTGGTGCGCCGGGACCTCGGCGTAGCTGTCCCGGGGCAGGCTGATGACGCTGGCCCGTTCCCGGTCGGCGGAGAGGTGGACGAGCATCACGGTGTCGGTGCAGTGGCAGGGCGCGCCGCCGAGCCGGTACTCGCGCTTCTCCTCGGGGGTGATCTTCTCGCGTCCGTCGGTGCCGACCAGCAGGAAGTTCACCCCGTGACCGGCCTGCGGGCGGTTCTTCATGTCCTTGAACGGATCGACCCGTTCGATGCCGGTGTCCAGGCCGGTCATCACCGCGTGCCCGACCGCCCCGGAGCCCAGCACCACCAGCGAGAGCACGGCCGCGATCCGCACCCCCCAGCGTGGCCGGGGCTCCCGGTGCCCGGTCCGGCGACCGCCTCCGCCGCCGCGCGCGGACCGTGGCCGGGGTGGCTGGGAGCCGGGGGCGCGTCGGGTGGGACGGTGCGGTTGGGGCACGGGGGACACCTCCGCGGGGGCAGTGCGGGCGGATTATTCATATTCATCTGATTCGTCTGAACAGTAGGCCCATACGATCAGCCTCTGTCCGTACCGCTCGTCCGCCGCGCACCCGTTTCCCCCGTACGCGGTAACGTGACACCGATACCCGACCGTGAAGGACCACATGCCCGCCCAGCAGCCCGCAGTTTCGGTGATCATGCCGGTGCTCGACGAGGAGCGTCACCTGCGTGACTCCGTCCGGCACATCCTCGGACAGGAGTACGCAGGCGAGATAGAGGTGGTGATCGCGCTCGGGCCGTCCACGGACCGCACCGACGAGATCGCCGCCGAACTCGTCCGGGACGACCCGCGCGTCCACACCGTCCCGAACCCCACCGGCCGCACCCCCGCAGCCCTCAACGCCGCGATCAAGGCCTCGCGCCACCCGATCGTGGTGCGCGTCGACGGCCACGGCATGCTCTCCCCGAACTACATCGCCACCGCCGTCCGCCTCCTGGAGGAGACCGGGGCGCAGAACGTCGGCGGCATCATGCACGCCGAGGGCGAGAACGCCTGGGAGGACGCCGTCGCCGCCGCGATGACCTCGAAGATCGGCGTCGGTAACGCGGCCTTCCACACCGGTGGACAGGCCGGCCCGGCCGAGACCGTCTACCTCGGCGTCTTCCGCCGCGAGGCCCTCGAACAGCAGGGCGGGTACAACGAGGAGTTCATCCGCGCCCAGGACTGGGAGCTGAACTTCCGCATCCGCGAGGCCGGCGGTCTCATCTGGTTCTCGCCCGAACTGAAGGTCCAGTACCGCCCACGGCCCTCGGTGCGGGCCCTCGCCAAGCAGTACAAGGACTACGGCCGCTGGCGGCACGTGGTGGCCCGCTACCACGCCGGCTCCATCAACCTGCGCTACCTGGCCCCGCCGACCGCCGTCTGCGCGATCGCGGCCGGGGTGGTCGCGGGTGTCGCCGTCAGCCCGTGGGCGTTCGCCGTCCCGGCCGGCTACCTCGCCGCGATCACCGCCGGCTCCGTCCCGGCGGGCAAGGGGCTGCCGCTGAAGGCCAGGGCGCAGATCCCCGTGGCCCTCGCCACGATGCACATGTGCTGGGGCTACGGCTTCCTCACCAGTCCGCGCTCGCTCGCCCGCAAGGTCATCGCCAGCCGCCGCCCGTCGGTGCGCCGCGACCCGGCCGAGGCCTGAGGGGCCGGGGCACCGACGCGAAAGGGGTGACCCGGTCCGTACGGACCGGGTCACCCCTTCGGCGTTGCGCGGAGCCGGCTCAGCGGCGCCGCGTCACCAGCGGTACGGCTTGTAGACGTCCATGCAGGCACCGGTGTCGGAGCCGTTGATCGCGTCGGCCGTGTCCGGGATCGCACCGGCCGGCGGCGGGGTCTGCTGCGGGAAGCCGTTGCCCTCGCGCCAGTCCGCGCCCACGACCAGCGTGATCTTCGAGACCTCGTCCGACTGCTGCACCGCCGTGCCCGGGATGCCCAGGGACGCCGCCACGCTCTGCGCCTCGTCCGCCAGTTCGGGCGTCGGGTAGCGCACCACGGTGGTCTTCTCCGGGGTCAGCGCGCTGTCCGCCCGGGCTCCGGTGAAGCCCTTGGAGACCAGGACCTCCGCGATCGCGTTCGCCCGGTGGGGCGCCAGCGGCTGGCCGGCCGCGGTGCCGTTGACCACGTTGACGGGGATCTTGTCCGGGGTGGTGACCGGGGCCTTCGAGGCCCCCTGGGTGGGCTGGGCCGGCTCCTGCGAGCCTCCGGGGGCCGGCTGCGAGGCGCCCGGCGCGGGCTGGGAGGCCGAGGGGCTCTGCGGGGTCTGCGGCTCGCCGTTCTTGTCGAACGCGACGTCCTTGCGGAGCATCGTCCACAGCTTGTCGGCGTCCGCCGGGTTCACGATGAGCCGGTCCACGTCCCGCGGGTCCTGGAAGGTCGGCATCGTCGTCATCGTGATGCGGTTGGTGGGGACGTCCTTGAGCTGCATGGCCAGGTTGTAGAGCTTCTTGACCGAGCCGATCTCCTCGGAGACCTCCAGCGCCTTGGTGCCGGCCTCCGCCAGGTCCGTGATCCGGCCGACGTCGGTGAAGGCGTTCTGGCCCTTGAGCTCGCGCATCATCGAGTTCATGTACATGTGCTGGGCCTGCGCCCGGCCCAGGTCGCTGCTGAACGCGTGCCGGGTGCGCAGCCACTGGAGCGCCTGCTCGCCCTTGACCCGGGTCGTGCCCTTCTGGAGCTTGAGGCCGGAGCCGCCGCCGGAGGTGGGCAGCGGCCGGTCCCAGACGTTGTCCTTGACGCAGACCGGGACGCCGCCGACGGCGTCGGCCATCTTCACGACACCGGAGAAGTCGATCATCATCCAGTGGTCGATGTAGACGTTGGTCAGCTTCTCCCAGGTGGCCAGCGTGCAGCCGGGGCCGCCGCGGCCGAGCGACTCGTTGATCATCGCGTTGGTCTTCTTGAACTTCTCGCCGGTCTTGGGATCCGTGCACTCGGGTATGTCGACCCGGGTGTCGCGCGGGATGCTCACGACCGAGGCGTTCTCCCGGTCCGCCGACACGTGCAGCAGCATCTGCACGTCCGCGAGCGGGGGGTTCCCCACGGTGTCGCTGCTGCCGCCGAGTTCCACGTTCTCCGGCTTGTTGCGGCTGTCGGAGCCGATCAGCAGGATGTTCAGCGGGCGCTGGCCCTTGGCGTTGGCGTGGGTCTTCTCCACGCCGCTCTCACCGCTGAGGCGCTGCCCGCTGCGGATGTTGCCGTCGAGATGACGGTAGTAGAGGTACCCGGCCGCCGACGTCCCCAGGATCAGGAACGCCAGCACGGACGCCACCCAGAACAGCACCCGCCGGCGCTTGCGCCGCACGGGTGCCCCACCGCCGCCCTGGCCCGACCGCGGTGGAGGCACCGCGCCAGAAGCGCCCGTCCCCCCGCCGGATATGCCGCCGGTGGCCTGGTCGGGCGCCCCCTCCCCCCGCACGCTGCTGTGCCTCACGCGTACCCCCCTCAAGATCACTGATGTCGGTGTTGTGCCGGGCCTACCGGCTACCGCCCGGTCGTGCGGCGGTGGGTGGGTGGCGGCGGCGTAACCGCGCTCCCGTCACTTGGCGCAGACCGCCTTGTCCGCCTCGACCCGCTGCAGCCCCTCGGGGGCCTGCTGCGGGGCGGCCGGCGCACCGAGCGGCGTACCCGGCTCCTTGAAGTCGGAGCCGAGGGTCAGCTTCATCGGGGTCTTCGGCCCCGCGTCCACCGTGCCGACCTTCATGGCCGCGGCGGACAGCCCCATCATGTCCGCCAGCGCCCGTGCCTGGTCGGCCTGGTTGGGGGCGTACTCCAGCTGCGTGGCCGCGAGCCGCTCCGCGGCGTTGCCGTGGTTGCTCGCCTTGTAGACGCCCTTCGCGTTCTGCAGCCAGGTCAGGGTGGTGGAGGCCGATCCCGGGGGGCCGCCGCCGTTGTACACGTCCACCCGGACGTCCCCGGCCGGCGCCCGGTTCCCCTGGAGCAGCGCGTCCTGCTTGGCGTCGGCGGCCTCCTTCGCGGCGTGCTCCTTCTTCTCCACCTCGGTGAGGGAGACGTCCTCGCGGATCATCTGGAGGAGGGGGTCGGCCTGTGAGGAGTTGACGACGACGGTCGCCTTCCGGTTCGACGGCTCGTTCGGGTTGTCGACCACCGGCAGCGTCGTGAAGGTGACGTTCTTCAGGTTCATGTCCTTCAGTTCACCGGCGAGGTCGGTGAGCTTGCCGATGGACCCCAGCCCCTGGTCCACGGTCAGCGACTTGGTGGCCGCCTCCGCGAGCGAGAAGAACTTCTTCGGACTGGTCAGCGTCTCCTTGGACTTCATCTCGCGCATCATCGAACTGAGGAACTGCTGCTGGGTCTTGATCCGGTCGAGATCGCTCTCGTTGCCGAAGGAGTGCCGGGTTCGTACGAAGGCCAGCGCCTGTTCGCCCTGCAGCCGGTGCTCGCCGGCCTTCAGGTTCAGCTTGGAATCACGGTCGTTGACGTCCTTGGCCAGGCACACGGGCACACCGCCGACCGCCGTGCTCAGGTTCTTGACCGCGTTGAAGTCGACCATCATGAAGTTGTCGACGCCGATCCCCGTGAGCTGCTTGACCGTGCGCATCGTGCAGCCCGGGTCGCGGCCCTCCTGGCCCAGGCTGTTGTTGAAGCGGCTGCCCTTGGTGGCGGGGATCTGCTTCACCGAGCCGTTCGACTGCTTCGTCGGGCAGACCGGGATGTCGGTGATCAGGTCGCGCGGGATCGACAGGGCGGTCGCGTTGCTGCGGTCCTTCGACACGTGGAAGAGGATCGTGGTGTCGGCGTGGCCGACGCTCTCGGCGTCCCCGTAGCCCTCGTTGCCCGCGCCGCTGCGCTTGTCGGTGCCGATCACCAGGATGTTGATCGGCTGGTCCTTCTTGAAGCTGCCGCCCGCACCGTTGGTGTCGATGACCTTCAGGTTGCCGTTGAGGTGCTGGTAGTACAGGTACGACGCCAGCCCGCCGCCGACCAGCAGGAACGCCAGCGTCCCGCCGGTGACGGCCAGCGCCCTGCGCCGCCGTTTGGCCGCTCCGCCGCCACCGGGCCCGCGGGGCTTGCCGCCGCGCCTGCCGCCGGGCGGGCCTTCGCCGCGCCGGGGTTTGGGGACCGCGGGGGAGGGGGCCGCCGGCGCGGCGGGAGCCGTGGGGCGTCTGCGGGTCCTGCGGGGGGTGGTGACGGAGTGCTGCTGCGCAGGGGAATTGCCCAGTCGCAGTTCGTAGTTGCCAGTGCGGGGATTGAGGACCCACTGGTCTGCGGGGTCGATTTCGTCCGCCCGCCCACGGCTTTGCGCATCCACGGTTGCTCGAATCCTCCGTCGGTGCCTCGCGACGCGCCTCCCCCCAGGCGCGCGGTCAACGATCCGGCTGCTGGTGCACGGTGTCTTCGCTTCCGGTGCACCGGATCGCTCACCCTATCCGCCCAGGTCAGCTGCAAACCATGCTGGTGACAAAATCCACTCCCCCGATAACTGCCCAAAACGCCCATCCAGTGCGGTTGGACCACCGGCTTTTGGATTGCTTTACCGGCAGTCGGCCGTGTCCGCCGTGGTTCCTGTGAAAGTCGGGTCCGGAAGGGGGGCGGACGTGGTTCCGCTTTTCGCTCGCACAGAGTCGCGGAACACCTCGGCGGGGGAGAGCGGGGCGGGCTCCGCGGCGGCCGCGGACGCGGGTGCGGAGGCGGCCGTCGGCGCGGCCGTCGAGGTGGGCACGGGCGGGGTGACCGTCACGGGCCGGTCAAGCCGCAGCCACTGGAACAGCCGCCCCGCTTCGGGCTCCAGCAGTTCGTCCCGGTTGGGGTTCGCGGGGTAGGGCCGCCGCGGCACCGTCAGGAACCCGATCTGGTCGGACGGTATGTCCCTCACGCTCCGTACGAGTTCGTACAGCCCGCGCAGCGAGGCCAGCCCCGGGTCGGTGGTCAGCGCGGAGGTGGCCGCGTCCAGCAGCGGGTAGAGCCGCGCCGGGTTCAGCAGGACGCCGTTGCTCTGCACCTTCTTGACGAGCGAGCCGAGGAACTGCTGCTGGCGCTCCATCCGTTCGGTGTCGCTGCCGTTGCCCAGGCCGTACCGGGCCCGGACGAAACCCAGCGCCTGTTCCCCCTGGAGGAGGTGGCGGCCCGCCGGGAGCCGCAGGTGCGCCTCGGCGTCGTTCACCGGCTGCCGCAGGCACACCTCCACCCCGCCCACGGCGTCGACCATCTGCTTGAAACCGCCGAAGTCCAGCACCATGTGGTGGTCGATCCGGACGCCCGTGAGCCGCTCGACCGTACGGATCGTGCAGGCGGCCCCGCCCCACTGGAAGGCCCAGTTGAACTGGGCGAAGCGCTCGGCGGTACGGGTCCCGTCGGCGGCCCGGCAGCTCGGGACGTCCGTCATCAGGTCCCGGGGTATCGAGACGGCCGTCACGCTCGCGCCGTCCGCCGACAGGTGCAGCAGGATCGTCGTGTCGGAACGCTGCGTGCCGCCGTCCTGCCCGTAGCCCGCGTTCTCCCGGCCGGACCGCGAGTCCGAGCCGATCAGCAGGATGTTCCGGGCGCCCTCGGTGGAGTGCCCCGGGCGCTCGCGCTCGTAGCGGCGCAGTTCCGCCTCGGCGGAGGTGTCCGCGGTGATGTTCCCGTCGAGCTTGGCGTACAGCCACCAGCCGGTGGCCGCGCCCGCCAGGACCAGCAGGACGGCCCCGAGCCCGATCCAGCGCAGCAGCCGGCGACGCCGACGGTCGGCCGGGGGCCTCGGCCCGCCTCCGGCCGCCCCGGTGCCGCCCGGTATGCCCGCGCTGTCCCTCACTCGCGTTCCGTCCCCTCGCCGAACCGGCTGCCAGCCGTACGGGTGAGTACGGCCTGGAGCCGATCCTGCCCCCGGGGGGCGCGGACGGCCCGGGGGCACCGCCCTGTACAGGGCCATGCGGGTGACAGATCGCGCGAAGTCGCCGTCAGACGGTGTGAGTGACGCGCTCGCTCTCGGTCCGCTGCTCCAGCGCCTGCGGCGACAGCCGGTCCAGGTGGCGGCACAGCACCACCGAGCCGCCGGTGGCCAGCGCCCCGTACAGCCCCGAGGAGAGTCCCTCCCAGCTGTCGTAGCCCAGCCCCGACAGCACCCGGGCGCCCTCGCCGAAGCCGCGTGCCGCCGCGTCCGCCCGGGCCCGCTCGACCACGGCCGCGTACGAGAGCTCCTCGCCGCCCACCACCAGCCCCGGGGCGTCGGCGTCGACCGGCGCGAACGGGGCGAAGCGGTCGCCCTGCCCCGGCACCTCCACCGCGTAGTCCGCGAACCCGGCCGGCGGCTGCGGGAACCGCCCGCCCAGGGGACGCAGCGCGAGCGCGACCCGCTCCCCGGAACAGCCGCGGGCCTCCTCCAGGGTGTCGGGCCCGCTCACCACCAGGTCCGCGCCGGCCGGGTCGCCGCCGACCTCGGCGACCACGCCGACCGAGGCGCAGGCGAGCAGCCACACGGCGCTCTGCCAGTGCGCGGGGAGCAGCAGGGCGAGCCGGTCGCCCGGCTCGGCGGCCAGGTCGCCCTGGAGCAGATTGGCGGTCTTGGCCACCCAATTGGCGAAGGTGGCGACGGACAATTCGACGCGCTCGCCCGTGGCGTCGTCGTAGAAGGTGACGAGGGGGCGGCCCGGATCGGCGGCGAGCGCGGATCGCAGCAGGTCGGCAGGGGTGCGGTCAGTGGCGTTCACCCGCCCCAGCCTACGCGGGCCCTTCCCTCGTACGGAGGGCAGCGGCTGCGCCGTCCAGGGGAGGCGCGGCCCCGGCGGTGTCGGACGGATCGTCAGTTCTCCGATGGCGCTTCGTGAGGGCTGTGCCCAGCATCGCTTCCATGCGTGGATTCCTTGCTTCCTCGATCGGTGTCGCGACCGCGGCCGCACTGGCCCTGCCGCTCGCGCTCTGCACTCCGGCCCTGGCCGCCGCGTCCGAGGGCGCGGCGGCCCCCGTGACCCCCGCGGGGTCCACCCAGTCCCTGCCGCTCGCCCCCCTCGGCCCCTCCGACGGCCGGATCCCCGGCGTACCGGGCATGAGCGCCTCGCCCGGCCGCCCCGAGACGCGCGGGCTCGCCGCCCGGGACGTGAAGACCTTCTCGCTGGTCGGCGTCGTATGGGACGACGCCGCCACCCGGCTCGTCGGCCGGGTCCAGGTCCGCACCCGCGCGGCGGGCACGGGCGCCTGGTCCGGCTGGCAGGACGTCGAGACCCACAACGGCGAACACGGCGCCGACCCCGACGCGGTGGAGCGCGGCTCGCGCCGCGTCCGCGGCAGCACCGCTCCGCTGTGGGTCGGCGCCTCCGACGGGATCGAGGTCCGGGTCCACGCCGAGACCGGCGGCGACACGCGGGCCGAGTCCCGGCTCCCCTCGGGCCTGCGCATCGAACTCGTCGACCCGGGAGCGGCGGAGCCCGTCGCCGTGCTCGACGGCAAGAACGCCGGCCGCCCGTCGTCCCCGGCCGGCGACGACAAGGGCGACGCGGCGCTCCTGCCCGAGATGACCATGGAGGGGGCCGAGTCCTCCGCCGCGAACGTCCCGCACGCCACGCTCGGCGCGCTGGAGATCGGCGCGCTGAACAAGGCCGACTCCACCGCCGACGCCGTCCTCGCCGCCGACGGATCCCTCGGCGCGGCCGCCCGCCCGTACATCGGCCCGCGCCCGCGGATCGTCACCCGGCGCGGCTGGGGCGCCGACGAGAGCCTGCGCGAGACGGGCTTCGTCTACACGAACACCGTCAAGGCGGCCTTCGTCCACCACACCGCCTCCGGCAACAACTACGCCTGCAAGGACGCTCCGGCGGTGCTGCGCAGCCTCTACCGCTACCACGTGGTCAGCGAGGGCTGGCGGGACATCGGCTACAACTTCGCCGTCGACCGCTGCGGGACGGTCTACGAGGGCCGGGCGGGCGGGGTCGCCAAGCCGGTGCTCGGCGCGCACACCATGGGGTTCAACGCGGACAGCATGGGCATCGCCGTGATCGGCTCCTTCGGCGGCGCCGCCCCGCCGAAGGCGGCCGTCGACGCGGTGGCCCGGCTCACGGCCTGGAAGCTCGGGCTGTTCGGCGCGGACCCGAGGGCGAAGACCACCCTGAGGTCGGGCGGCGGGAACCGGTTCCCGAAGGGGAGCAGCGTGAAGATGAACGTGATCTCGGGCCACCGCGACGGCTTCGCCACGGAATGCCCCGGCAGGCAGCTGTACAAACAGCTGCCCCCGACCCGCACGACATCGGCGAGACTCCAGGGCCGCTGACCCCTGCCCTGGCCGGGCGGCGGGGTGCGGGGCGGCGGGGTGCGGGGCGGAGCCCCGGGGAGGCGGTCCGCGCAGCGGCGGCGGGGCCGGACCCCCGGCGGGCTACGCTCAAGGCATGGCCGGCCGTTTCGACCCCCTCACCCGCACCGTCGTCCGTGGCGGCCGTACCCACGTACCCCCCGGCTCCGGGGCCGGGCCGAAGCCCTCCGCCGCCGCGCAGCGCCGCCGCTGGAGCCCCGGCGGGCCCGTCGACCTGGGGCTCATCCTCGGCCCGCTGCGCCGAGGCCCCGCCGACCCCACCTTCCGCGTCACCCCCGACGGCTCCGTCTGGCGGGCCACCCGCACCCCGCAGGGCCCGGCCACGCTCCGGGTCGCCCGGGTCGGCGCCGGCGAGGAGGTCGAGGCGGAGGCCTGGGGCCCCGGCGCCGAGTGGGCGCTCGCGGAGCTGCCCCGGCTGCTCGGCGCCGAGGACGATCCCGCCGCCTTCGTCCCCCGGCACCGCCTGGTGCACGCCAGCCACCGCCGCCGCCCCGGGCTGCGCCTGACCCGTACCGGACTGGTGCTGGAGTCGCTGGTCCCGGTGGTGCTGGAGCAGAAGGTGACCAGCGACGAGGCCTACCGGTCCTGGCGCCGCCTGGTCCGCCAGTACGGGGAGCCCGCCCCCGGGCCGCAGGAGCTGTACGTGATGCCCGACGCCCGCACCTGGGCGCTGATCCCGTCCTGGGACTGGCACAGGGCGGGGGTGGACGCGAAGCGTTCGGCGACCATCGTGCGCGCCGCCCGGGTGGCGGACCGGCTGGAGGAGGCCGCCGCGATGGACCTGCCGAGGGCGGCCGCCCGGCTGGAGGCCGTGCCCGGCATCGGCCCGTGGACCTCCGCCGAGACCCTGCAGCGCAGCAACGGCGCCGCCGACGCGCTCACCACGGGCGACCTCCACCTGCCCGGCATCGTCGGCTACGCCCTCACGGGCGACCGGGACGCCGACGACGACCGGATGCTGGAGCTGCTCGCCCCGTACGAGGGCCAGCGCCACCGCGCCGCCCGGCTCATCCTCCTCGCGGGCCGGACCCCGCCCCGCCGCACGCCCCGGATGCCGCGCGGCGACATCGGCCGCCTCTAGCGGACCTCGACGAACGCGTCCGCGGTCCGCTCCCCGCGGGGCGCCGGGGCCGCGGCCGGGTGGCCGACCGCCACCGCGCCCATCGGGTCCCAGTCCTGCGGCAGCGCGAGCACCTTGCGCACCACGTCCCGGCAGAACATCGTCGAGGACACCCACGCCGAGCCCAGCCGCTCACCGGCCAGCGCCACCAGGAAGTTCTGCACGCCGGCGCCCATCGCGACGACGAACATCTCCCGTTCGGCCGCGTCCCGCCGCGCGTGCCCGTAGTCGTGCGCGCCGTCCGTCACGAGGCAGGGCACCACCAGGTACGGGGCCCGGCGCAGCACGTCCCCGCGCCGCACCCGCTTGGCGACGGACTCCTCGGACTTGCCGTCGGCGCGCAGGTCGGCGATCCACGCGTCCCGCATCGCGTCCAGCAGTTCCCCGCGCGCGGCCGCCGATTCCAGCAGGACGAAGCGCCACGGCGTCGTGTGGTGCGGTGCCGGGGCCGTGACGGCCGCGGCGACGGCCCGCCGTACCGCGCCCGGGTCCACCGGTTCGTCGGTGAAGTCCCGTACGGTGCGCCGCTGCGTGACGGCTTCCCGTACGGCCTCCGAGGTGCCCAGCCGGAACATGTCGTCGGCCGGCGGGCGCACCAGGTCCCGTGCCGAGGACCCGTCGCCGAGGACGTGTCCCAGTCCGCGGACGACGGCCACGGGCAGCCCCGCCGCCTTGCCCTTGACCAGGTCGCCGGCGGCGGCCAGTTCGTCCGCGGTGGCCACGACCGTCGCGCTCAGCGGGTTGCCGTGCGCGTCGGTGCCGCCGCGCAGGTCGTCCAGGACCCGTACCCCGGCCGCGCCGATGGCGACGTCCGTCAGCCCGTTGCGCCAGGGCCGCCCGAACGTGTCGGTGACGATCACGCCGACGTCCACGGAGAGCAGCTCGCGCAGCCCGGCCCGGATCCGGGCCGCCGAGGCGTCCGGGTCCTCGGGCAGCAGGAGGACGGTGCCGGGCTCCGTGTTGGAGGCGTCGACGCCGGCGGCGGCCATCACCAGGCCCCGCCGGTCCTCCACGATCCGCAGCGTGCCCCGGCGCGCGACGACCCGTACGGTCTCGGCGTCTATGGCCTCCTCGCGGGAGGCCGCCGTGACGATCCGGCCCTCCGCCTTGGAGACGATCTTCGAGGTGACCAGCAGGACGTCCCCGTCGCGCAGGCCGGGCGAGGTCCCGGCGATCAGGGCCGCCAGGTCGTCGCCGGGCCGGACCTCGGGGATCCCGGCCAGGGCCCGCACCTCGTAGGAGGGGGCGGGCACGGTCACCGGGACGCCTCGGCGAGCTCCAGGGCGGCCCGCGCCATCGCGGCGGTGGCCTGCGTGTCGGTCATCATCAGCGGTACGGCCCGGCAGGAGATGCCGGCGGCCTCGACCTCGGCGACCGCGTCCGCGTCGGCGGTGTCCACGAGCCAGCCGTCGAGCAGCCCGGTCCCGTAGTGCAGGGCGACGGCGGCCGCGGTCGCCTCGACGCCGACGGCGGCCAGCACCTTGTCGGCCATGCCGCGCACGGGGGCGCCGCCGACGATGGGGGAGAGGCCGACGACGGGGGCGTCGGCGGCCGCGACGGCCTCCCGGATGCCGGGCACGGCGAGGATGGTGCCGACCGACACGACGGGGTTCGACGGCGGGAAGATGATCACGTCGGCGGCGGCGATGGCCTCCAGCACGCCCGGTGCGGGCTTGGCCTGCTCGGCGCCGACGGGCACGACGGCCTCGGCGTCCACCGCGGCGCGCATCCGGACCCAGTACTCCTGGAAGTGGACGACCCGCCGCTCGCCGGACTCCGGGTCGGTGATGGCGACGTGGGTCTCGACGCGGTCGTCGGACATGGGCAGCAGCCGTACGCCGGGCTGCCAGCGGTCGCAGAGGGCTTCGGTGACGGCGCTGAGCGGGTAGCCGGCGCCGAGCATCTGCGTTCGGACGATGTGGGTGGCGAAGTCGCGGTCGCCGAGGCCGAACCAGGTGGGTCCGACCCCGTACGCCGCGAGTTCCTCCTTGACGGTGAAGGACTCGTCGGTGCGGCCCCAGCCCTGGTCCTCGTTGATGCCACCGCCGAGGGTGTACATCACGGTGTCCAGGTCGGGGCAGACCTTCAGCCCGAACAGGTGGATGTCGTCACCGGTGTTGCCGATGACCGTGATGTCCGCGTCGGGGACCGCGGACAGGAGTCCGCGCAGGAAACGGGCGCCGCCGATGCCGCCGGCCAGAACAACAATGCGCATGCGGACAGTCTGTCAGCCGCGGGCCGTCCCCCGACGGGGGGTGGCGGCGGGTGACGGGCGGGGGCGTCAGGCCGGTACGTGTTCCCCGCGGGCCGGGGAGCAGCTGTGCATGGGCATCTCGGTCAGGCCGGGGAAGTACACGTGCAGGCTGACGGCTCCGTCGAGGGTGTCGTTGACGACCTCGTGGGAGTAGCCGGGGGCGAAGACGCGCTGGGAGCCGGGGCCGAGGGTGAGCGGGCCGCGGGCGCTGTGCTCGGTGAGCTCGCCGTCCAGGACCGTCAGCACGCCGGAGGAGCCGCCGTGGCCGTGGCGGCCGCTGCCCTGGCCGGGGACCCAGCTGAGCAGCCAGACCTCGTAGCCGGGGCCGGTGCGCAGGCGGTGGTACCAGCGGGTGGTGGCGTCGTAGCGGACCAGGTGCTCCCAGCTCCCGCGGTCCTGCGCGATGGACCGGGCGAGGCCCGCGAACTCGGCGACGGTGGCCGGGTGTTCGCGGGCGGGCTGCAGGAGGTGCTGGACGGAGAGGATGTCGCCGGCGATCTGGAGGTCGCTCTCGATCACGGAGGCCGTGGCGGAGGGGGCGGCGGTGGGAGCGGTGGCGGCGGGGGCGCTGTTCATCGTGGGGGTGTCCTCGACGGATGTCAGTCGTGCGGGGCGGTTGCTGTGGGGGAGTAGCCGGTGCTCGGACGGAGCCGGGGCTCCGGAGGCATCAACAGCTGCAACAGCAACAGCGAACCTGGGCAGCGCACAGGAACCCACGAATGGGGGTCCGGGTGGCGGCTGCGGGCGCTGACATGCGTACAAGGAGAACGGGGAAAGGGGCGGACTGTCAACCCGATGTCCGGTTTGAGGGAAAAGTTTCACCTCATCCGGTTACCGTGCGCGGAGAAAGGTTTGTGCAGTCGGGTCCAGGGGATGTGCCGTTCAGTCCCGCCCGAGCCGTCTTCAAACCCGCAGCCCGCACTCGTAACCGGAATGTGATCCGCGCCGCATCTTCGGCCGAATCGCAACCCCGCTCCGGAGCGAATCGTCGGCAACGAGAGAGGGTGGCGCCCGCGCGACACCTGAGCCATGTGTCACGATTTTTGGCGATATGAACACTTTCTGCATAGGCTTGGTTCCGCAGAGTGAATAAGGCGCCCAATAGCAGATCTCGGCTTGACTGCGCCGGAGCCACGCACTTGTAATTTCACTCGTGTCGTTACCTGGCGATCAGTAACGGCAACACCACGGGGACGCACAGAAGAGCGAGGGGCGCACATGACCGAGCTGTTTCAGGAACTGCTGGTCGAGGAGGCGGACGAGGAGCTCGGATGGCAGGAGCGCGCGCTGTGCGCCCAGACCGACCCCGAGTCCTTCTTTCCCGAGAAGGGCGGCTCCACCCGCGAGGCCAAGAAGGTCTGCCTGGCCTGTGAAGTCCGGTCCGAATGCCTGGAGTACGCCCTCGCCAACGACGAGCGATTCGGCATCTGGGGCGGCCTCTCCGAGCGCGAGCGCCGCAGGCTGAAGAAGGCGGCGGTCTGATCCGGCCGCACCGGCCGCACCGCCCCCGCCGGGACACCCGTCCCGCCGCCCACCCCATACCCGAGGGCCCGGCCCCCACGGCGCCAGGCCCACCGCGCACCACACCGCACCGCACGACGCGCACCACCGGTCCACAGAGCAAACGGTCCGCCTCCCGCACCTTCCCCGCAGGAGGCGGACCGTCGCGTTCCGGGCCCTGCGCGGGCGAGGCGGACCGTCCCCTTCCCGGCCCCGCGCACACGAGGCGGACCGTCCCCTTCCCAGCCGTTAGGGTGGGGCGCTGTCCAGCAGCCTCCGAGGGCACAACACCCCCGGATCCCCGGCCGGAGGGCCCGTACCGCGATGTCCCTGCACAGCAACTCGACGGCCTCCCACCAGGCAGCCGCCACTCCCGAGTTCCCCCGGCACGTCGTCACCGCGGTCCTCGTCGCCCACGACGGAGCCCGCTGGCTGCCCCAGACCCTCGCCGGCCTCCTCGCCCAGGAACGCCCCGCGCAGAGCCACGTCGCCGCCGACACCGGCAGTGCCGACGACTCCGCGCGCCTGCTAGACCAGGCCTTCGGCGACGACCGCGTCCTGCACCTCGCCCGGCGCACCGGCTTCGGCGCCGCCGTCGACGAGGCCGTCCGCAGCGCGCCGCTCCTGACCGCCGAGGAGCTCCCGTACCTCAAGCGTCCCAGCGGCTGGGACCCCGTCAGCCGCACCTGGCGCGACGACGCCTACGACCTCCCCGACCTCCCCCACGGCGAACCCGTCCAGTGGCTCTGGCTGCTCCACGACGACAGCGCCCCCGAACCCGACGCCCTCGCCGAACTCCTGCGCGTCGCCGACGAGAACCCCGACGCCGCCGTCATCGGCCCCAAACTGCGCGGCTGGTACGACAAGAAGCAGCTCCTCGAAGCCGGCGTCACCATCGCCCGCAGCGGCCGCCGCTGGACCGGCCTCGACCGCCGCGAACAGGACCAGGGCCAGCACGACCAGGTCCGCCCCGTCCTGTCCGTCTCCACCGCCGGCATGCTCGTGCGCCGCGACGTCTACGACGCCCTCGGCGGCTTCGACCGCCGCCTGCCCCTCATGCGCGACGACGTCGACCTGTGCTGGCGCGCCCACAGCGCCGGCCACACCGTCCTCGTCGCCCCCGACGCCGTCCTGCGCCACGCCGAGGCCGCCGCCCGCGAACGCCGCACCGTCGACTGCGCCGGCCGCTCCGCCGTCGACCCCCACCGCGTCGACAAGGCCGGCGCCGTCTACACCCTGCTGGCCAACTCCTCCGGCCGTGCCCTGCCCTACGTCCTGCTGCGCCTGGTCGTCGCCACCCTCCTGCGCACCCTCGGCTACCTCGTCGGCAAGGCCCCCGGCCAGGCCGTCGACGAGTTCACCGGCCTCCTCGCCACCCTGCTGCGCCCCGGCCGGATCCTCGCCGCCCGCAAGGCCCGCCGCCGGCCCGCCGTCCCCGCCGCCGACCTGCGTCCCCTCTTCCCCCCGCCCGGAGCCACCCTGCGGGCGGGCGCCGAACAGCTCGCCGGCCACTTCGGCTCCGGCCAGGGCGCCGACACCGCCCCCGCCGGACGGCACGGCGGAGCCGTCGAATCCGGACCCGGCGGCGACGACGCCGACTACCTGGAGATCGAACAGTTCGGCCGGCTCAAGCGGATCGCCCGCAGGCCCGCCCCCGTCCTCTTCGCACTCCTGCTGCTGGTCTCCCTCGCCGCCTGCCGCGCCCTGATCGGCGGCGGCAGCCTGATGGGCGGCGCCCTGCTGCCCGCCCCGCCCGGCGCCCTCGAACTGTGGCACGCCTACACCGGCGACTGGCAGCCCGTCGGCATCGGAACCACCGCCGGGGCACCCCCCTACCTCGCGGTCCTCGCCGCCTTCGCCGCGCCCCTGCTCGGCTCCACCAAGGCCGCCCTGACCCTGCTGCTCGTCTGCTCCGTCCCCCTCTGCGGGCTCACCGCCTACTTCGCCTCCCGCCCCCTCGTCACCTCCCGCCTGCTGCGCGCCTGGGCCGCCGTCGCCTACGCCTTCCTGCCCGCCGTCACCGGAGCCCTCGCCGGGGGCCGCCTGGGCACCGCCGTGCTGGCCGTCCTGCTGCCGCTCCTCGCCCGCTCCGCCGTCGCCGCCTTCGGCCTCGCCGACCGCGAGACCACCGGATCCTGGCGGGCCGTGTGGACGTACACCCTGCTGCTGACCCTGACCACCGCCTTCACCCCCGTCGTGTGGCCGCTCGCCGCCGTCCTGGGCACCGGCGCGCTCCTCGTGCGCCGCGCGCGCTGGAAGGCGTACGCCCCCCGGCTGCTCGCCACCCTCGCCGTCCCCCTGGCCGTCCTCGCGCCCTGGTCCCTGGGCCTGCTCACCCACCCCGGCCGCTTCCTGCGCGAGGCCGGACTGCCCTACGGCAGCGGCTCCGCCACCGCCCTCGGCCTGCTCGGCGCCAGCCCCGGCGGCCCCGGCACCACCGGCGGACTGCTCTTCGCCGGAACCGTCCTGGCCGCCCTGGCCGCACTGCTGCGCGCCGACCGGCGCTTCGCCGTGGCCGTCGCCTGGACCACCGCCCTGGCCGCCCTGTTCCTCGCCGTCCTCCTCAACCGCGACGGCTGGGCGGGCCCCGCGACCCTCGTCCAGGGACTCGCGCTGATCGCGGCCGCCGTGCTCGGCGCCGACGGCGCCAGGGAGCGGGTCGCCGCCCGCAGCTTCGGCTGGCGCCAGCCGCTCGCCGCCCTCGTCGCCCTCGGCGCGGCCCTCGGCCCGCTGCTCCTCGCCGCCGTCTGGACCGTCGCCGGAGCCGACGGACCGCTGGGACGGCGCGACCCCGTCCAGGTCCCGGCCTTCGTCGCCGCCCAGTCCGACGACAGCAACCGCACCCGCACCCTCGTCCTCGGCGGCGACTCGCCCGCCACCGTCTCCTACACCCTGGTCCGCGGCTCCGGCGTCCGCCTCGGCGACGCCGAACTCCTCGCCGAGGCAGGCTCCGGACCCCGCCTCGCCCAGGCCGTCTCCAGCCTGGTCTCCGGCTCCGGAGCAGACCAGTCCGAGCAGCTCGGCGCGTTCGCCGTCCGCTACGTGATGATCCCGCCCGGCGGCTCCCCCGCGATGCGCCGGACCCTCGACGGGACCCCCGGCCTGCGCCAGCGCCATCAGGACGACGGCACCGCCATCTGGGAGGTCCAGCGGCTGCCCGCCCGCGTCGCGATCCTCCCCGGCAGGCAGGGCCAGGCCACCGTCGCCGTCGACGCCGGACCCGTCGAGGCCCACGCCAAGATCCCGGCCGGCGAGGAGGGCCGCACCCTGCGCGTCGCCGACCGCGCCGACCCGGGCTGGCACGCCACCCTCGACGGCAAGCCCCTCAAGCCCAAGGCCCTCGAAGGCCGCGACGGCTGGGCACAGGGCTTCGCCCTCCCCAAGGAAGGCGGCCGCCTCGCCCTCGTCCACACCGACTCCCTGGCCCGCGACGCCTGGCACTGGACGCAGGGGATCCTCGCGCTGGTGCTGCTGGTGATGGCCCTGCCCGGCCGCCGCGCCCGCCTCGACGACGACCTGCCCGAGGAGGACGCCGCCGCCCCCGCCTCAGACCGCACCGGGGCGAGCGTGCCCGGACAGGGCCGCCGCGCCCGCCGGGCCGCCCCCGCGGAGCCCGCGCCCGAGCCGGCCCCCGCCGAGGCCGTCGCCGACCCGTACGCGCAGATCCCGGCGCAGCAGGTGTACGGGGAGGAGTCGTACGCCTACCAGGAGCCCTGGTCCCCGTCCCCGTACGCGGACGGGCAGCAACAGCAGCAGCAGCCGCAGCAGCCGGCGGAGCAGCCGGCGGAGCACGGCGACCCGTACGCCCAGCAGTACGCCCAGCCGTACCCCCAGCCCTACGCCGCCCCGCCGCACCCGGACGCGCAGCAGGCGTACGGCCAGGGGCAGCAGTTCGGCTACACGCAGCAGCAGCCGCCCCACCCGTACGAGTACGACCAGCAGCCGTACGACACCTACGGACAGCACGACCCGCGTCCGGACGGGAGCCCCCAGCAGTGAAGCAGCGCGCCCCCCTCACGTTCGCGGCCGTGACCGCGGCCCTGGCCGCCGCCTGCGGCCTGGCCGTCCTCACCGCCCCCGCCGCCACCCCGGCCGGGGGCACCGGCGGCCCGCCCGCCGCCCGCATGCCGGTGGAGCGGTCCGTGCTGGTGTGCCCGGCGCCCAGCTCCTCCGACATCGCCGAGACCACGTACACCTCCCTCACCCCCGGCAAGGGCGCGGGCAAGGGCACGGCCCGGCTGCAGACCAAGGACGGCAAGACGGTCCTGCAGCCCAAGGAACCCGGCAGGCCCGTCGGCGCCACCGCCTCCGGAGCCGAGGCGCCCGCTCTGACCGGCACCGCCGACGGGGTCCTCGCCCCCGGGTGGACCGCCCAGCAGACCACCAAGGTCGCGGTCGGCCAGTCCCGCGGCCTGCTCGGCGTGGCCTGCACCGCACCCGGCACCGACTTCTGGTTCCCCGGCGTCAGCACCGCCAAGGGCCGCCAGGACTACATCCACCTCACCAACCCGGACGACACCGTCGCCGAGGTGGACGTCAAGCTGTACGGCCCCGACGGCCTCGTCAAGGGCAAGCCCGGCACCGCCGACACCGTCATCGCGGTCGACCCCCGCTCCACCACCAAGGTGCTGCTGTCCTCCCTCGCCCCCGACGCCCAGCTCACCGACGTCACCGCGCACGTGACGACCGGCTCGGGCCGGGTCGGCGCCTCCGCGCAGATCGGCGAGGACGGGGTGGGCGCCGACTGGCTGCCCGCCTCGGCCGGACCGGCGGGCTCCGCCGTCCTGCCCGGCATCCCCGCCGACGCCACCTCCGTACGCCTGATCGCCTTCGCCCCCGGCGAGGACGACGCCGACCTCCGCCTGAAGCTGGCCGGCCCCACCGGCTCGATCAGCCCGGCCGGCGCCGAGCAGCTGCACCTCAAGGCGGGCATGACCGCGAGCGTGGACCTGAAGGACGTGACCCGCGGCGAGGCGGGCTCCCTGCTGCTGGCCCCCGCGGACCCGAAGAAGGCCGTACCCGTCGTCGCCGCCCTGCGCGTGGTCCGCGGCACCGGCACCAAGCAGGAGCTGGGCTTCATCCCGGCCGCCGCCCCCGTGGGCGCCCGGGCCACCGTCGCCGACAACCGCCTCGACGACAAGGCCACCGCCCTGGCCCTCACCGCCTCGGGCGGCGCCGACGCGAAGGTCCGCGTCACCGCCTCGGCCGGGACCGAAGGCGGCGAGAGCGCCGTCAAGGAGGTCACGGTCAAGGCGGGCACCACCCTCGCCGTGTCACCGCCGCCGGCCCCCGCGGGCGGCAAGGGCGCCTACGCCCTGACCCTGGAGACCCTCTCCGGCGGCCCCGTCCACGCGGCCCGCACCCTGACCCTCCCGCACGAGGGCATCCCGATGTTCACCGTCCAGACCTTCGGCGACGACCGCTCCACCGTCTCGGTGCCCCGCGCCGTCGAGGACCCCTCGATCCTCGTCCGCTGACCACCGCTGACCACCGTCCCGGTACGGGCCTCAGTCCTGCCCGTACCGGGGGTCCACGGTCTCCGGGGACAGCCCCAGCAGCTCCGCCACCTGCTCGACCACGATCTCGTGCACCAGCAGCGCCCGCTCGTCGCGCGTCTTCGCCCGGATCTCCACCGGCCGCCGGAACACCACGATCCGGGCCGGCCGCCCGTCCCGGGCCTCCACCAGCCCGCCCAGCGGCACCGCCTCGTCGTTCCACCCGGCGTCGGGCCCGCCCGGCGGCCCCGGCACGTCCGCGATCACGAACTCCACCTCGGCGAGCTGCGCCCAGCGCCGCTCCAGCCGCTCCACGGAATCCCGTACGAGGTCGCCGAACAGCTCCGCCCGGCTCGCCGACAGCGGCACCTGCGGTGGCGCGAGCGGCCCCCGCATCCCCCGGCCGTGCCGGTCGCGCCGCCGCGGCCGCGGCTCGTGGGGGGTCTCGGCGGAGGGAGCGGGGCGGGGAGGAAGGGAGCTGTCCGTCACCCCCGCAGGGTAGCCCTCACCCCACCTCCCGGAAGGGCCCCGATCCGGTCACGGCCCGGTGTCGCGGCGGTGTCACACCCCGAACGATCCGGTCAAGATCGGGTACCGGCGCGGCCCCGACGGCCCCCGCCGGACCCGTCGCGGGAGGCGACACGGGGGACCGGCCGGGGGGCGAGTCGTCGCGGCCCGGTCAAGAGTGCGGTACCGTCCAACGTCGTGAGCCTTGTACGTCGCTGTTCGCGCACCGCGTGCGGCCGCCCTGCCGTCGCCACACTGACGTACGTCTACGCCGACTCGACCGCAGTTCTCGGCCCGCTCGCCACCTACGCCGAACCCCACTGCTACGACCTGTGCGCCGAGCACTCCGAGCGCCTGACCGCCCCGCGCGGCTGGGACGTCGTCCGCCTGTCGGACGGCTCCGGCCCGTCCCGCCCCAGCGGTGACGACCTGGAAGCCCTCGCGAACGCCGTGCGCGAGGCGGCCCGTCCGCCGGAGCGCGCGGCCGAAGCGAGCGGTTCCGGTCAAGGTCCCCGGGTGACCGGCGAGACGCGCCGCGGACACCTGCGCGTCCTGCGCTCGCCCGACTCCTGACACCGGGATCGTCTGAAAAGCCGCTCTGCGCACAGGGTAGGTTTGCTCCACCGCACAGAACCTTCAGGAGGGCAGGCAGTGGCCGCAGATCTTTCGAACATCGTCAAGGCATACGACGTACGCGGCGTCGTACCGGACGAGTGGGACGAGCCCCTGGCCGAGCTGTTCGGTGCTGCGTTCGTCGAGGTCACCGGCGCCACCGCGATCGTCGTCGGTCACGACATGCGGCCCTCCTCCCCCGGCCTGTCGGCCGCCTTCGCCCGGGGTGCCAGCGCCCGCGGCGTGGACGTCACCCTGATCGGGCTGTGCTCCACCGACCAGCTGTACTACGCCTCCGGCAAGCTGGACCTGCCCGGCGCCATGTTCACGGCCTCCCACAACCCGGCCCAGTACAACGGCATCAAGCTCTGCCGGGCCGGCGCCGCCCCCGTGGGCCAGGACACCGGCCTCGCCACCATCCGCGAGCTCGCCGAGAAGTGGACCGACGAGGGCGCCCCCGCGATCCCCGCCGGCACCGTCCCGGGCACCGTCACCGAGCTGGACAGCCGCCCCGGCTACGCCGAGCACCTCAAGGGCCTGGTCGACCTCACCTCGATCCGCCCCCTCAAGGTCGTCGTCGACGCGGGCAACGGCATGGGCGGCCACACCGTCCCCACCGTCTTCGAGGGCCTCCCGCTGGACCTCGTCCCCATGTACTTCGAGCTGGACGGGACCTTCCCGAACCACGAGGCCAACCCCCTCGACCCGAAGAACATCGTCGACCTCCAGGCCCGCGTGATCGCCGAGGGCGCCGACCTCGGCCTCGCCTTCGACGGCGACGCCGACCGCTGCTTCGTCGTCGACGAGCGCGGCGAGGGCGTCTCCCCGTCCGCCATCACCGCCCTGGTCGCGGCCCGCGAGCTGGCCCGCAACGGCGGCACCGGCACCGTCATCCACAACCTGATCACCTCGTGGTCCGTCCCGGAGGTCGTCCGCGAGAACGGCGGCACCCCGGTCCGCACCCGCGTCGGCCACTCCTTCATCAAGGCGGAGATGGCCTCCTCGGGCGCCATCTTCGGCGGCGAGCACTCGGCGCACTACTACTTCAAGGACTTCTGGAACGCGGACACCGGCATGCTCGCCGCGCTCCACGTCCTCGCGGCCCTGGGCGGCCAGGAGGGCACCCTGTCCGCGCTGGTCGCCGAGTACGACCGCTACGTCGGCTCCGGCGAGATCAACTCCACCGTCGCCGACCAGGCGGGCCGCACGGCCGCCGTCAAGGCCGCGTACGCCTCCCAGGAGGGCGTGACCTTCGACGAGCTCGACGGCCTGACCGTCTCCGCCGCCGACTGGTGGTTCAACCTCCGCCCCTCGAACACCGAGCCGCTCCTGCGCCTCAACGTCGAGGCCCGCGACGAGGCCACCCTGGACAGGATCCGCGACGAGGTCCTCGCCCTCGTCCGCGCCTGAGGCTCCCCGCCCCGGCGCCGGGCCGCCGACATCCGGCCCCGCCCGCGTTTGAGGAGCGGGTTTCCGGGGGCAGAGCCCCCGGAAACGGACCCGCACCCGCCGCGGTCCCCGCGCCGCCCTCCCGGGGGCGGCCCGGGGCCCGGGGTGGGCCCCCCGGGCCCGGCGGCCCCACCCCCACCTCCGAGCCGCACCGCAGGTGACTCGGCGGTACGCTGACCACGCCCGATCCGCGATCCGCGGCCCGTATCCCCGAAGGGAACCGCCCCATGCCGCTCGAAGCCGGCCTGCTGGAGATCCTCGCCTGCCCCGCCTGCCACGCCCCCCTCCGGGACAACTCGGCAGACGAGACCGCACCCGAGCTGATCTGCACCGGCCAGGACTGCGGCCTCGCGTACCCGGTCCGCGACGGCATCCCGGTCCTGCTCGTGGACGAGGCCCGCCGCCCCGCGTAACCCCTCCCCGCCGCACCGTCCGACCCGCGCAGCGCAGACCGCACACGCCGTCAACACCGCCGGAGGCCGCCATGCTCGACGAGCCACTCCTCGACGCACCGGACGATCTCGCCCGTGCCGACCGCCGCGGCCTCCTCCGCGGCGCCGCCGACGCCGGGGCGAGGGTCCGTACCGCCGCCCGGCACGCGACCGAGGCGGGCCTGGCGGACCTGCGCCCCGACGGGCGCCCCCGGTCCGTCCTCATCGCCGGCCCCGGCACCGCGGCCACCGGCGTCGCCGACCTCCTCGGCGCCCTCGCAGGAGCCTCCGCCCCGGTGATCCGGCTGCACCCCACCGGCGTCGCGTACGCCGCCGGGGCCCTGCGCTGGGCGCTGCCCGGCTGGGCGGGACCGGTGGACCTGCTCCTCATCGTCACCACCGACGGCACCGAACCCGGCCTCGCGGTCCTCGCCGAGCAGGCCTACCGGCGCGGCAGCTCCGTGGTCGCCGTCGCCCCCGAGCGCTCCCCGCTGAGCGAGGCGGTGGACGGGGCGCACGGGGTCCTCGTACCGATGGCCCAGGCCCCGTACCAGGAGTACGACGAGTCCGCCGCGGCCGGCCCCGGCGCCCTGTGGGCCCTGCTGACCCCGCTGCTGGTCCTCCTGGACAAGGTCGGGCTGGTCTCCGCCGCGCCGGACACCCTCCAGCTCGTCGCCGACCGGCTCGACCGCACCGCCGAGCGCTGCGGCCCCGCCATCGCCACCTACTCCAACCCGGCCAAGACCCTCGCCGCGGAGCTCGCCGACTCCCTGCCGCTCATCTGGAGCGAGGGCGCCGGAGCCGGCCCCGCCGGCCGCCGCTTCGCCGCCACCCTCGCCGAACTGGCCGGGCGCCCCGCCCTCGCGGCCGACCTCCCCGAGGCCCTGCCCGCGCACGGCGTCCTGCTCGCCGGGGCCTTCGCCGCCGGAGCCGACCCCGAGGACTTCTTCCGCGACCGCGTCGAGGAGCCCCAGACCCTGCGCGCCCGCGTCGTCCTGCTGCGCGACCGGCCCACCGGAGGCCTCTCCGCCGCTCCCGCCGCCCGCGAGCTCGCCCTCAGCCACGACACGGCCATCAGCGAGCTCGAACCCGAGGAGGGCACCGAGCTGGAACAGCTCGCCGAGCTCCTCGCCGTCACCGACTTCGCCACCGCCTACCTGGCGCTGGCGTCCCGGGGACACGGCTGAGGCGCGCACCCGCGCCCGCCCCCACGCTCCACCGATCCAGGAAGAACGACGGAAGACCACGATGGACCGCCTGAAGAACACGATCCGCCCCTACGCCTGGGGATCCACCACCCTGATCCCGGCCCTCCTCGGGGTCGAGCCCACGGGTGAGCCCCAGGCCGAGATGTGGATGGGCGCCCACCCCGGCGCCCCGTCCCGTCTGGACCGCGGAGCGGGCGAGACCACCCTGTCCGCCGTCATCGAGGCCGACCCCGAGGGCCAGCTCGGCTCCGCCGCCGTCGCCAAGTTCGGCCCCCGTCTGCCCTTCCTGCTCAAGCTCCTGGCCGCCGGCGCCCCGCTCTCCCTCCAGGTCCACCCCGACCTGGCCCAGGCCAAGGAGGGCTTCGAGGACGAGGAGCGCCGAGGCGTCCCGATCGACGCGGGCCACCGCAACTACAAGGACGCCAACCACAAGCCCGAGATGATCTGCGCGCTCACCCCCTTCGACGGACTGTGCGGCTTCCGCCCGCCGCTGGAGGCCGCCGCGCTGCTCGAAGGCCTCGGCGTCGACTCCCTCAAGCCCTACGCCGACCTGCTGCGCGCCCACCCGGAGGAGGCGGCCCTGCGCGAGGTCCTGACCGCCGTCCTCACCGCGGACCGCGCGGAGATGTCCCGTACCGTCAGCGAGGCCGCGTCCGCCGCCGAGCGCCTGGGCGGCCCGTACGCGCCGTACGCCTCCCTCGTCCACGAGTTCCCCGGCGACCCGGGCGTGATCGCGGCCATGCTGCTCAACCACGTACGGCTCCAGCCCGGCGAGGCCATGTTCCTCGGCGCCGGCGTTCCGCACGCCTACATCGACGGCCTCGGCGTGGAGCTGCTGGCCAACTCCGACAACGTGCTGCGCGCGGGCCTGACCCCCAAGCACGTGGACGTCCCCGAACTGCTCAAGGTCGTCCTCTTCGAGCCGAGCGCCCCCGCCCTGCTGCGCCCCGAGGGCGGCGCCGAAGAGGTCTACGAGACCCCCATAGACGAGTTCCGCCTCTCCCGTTTCGTCCTGGCACCCGGCGGCGCCCCCCACACCCTCCCGGACGCCGCCCCGCAGATCCTGCTGTGCACCGCGGGCGCGCCCGCCGCCGGCGAACTGACCCTCGCGCCGGGGGAGTCGGTCTTCGTCCCCGCGGGCGAAAAGGTCGAACTGTCCGGTTCTGGTACGGTCTTCCGCGCCACCCTGGTCCTCTGACGTACCGTCGGCCGCACAGGCAGCTGCAACAATGTGCGGCCGTAGTCAGTGGCTAGGAAGGGACATCGGCACCCATGAGCGCGTCGGGCGGTACCAGGGCGATCGTGGCGGCACTCGCCGCCAACCTCGCCATCGCTGTAGCCAAGTTCGTGGCATTCCTCATCAGCACGTCCTCGTCGATGCTCGCCGAAAGCGTCCACTCGCTGGCCGACTCCGGGAACCAGGGCCTGCTGCTCCTCGGCGGGAAGAAGGCCAAGCGCGAGGCGACCCCCCAACACCCCTTCGGGTACGGGCGGGAACGCTACATCTACGCCTTCCTCGTCTCCATCGTCCTCTTCACCGTCGGTGGCCTGTTCGCCGTCTACGAGGGCTACGAGAAGATCCACGACCCGCACCCGATCAAGGCCTGGTACTGGCCCGTCGGCGTCCTCGTCTTCGCGATCGTCGCGGAGAGCCTCTCCTTCCGCACCGCGATCAAGGAGTCCAACGAGATCCGCGGCAACCAGACCTGGAGCCAGTTCATCAGGCGAGCCAAGGCGCCGGAGCTGCCGGTGGTGCTCCTGGAGGACTTCGGCGCGCTCATCGGCCTCGTCCTCGCCCTCGCCGGCGTGGGCCTCGCCCTGCTCACCGGCAACGGCGTCTGGGACGGCATCGGCACCGTGTGCATCGGCGTACTGCTGATCGCCATCGCCATCGTGCTCGCCCTGGAGACCAAGTCCCTGCTCCTCGGCGAGGCCGCGGGCACCGAAGAGGTCGAGAAGATCAAGGCCGCCCTCGTCGACGGCGACACCGTCACCCGCGTGATCCACATGCGGACCCTGCACCTCGGCCCCGAGGAACTCCTCGTCGCCGCCAAGATCGCCGTCCAGCACGACGACACCGCGACCGAGGTGGCCAACGCCATCAACGCCGCCGAGGCCCGCATCCGCGCGGCCGTCCCGATCGCCCGCGTCATCTACCTGGAGCCGGACATCTACCACCCCGAGGCCGCCAAGGCCGAAGGGAACTGACCCCGGTCCGGACACACGAAGGCCCCCACGGCTCACCGAGCCGCGGGGGCCTCCGCATGTCCGTACGGGGCGTCGTCGTCCGCTCCTACGAGGGCACGTCCGCGCGCCCACCGGGCCCGACCGGCGCCTGCGCGTCCCCCGGACCCGGCTGCGCGACGACGGGAGCCTGCTCGCCGGCCCCCTCACCGCCGCCCTCGCCCGGCTCCGGCTGCGCCGCCGGAGCCGGGATCGCGGCGACCGGGGCCGCGGCGGCCCGCCCGGCCCGGCCGCGCGCCCGCCGGGCCACACCCGCCAGCACACCGCCGAGCAGGAGCACCAGAGCGCCGGCCAGCTGCCCCCACACGGCCAGCTTCGCCATCGGGTACGGCACGACCCGGGCGGTGACCTTGGCCTCCGGGACCGGACCGTTGTTCGCGTACTGCGAGCCGTCCGAGTTCATCCGGTTGTCCGCCATCAGGAAGACGTACCCCTTGGGCACCTTCACGTTGAAGGCCACCGCCGACGGGTTCTTCCACTGCTCCAGGTACGGCTCGTCCAGCGGCGTCCCGTTCAGCACCAGCCGGTACTGGCCCGCCACCTTGCTGCTCGGCTTGTACTGGATGCGGTCCCCGCCCACGGCGACGACCCGGTTCATCTGGGTCTTCTGCAGGGACCACGGCACGGAGGCGAGCACGACGTCACCGCGCCGCAGCTTCCCCTTGGCGACCGGTTCCAGGTAGATGCTCTCCCCGTTGGTGTAGGTCGGCGTCATGGTCCAGCCGACCTGCTTGCCCTCCGTGTACCGCGAGGGCGGGTTCACGGCCTTCGCCACCGTCACCCCGCCGAGGATGACCGCTCCGAGCACCAGCAGGACGATCGCCGCGATCCCGCGTCTGCGTCCTGGCCTGTGTTCCATTTCGTCCCTTCCGATGTACCTGCCTTGCATCGTAGGTCGACCGGGACGCCGTCGATGCCGCCGGGGGGCCGGTGTGCCGAGTACGTACATACCGATTCGGACACTGCGCGCACGCCGTCGGGTCCCGCACCGCGGCGGTGCGGGACCCGACGGGACGGAGCGGAAGGACCGCCGCTAGCGGATCTCGCGCAGCACCTCCAGGACGGCCGCCCGGTCCGGCGCGCCCCGCAGCCGGTCGCGGAAACCGGTGTCCATCAGCTTGCGCGACAACAGCGCCAGGATCCGCAGGTGTTCGTCCCCGGCCGCCGCCTCCGGCACCGAGATCATGAAGACCAGCCGGGCCTTCGTACCGTCGAGCGCACCCCACTCGATGCCCTCGGCGGACCGGGCGAAGCCCACCGTGGGACGCGTCACCGCGTCCGTCTTGGCGTGCGGGATCGCGATCGACTCGCCGAGCCCGGTCGTGCCCTGCGCCTCGCGGGCGAGGGCGACCCGGACCAGTTCGTCCACGTCCCGCACGTTGCCGGTGGTGGCCAGCATCTCGGCCATTTCCCGGATCGCCGCCTCCTTCGAGTCCGAGACCAGCTCCGGCTTGACCGTCCGCGCGGTCAGGTAACCGGACAGCACCTCCGCCTCCTCCGCCTCCTCCGGCGCGACGGCGGCCGCGGGGACGGGCGCCGCGGGGACGGCGGGGGTGACGGCCGCGGCGCGCGTGAGGGCGGCCGTCCCCTCCGCACCGGCCCCCACGCCCACCAGTACGGGCTCGGGCGTCGGCGCCGTGGCCTGCGCCGGGCCGCCGCGGCGCTCCTTGACCTCGATCAGCAGGTTGGTGGTGAGCGCCGTGACGACGGCACCGACGGCGATGGCGACGAAGAACATCGCGACCCCGCTGACGGCGCCGAACAGCGCCACGACCGGACCGCCGTGCGGCACCGAGTCCTCGACCCCGGTCAGGCCCGCGAGCGCGCCCGCCACCGCGCCGCCGAGCATGTTCGCCGGGATGACGATCGCCGGCCGGGCGGCGGCGAACGGGATCGCGCCCTCGGAGATGCCGAAGAACCCCATGAACAGGGCGGCGACGCCCGTCTCCCGCTCCTGGTCGCTGTAGAGCCTGCGGCGCAGCAGCGTGGCCAGGCCCTGGCCCAGCGGCATGACCGGGATCGCGGCGGCGGCCATGCCCATGACGGCGTTGTTGGTGCCGATGAGGCCCACCGCGACCAGGAAGGCGGTCTTGTTGACCGGGCCGCCCATGTCGAAGGCGATCATCAGGCCGATGATCGCGCCGAGCACGACCGCGCTGGAGCCGGTCATTCCGTTCAGCCAGGCGGTCAGGGTCGTGAAGAGCCAGGAGATGGGCCGGCCGATCACGTAGATGTAGAGCAGCCCGACCGTCAGCGTCGACACGATCGGGATCACGATGATCGGCATGATCGGCTGGACGAACCGGGGGACCTTGACCTTCTTGATCCACACGACGACATAGCCGGCGAGGAATCCGGTCGCGATCGCGCCCAGGAAGCCCGCGTTCGCCTCGGCGCCGTAGATGTTCACGGCGTCGGCGGCCAGGAAGCCGCCGAGCATGCCCGGAACCAGTGCGGGCCGGTCGCCGAGCGCGTAGGCGATGTAGCCGGAGAAGACCGGCAGCATCAGCTTGAAGCCGAGGCCGCCCAGCGCGTTGACGTAGGACCAGAACGAGCCCTCGTCGAACCCGATGCCCTCGGACGTGGTGTGCCCGCCGAGCGCGATCGACACCGCGAGCAGCAGACCGCCCACGACCACGAACGGGATCATGTGGGAGACACCGTTCATCAGTGCCTTGTACGCCGCGCCGCGCTCCCGGCCCCCGTCACCCCCGCCGCCGGAGGCCGCCGCGCCGGTCTGCACCGGCGCGCTGCGTACCCGCTCGATCAGCTCCTTCGGCTTGTGGATGCCGTCCGCGACGCCCGTGGACAGGACCCGCTTGCCCGCGAAGCGGTCGCGGTCGACCTCCTTGTCGGCGGCGATGATCACGCCGTCCGCCTCCCTGACATCGTTGTCAGAGAGCACGTTCTCGGCCCCGATGGATCCCTGCGTCTCCACCTTGATGTCCACGCCGAGTTCGTCGGCGGCCTGCTGCAGCTTCTCCGCGGCCATGTACGTGTGGGCGATCCCCGTGGGGCAGGCCGTGACGGCCACGAACTTCAGGCGCTCGGGCCCGCTTGCGCCTCCGCCACCGGGAGGGCCGGCCGGACTGGTGGTCACTGGAATCTCCTTCAGCCATGGGTCCTGCGGGGCCGTGCGCACGACCCGGTCCACCAGGCATCCTGCCCCACCTGAGAGGTGCATCAAAAGTCCGAAAGGCCCCGAACCGTTCCGCCTTAGGGCCTGAAACCGGCACCCGACACATCCCCCTCACGACTGGGGCCGCTAGGCCGATCGGTGTAGATTCGTCGTCAGTGTCAGGCGTCGCTGCTGATGGCGGTCGGGCGGTCCCCGTGGCCGGCCGAGGGGAGAGAGGGCCCCCGACGGACTGTGCTCGGCGTACCGTCCCCGACGGCACGCGGCCCAGCCGTACCCACCCTCTCGAACCATGAGGAGCAGCACCCATGGACTTCAAGGTCGCCGACCTTTCCCTTGCCGCCTTCGGCCGCAAGGAGATCACCCTGGCCGAGCACGAGATGCCGGGTCTGATGTCGATCCGCCGGGAGTACGCCGAGGCGCAGCCGCTGGCCGGCGCCCGGATCACCGGCTCGCTGCACATGACCGTGCAGACCGCGGTCCTGATCGAGACCCTCGTCGCCCTGGGCGCCGACGTCCGCTGGGCCTCCTGCAACATCTTCTCCACCCAGGACCACGCGGCCGCGGCCATCGCCGTGGGCCCGAACGGCACCCCGGAGAACCCGCAGGGCGTCCCCGTCTTCGCCTGGAAGGGCGAGACGCTGGAGGAGTACTGGTGGTGCACGGAGCAGGCGCTGACCTGGCCGAACACCCCCACCGGCGGCCCGAACATGATCCTCGACGACGGTGGCGACGCCACCCTCCTCGTCCACAAGGGCGTCGAGTTCGAGAAGGCCGGCGCGGCCCCGGACCCGTCCACCGCGGACTCCGAGGAGTACGCGCACATCCTCACGCTCCTCAACCGCACCCTCGGTGAGGCCCCGCAGAAGTGGACGCAGCTCGCGTCCGAGATCCGCGGCGTGACGGAGGAGACCACCACCGGTGTCCACCGCCTCTACGAGATGATGGCCGAGGGCACCCTGCTGTTCCCGGCGATCAACGTGAACGACGCCGTGACGAAGTCGAAGTTCGACAACAAGTACGGCTGCCGCCACTCCCTGATCGACGGCATCAACCGTGCCACCGACGTCCTGATCGGCGGCAAGGTCGCCGTCGTCTGCGGTTACGGCGACGTCGGCAAGGGCTGCGCCGAGTCCCTGCGCGGCCAGGGCGCCCGCGTCATCGTCACCGAGATCGACCCGATCTGCGCCCTGCAGGCCGCGATGGACGGCTACCAGGTCGCGACGCTGGACGACGTGGTGGAGAGCGCCGACATCTTCATCACGACCACGGGCAACAAGGACATCATCATGGCCGCCGACATGGCCAAGATGAAGCACCAGGCGATCGTGGGCAACATCGGCCACTTCGACAACGAGATCGACATGGCCGGCCTGGCCAAGATCGAGGGCATCGTCAAGGACGAGGTCAAGCCGCAGGTCCACACCTGGAAGTTCCCCGACGGCAAGGTCCTGATCGTGCTGTCCGAGGGCCGCCTGCTCAACCTGGGCAACGCGACCGGTCACCCGTCCTTCGTGATGTCGAACTCCTTCGCGGACCAGACCCTGGCCCAGATCGAGCTGTTCACCAAGCAGTCGGAGTACCCGACCGACGTCTACGTGCTGCCCAAGCACCTCGACGAGAAGGTCGCCCGCCTCCACCTCGACGCCCTCGGCGTCAAGCTCACCACCCTGCGCCCGGAGCAGGCCGCCTACATCGGCGTCGAGGTCGAGGGCCCGTACAAGCCCGACCACTACCGCTACTGATCCCCACGGATCCACAGCACCGAGCCAGGCCCCCGGCACTCCGCCGGGGGCCTGCCCCGTACCTCCGTACGCATCCTCCGTACGCACGCAAGGACCCAGCCCCATGCCCCGCGGCCGCTACTCGCTCCACGACCCGCACGACCACACCCCCCTCGGCGAGGAGCACTTCCACTGCGCCCCCGGCCCCTCGGGATGGCGCTACGTCGCCCAGCTGACCCACCCGGACGGCGGCCACCGCGGCTCGGTCGACCTGGCCGTGGACGCCCTGGGCCGCCCCATCCGCCTCGAACTGAACGCGGCCGGCTGGCAGGTCCGCGGCGCCGCCGTCGACGGCGTCACCTGGGTCCGCACCGACCCCACCGGCACCGAGGCCACCGAGGGCAACGTCCGGGCCCCCGGATTCACCGGCACCTCCCCGGCCTTCCTCATCGCCACGGCCCGCCTGCTGCGGCTCGCGCCCGGCGCCCCCGCGACCCGCGTCCGCCTGCTCGCCCTCACCGACCCGGTGCTCGCGGCCCGTACGGTCGACCAGGCCTGGGCCCTGGTGTCCCGCGCGGAGCACCCGACGGACAGCGGCCCGCTCGTGGTGGACGAGTACCGGGTCACCGCGCTCGACACCGGCGAGGTGCACACGGTCCACATCGCCGGGGACGTCGTCCTCGCGGCGCCCGGCATCGAACTCGAACACCTGGAGACCCCGCCGTCCGCCTTCCCCGAGGGCGACGACGCCGACCCGGACCCCGGGTTCTAGCCGGGCGGAGCGAACCCGGTCCGCCGTACGGGAGCCTCGGCGGGAGCGGGAGCGGGAGCGGGAGCGGGAGCGGGAGCGGGAGCCGGCGTCGGCGTCGGCGCGGGGGCCAGGGGAACGGCGGGCGGCGCCACGGGGCCGGCCACCGGCGCGGGCATCGGCCCGGAGACCGGACCGGCCACCGGCGCGGCCACCGGCCCGGGCCCATGCGGGACCTGGACGGCGAAGGCCCTCGCCGCGTCGCGGGTCTGCCGCTCGTGCACCACCGCCATCAGGAACGCGGCGGCCGTCACCCCGGCCGGCGGCGGAGTCCCGGTCCGGGCCACCACGTCGTCCGCGAGCCGGGCCGCCATCGCGGCACCCGTGTGCGGGTCCAGCTGGTTCATCCGGGTCAGGTACTGCCGGATCGCCAGCCACAGCCCCTCCGGCACCGCCGACAGGTCCAGCCCGGTGAACCGCCCGGCCAGCCAGGGCGGTGGAGGCGGCACCGGCATGACCCGGGCGCCGGGCACCCGTTCCCGGATCACCAGCGTCCCCGCGAACACGTCACCGAGCCGCCGCCCGCGCTCCGAGACCAGCGAGGCGATGCAGGCGATGGTCCCGAAGGTCATCAGCAGTTCCACGACCCCCATGGCCCCCCGCACGAGCGCGTGCCGGAAGCGGATCGGACCGCCGTCCTCCCGGACCACCCGCAGTCCGCAGGCCAGCTTCCCCAGCGACCGCCCGTGGCTCAGCGTCTCGACCGCGATCGGCACACCGACCAGCACCAGCAGGAGGCTCGCCACCGACACCGCCGCCTGCGCGGCGTCGTCCAGCGAGGCCGTCGCGAAGAACAGCGCGAACGTGACGAGCAGGTAGCCGCCGACGTACACGAACAGGTCCAGCAGGACGGCCAGGGCCCGGCTCGGCAACCGCGCCGACCGCAGACCCAGGACGACCGCGTCCCCCGTCACGAGATCGCTCACCGCTGCACCTTTCCCCGACCTGACCCGCCCCTGTGCGCTCCAGTCTGCCAAGCTGGCCGCAGGAGCAGTAGGCCGAACCGTGTGGTCAGGGGCAGGGGAGCGGAAACCGGATGGATCTCGACGTCTTCGTGGCCGCCCACCAGGCGCAATGGGCCCGCCTGGAGCAGCTCCTCGGCCGTGGCCGGCATCTGACGGGAGCCGAGGCGGACGAGCTCGTCGCGCTCTACCAGCGCACCTCCACCCACCTCTCCCTGATCCAGTCGAGCGCCCCCGACCCGATGCTGACGGGCCGGCTCACCCAGCTCGTCGCGCGCGCCCGCGCCACCGTGACCGGCACCCGCCGCGCGAGCTGGCGCGACGCGGCCCGCTTCTTCACCGCGGGCTTCCCGGCTGCCGTGTACCGCAGCCGCCGCTGGTGGATACCGACGGCGCTGCTCTCCACGGCGCTCGGGATCCTCATCGGCTGGTGGATAGCGACCCACCCCGAGGTCCAGGGCGCGATCGCCGCCCCCGACCACCTCAAGGAGCTGACCAGGCCGGGCGGCGGGTACGAGACGTACTACTCCAGCCACCCGGCGGCCTCGTTCGCCGCCCAGGTCTGGACGAACAACGCCCAGGCCGCCGCGGTCTGCCTGGTCCTGGGAGCCTTCCTGGGGCTGCCGGTCCTCTGGATCCTCTTCCTGAACATGGCGAACCTGGGCGTCGGCATCGGCCTGATGAGCTCGGCCGGCCGCCTCGACGTCTTCCTCGGCCTGATCCTCCCGCACGGCCTCCTCGAACTGACCGCGGTCTTCGTCGCCGCGGGCACGGGGCTCCGGCTGGGCTGGACGGTCATCGACCCGGGCCCCCGCACACGGCGCACTGCCCTGGCCGAACAGGGCCGGGCGGCCCTGGGCATGGCCATCGGCCTGGCGGTGGTCCTCTTCCTGTCGGGCCTGATCGAGGGCTTCGTGACCCCGTCGGGCCTCCCGACCTGGGCCCGCATCGGCATCGGCGTCGCAGCCGAGGCGGCCTTCCTGGTCTACGTCTTCGTCCTGGGCGGGCGAGCCTCCCGCGAGGGCGACGCGGGCGACGTAGAGGAAGCGGACCGTACGGCGACCCTGCCCACTGCGGCGTGATGTGCGTACGAGCCCGCTGAGCTGCTAGTCTCCTCGTCGTCCCGCAAACACTGTTGACACGGTGGCTGTGGGGAGGTAGATTCGAACGGTTGCCTCGAACTGGACAAGTTCGGCAGTGATGGTTTAAAAACTCTCTCGCCCCCAAGGAATGCAATTCCAATGGGGCGCAATCGACTCTCCGATCAGGAATCTGAAGCCGGGAAATCCGGTGGAAAACTTCTGATAGAGTCGGAACCGCCGGAAAGGGAAAGCGCGAAAGCGCAGAACCTCGAAAGCACCGAGGAAAATCGGACACGAAAGAGTCTGATAGAGTCGGAAACGCAAGAACAGAACGAAAGCCCGGAGGAAAGCCCGAGAGGGTGAGTACAAAGGAAGCGTCCGTTCCTTGAGAACTCAACAGCGTGCCAAAAATCAACGCCAGAAGTTGATACCCCGTCCACTTCGGTGGATGAGGTTCCTTTGAAAAAGACCTGTGAGGTCGCCTTCGGGTGATGCTTGCAGGCAACCAAACACAGCGAGGACGTTGTGGCGCGTCGGTCATATTCCGACATGACGTGCCCGCTCTAAGTGTGTGTTGACCCGATTACGGGTAAACATTCATGGAGAGTTTGATCCTGGCTCAGGACGAACGCTGGCGGCGTGCTTAACACATGCAAGTCGAACGATGAAGCCCTTCGGGGTGGATTAGTGGCGAACGGGTGAGTAACACGTGGGCAATCTGCCCTTCACTCTGGGACAAGCCCTGGAAACGGGGTCTAATACCGGATAACACTCCTGCCCGCATGGGCGGGGGTTAAAAGCTCCGGCGGTGAAGGATGAGCCCGCGGCCTATCAGCTTGTTGGTGGGGTAATGGCCCACCAAGGCGACGACGGGTAGCCGGCCTGAGAGGGCGACCGGCCACACTGGGACTGAGACACGGCCCAGACTCCTACGGGAGGCAGCAGTGGGGAATATTGCACAATGGGCGAAAGCCTGATGCAGCGACGCCGCGTGAGGGATGACGGCCTTCGGGTTGTAAACCTCTTTCAGCAGGGAAGAAGCGAAAGTGACGGTACCTGCAGAAG
This sequence comes from Streptomyces sp. NBC_01276, assembly GCF_041435355.1. Lineage (GTDB taxonomy): Bacteria > Actinomycetota > Actinomycetes > Streptomycetales > Streptomycetaceae > Streptomyces. Next base: position 4,713,992 of record NZ_CP108442.1, read on the forward strand.
AAGCGCCGGCTAACTACGTGCCAGCAGCCGCGGTAATACGTAGGGCGCAAGCGTTGTCCGGAATTATTGGGCGTAAAGAGCTCGTAGGCGGCTTGTCACGTCGGATGTGAAAGCCCGAGGCTTAACCTCGGGTCTGCATTCGATACGGGCTAGCTAGAGTGTGGTAGGGGAGATCGGAATTCCTGGTGTAGCGGTGAAATGCGCAGATATCAGGAGGAACACCGGTGGCGAAGGCGGATCTCTGGGCCATTACTGACGCTGAGGAGCGAAAGCGTGGGGAGCGAACAGGATTAGATACCCTGGTAGTCCACGCCGTAAACGTTGGGAACTAGGTGTTGGCGACATTCCACGTCGTCGGTGCCGCAGCTAACGCATTAAGTTCCCCGCCTGGGGAGTACGGCCGCAAGGCTAAAACTCAAAGGAATTGACGGGGGCCCGCACAAGCGGCGGAGCATGTGGCTTAATTCGACGCAACGCGAAGAACCTTACCAAGGCTTGACATATACCGGAAAGCATTAGAGATAGTGCCCCCCTTGTGGTCGGTATACAGGTGGTGCATGGCTGTCGTCAGCTCGTGTCGTGAGATGTTGGGTTAAGTCCCGCAACGAGCGCAACCCTTGTCCTGTGTTGCCAGCATGCCCTTCGGGGTGATGGGGACTCACAGGAGACCGCCGGGGTCAACTCGGAGGAAGGTGGGGACGACGTCAAGTCATCATGCCCCTTATGTCTTGGGCTGCACACGTGCTACAATGGCCGGTACAATGAGCTGCGATACCGTGAGGTGGAGCGAATCTCAAAAAGCCGGTCTCAGTTCGGATTGGGGTCTGCAACTCGACCCCATGAAGTCGGAGTCGCTAGTAATCGCAGATCAGCATTGCTGCGGTGAATACGTTCCCGGGCCTTGTACACACCGCCCGTCACGTCACGAAAGTCGGTAACACCCGAAGCCGGTGGCCCAACCCGTAAGGGAGGGAGCTGTCGAAGGTGGGACTGGCGATTGGGACGAAGTCGTAACAAGGTAGCCGTACCGGAAGGTGCGGCTGGATCACCTCCTTTCTAAGGAGCATATAGCCGACTGCGATCGAATGAATCGCACGGTTGCTCATGGGTGGAACGTTGATTATTTGGCACGGTTTCCAGAACATCCTGTAAGTACTGCTTCGGCGTGGAAAACAGTGATAGTCGAGGGGATCGTGCCTGGCACGTTGTTGGGTATCTGAGGGTACGGCCGTAAGGTCTTATCTTCGCGATGCCGGCCCCAGTGAACCTGGTCCTTAGGGATGAGGGTGATGGGTGGCTGGTCGTTGCTTGAGAACTACACAGTGGACGCGAGCATCTGTGGCCAAGTTTTTAAGGGCGCACGGTGGATGCCTTGGCACCAGGAACCGATGAAGGACGTGAGAGGCCGCGATAGGCCCCGGGGAGCTGCCAACTGAGCTTTGATCCGGGGGTGTCCGAATGGGGAAACCCGGCAGTCGTCATGGGCTGTCACCCATGCCTGAACACATAGGGCATGTGGAGGGAACGAGGGGAAGTGAAACATCTCAGTACCCTCAGGAAGAGAAAACAACCGTGATTCCGGGAGTAGTGGCGAGCGAAACCGGATGAGGCCAAACCGTATGCGTGTGATACCCGGCAGGGGTTGCGCATACGGGGTTGTGGGAATTCTTTTGATCGGTCTGCCGGCCGGTCGGCGAGTCAGAAACCGTTGATGTAGTCGAAGGACATGCGAAAGGTCCGGCGTAGAGGGTAAGACCCCCGTAGACGAAACATCAGCGGCTTGCTTAAGAATCTCCCAAGTAGCACGGGGCCCGAGAAATCCCGTGTGAATCTGGCGGGACCACCCGCTAAGCCTAAATATTCCCTGGTGACCGATAGCGGATAGTACCGTGAGGGAATGGTGAAAAGTACCGCGGGAGCGGAGTGAAATAGTACCTGAAACCGTGTGCCTACAAGCCGTGGGAGCGTCGCTGTATGTGCTTGCACATACAGTCGTGACTGCGTGCCTTTTGAAGAATGAGCCTGCGAGTTAGCGGTGTGTAGCGAGGTTAACCCGTGTGGGGAAGCCGTAGCGAAAGCGAGTCCGAATAGGGCGATTGAGTTGCACGCTCTAGACCCGAAGCGGAGTGATCTAGCCATGGGCAGGTTGAAGCGGAGGTAAGACTTCGTGGAGGACCGAACCCACCAGGGTTGAAAACCTGGGGGATGACCTGTGGTTAGGGGTGAAAGGCCAATCAAACTCCGTGATAGCTGGTTCTCCCCGAAATGCATTTAGGTGCAGCGTCGTGTGTTTCTTGCCGGAGGTAGAGCACTGGATAGGCGATGGGCCCTACCGGGTTACTGACCTTAGCCAAACTCCGAATGCCGGTAAGTGAGAGCACGGCAGTGAGACTGTGGGGGATAAGCTCCATGGTCGAGAGGGAAACAGCCCAGAGCATCGACTAAGGCCCCTAAGCGTACGCTAAGTGGGAAAGGATGTGGAGTCGCAGAGACAACCAGGAGGTTGGCTTAGAAGCAGCCACCCTTGAAAGAGTGCGTAATAGCTCACTGGTCAAGTGATTCCGCGCCGACAATGTAGCGGGGCTCAAGCGTACCGCCGAAGTCGTGTCATTGCAGCAATAGGGCCAACGCCCGCTGTGATGGGTAGGGGAGCGTCGTGTGCCGGGTGAAGCAGCAGCGGAAGCTAGTTGTGGACGGTTCACGAGTGAGAATGCAGGCATGAGTAGCGATACACACGTGAGAAACGTGTGCGCCGATTGACTAAGGGTTCCTGGGTCAAGCTGATCTGCCCAGGGTAAGTCGGGACCTAAGGCGAGGCCGACAGGCGTAGTCGATGGACAACCGGTTGATATTCCGGTACCCGCTTTGAAACGCCCAATATCGAATCAGGCGATGCTAAGTCCGTGAAGCCGTTCCGGACCCTTCGGGGAAAGGAAAGTGGTGGAGCCGACGAACCAGACTTGTAGTAGGTAAGCGATGGGGTGACGCAGGAAGGTAGTCCAGCCCGGGCGGTGGTTGTCCCGGGGTAAGGGTGTAGGCCGAGGGGTAGGCAAATCCGTCCCTCATTAAGGCTGAGACCTGATGCCGAGCCGATTGTGGTGAAGTGGATGATCCTATGCTGTCGAGAAAAGCCTCTAGCGAGTTTCATGGCGGCCCGTACCCTAAACCGACTCAGGTGGTCAGGTAGAGAATACCGAGGCGTTCGGGTGAACTATGGTTAAGGAACTCGGCAAAATGCCCCCGTAACTTCGGGAGAAGGGGGGCCATCACTGGTGATCGGACTTGCTCCGTGAGCTGGGGGTGGCCGCAGAGACCAGCGAGAAGCGACTGTTTACTAAAAACACAGGTCCGTGCGAAGCCGTAAGGCGATGTATACGGACTGACGCCTGCCCGGTGCTGGAACGTTAAGGGGACCGGTTAGTGACCTTTCGGGGTTGCGAAGCTGAGAACTTAAGCGCCAGTAAACGGCGGTGGTAACTATAACCATCCTAAGGTAGCGAAATTCCTTGTCGGGTAAGTTCCGACCTGCACGAATGGCGTAACGACTTCTCGACTGTCTCAACCATAGGCCCGGTGAAATTGCACTACGAGTAAAGATGCTCGTTTCGCGCAGCAGGACGGAAAGACCCCGGGACCTTTACTACAGTTTGATATTGGTGTTCGGTTCGGCTTGTGTAGGATAGGTGGGAGACTTTGAAGCCGTGACGCCAGTCATGGTGGAGTCGCCGTTGAAATACCACTCTGGTCGTGCTGGATGTCTAACCTCGGTCCGTGATCCGGATCAGGGACAGTGTCTGATGGGTAGTTTAACTGGGGCGGTTGCCTCCCAAAGGGTAACGGAGGCGCCCAAAGGTTCCCTCAGCCTGGTTGGCAATCAGGTGTTGAGTGTAAGTGCACAAGGGAGCTTGACTGTGAGACCGACGGGTCGAGCAGGGACGAAAGTCGGGACTAGTGATCCGGCGGTGGCTTGTGGAAGCGCCGTCGCTCAACGGATAAAAGGTACCCCGGGGATAACAGGCTGATCTTCCCCAAGAGTCCATATCGACGGGATGGTTTGGCACCTCGATGTCGGCTCGTCGCATCCTGGGGCTGGAGTCGGTCCCAAGGGTTGGGCTGTTCGCCCATTAAAGCGGTACGCGAGCTGGGTTTAGAACGTCGTGAGACAGTTCGGTCCCTATCCGCTGTGCGCGTAGGAATATTGAGAAGGGCTGTCCCTAGTACGAGAGGACCGGGACGGACGAACCTCTGGTGTGCCAGTTGTCCTGCCAAGGGCATGGCTGGTTGGCTACGTTCGGGAGGGATAACCGCTGAAAGCATCTAAGCGGGAAGCCTGCTTCAAGATGAGTATTCCCACCTCCTTGAGAGGGTAAGGCTCCCAGTAGACGACTGGGTTGATAGGCCAGATGTGGAAGCCCGGTAACGGGTGGAGCTGACTGGTACTAATAGGCCGAGGGCTTGTCCTCAGTTGCTCGCGTCCACTGTGTTAGTTCTGAAGTAACGAACCGTGTCCATGCCCGGTTGGTCAACTTCATAGTGTTTCGGTGGTCATAGCGTTAGGGAAACGCCCGGTTACATTCCGAACCCGGAAGCTAAGCCTTTCAGCGCCGATGGTACTGCAGGGGGGACCCTGTGGGAGAGTAGGACGCCGCCGAACAATCATTGTGGGAAAGCCCCGCACCTTATGGTGCGGGGCTTTTCTGCGTTTACGGGCCGTTACCCGGGGTGGGCATTCCGGCGCAGCCCTCTTCACCAGTCGGCGGGGTAGCTCTTGAGGCCGGTCGTGTCGAGGATCCAACGGCCGGCGGTGACGGTGTCCCCGAAGGCGTAGGGAACCGTCTTGCGGTAGCGGATGCCGTCGGGTCCTTGTGAGGGGTCGCTGTGCACGGTGACGGTCTTCTTGTCCTTGCGGGGGTCCACCACGACATACGTCGGGACGCCCATCCTCGGGTAGTCGTGGAGCTTGTCACGGATGTCGGTGAGCGAGTTCGTGCGTGAGACGACCTCCACCACCATCAGGACATCGCGCGAGTTGACGACCTTCGCCGTGTCATCGGTGTCCTCTTCCGCGATGACCATGAGATCGGGGACCTTGGTCAGGCCGGTCTGGGGATCGCCCATGTTCGTGTCGTTGAGGGCCATGACCTCCGGGGTCTGGGCCTCGATCTGGCGGCGCAGCCGCACCACGTTGAGTCCGTGGGGAGCCGTGGGGCTCATCATCGTGAGGAAGATCTGACCATCGGTGGTCTGCACCTTCCACTGGTCTTCCTGGTGCTCCGCCAGCTCCGCGAGCTGCTCCGCGAACTCGTGCATGCGGCGCATCTGCTCGGGGGTGAGGTCGGCCATGGTGTCCTCCTGGTGGGTGCCCGACCAGGGTATCCAGCCCCGTGCCGTGAAGCCTGCGGGCGACGGTCCGGGGAGGCTAGAGGCGGCCGGCGGCCTTGAGGGAGAGGTAGGTGTCGGCCAGGGCCGGAGCCAGGGTGTCCGGGGTCGCGTCGACGACGTGGACGCCGTGGCGGGAGAGCTGCTCGGCCGTGCGCAGTCGCTGGGACTGGGTCTGGGTGGCCGCGGCGGCCTCGTAGACGGCGTCCAGGGAGCCGCGGGAGGCGGCCATCTGCGCGATGTGGGGGTCCGCCACGGAGGCCAGGATCACCGTGTGCCGCTGGGTGAGGCGGGGGAGGTGCGGGAGCAGGCCCTCCTCGATCGGGGCCGCGTCCAGGCCGGTCAGCAGGACCACCAGGGAGCGGCGCGGGGCGCTGCGCAGGATCGTGGAGACCAGTGCCCGGGAATCCGTCTCGACCAGTGCCGGTTCGAGGCCGGCCATGGCGTTCACGAAGGCCGGGAGGGTGTCGGCGGCCGGGCGGCCCTGGATCTGGGCGCGCGTACGCCGGTCGTGGGCCAGCAGGTCGACGCGGTCGCCGGCGCGGGTGGCCAGGGCGGCCAGCAGCAGGGCCGCGTCCATCGAGGAGTCCAGGCGGGGGGCGTCGCCGACGCGGCCCGCGGCGGTGCGGCCGGTGTCCAGGCAGATCAGGATGTGCCGGTCGCGTTCCGGGCGCCAGGTGCGCACGGCGACCGTGTTCCGGCGGGCGGTGGCCCGCCAGTCGATGGAGCGGGTGTCGTCACCGGGGACGTAGTCGCGGAGGCTGTCGAACTCGGTGCCCTCACCGCGGGTCAGGACGCTGGTGCGGCCGTCCAGTTCGCGCAGCCGGGCGAGGCGGGACGGGAGGTGCTTGCGGCTGGTGAAGGGGGGCAGGACCCGCACCGTCCAGGGGACGGTGTGCGAGCCCTGGCGGGCGAGCAGGCGGAGGGGACCGTAGGAGCGGATCGTGACGCGGTCCGCCCGGCGGTCGCCGCGCCGGGTGGGGCGCAGGCGGGTGGTCAGACGTCGGCGTTCCCCCGCGGGGAGCGTCAGGGAGTGGCGGGAGGCGGCGGCCTCGGTGCCGAAGGGCCAGCTGCTCGGCGGCCAGGCGTCGCGGACGTCGGCGCGGAGCGTGCGGGTGCCCGGGTTGGCGAGGGTGAGGTGTACGTCGGCGGGCTCGCCGAGGCGGACCGAGGTGGCGCCCGAGCGGGTCGGCTTCAGGGTGCGTACGGGGGCCGCCAGGGCGTAGTCGACGGCGCAGGCCAGGGCGAGGGAGCCGTTGACCGCGAGGAGGCCCGTCCAGCTCGGTCCGAGGAGTCCGACGGGGATGCTGCCGAGGGCCGCCAGCAGGGCGGCGCGTCCGGTGAGGGCCATCAGCGGGGTACCGGGACGCGGGCGAGGATCGCCGAGATGACGCTGTCGGAGGTGACGCCCTCCATCTCGGCCTCGGGGCGGAGCTGCACGCGGTGGCGCAGGGTGGGGAGGGCGAGGGCCTTCACGTCGTCGGGGGTGACGTAGTCGCGGCCGGTGAGCCAGGCCCAGGCGCGGGCGGTGGCCAGCAGGGCGGTCGCGCCGCGCGGGGAGACGCCGAGGGTGAGGGAGGGCGATTCGCGGGTGGCGCGGCAGATGTCGACGACGTAGGCGGTGATCTCGGGGGAGACGGTGGTCCGGGCGACGGCTTCGCGGGCGGCTTCCAGGTCGTGGGCGCCGGCGACGGGGCGGATGCCCGCGCCGTGCAGGTCGCGCGGGTCGAAGCCGGCGGCGTGCCGGGTCAGGACGCCGATCTCGTCCTCGCGGGAGGGCAGCGGGACCGTCAGCTTGAGGAGGAAGCGGTCCAGTTGGGCCTCGGGGAGGGGGTAGGTGCCCTCGTACTCGACCGGGTTCATGGTGGCGGCGACGAGGAACGGCTCGGGCAGCTTGCGGGGGGTGCCGTCGACGGTGACCTGGCGTTCCTCCATCGCTTCGAGGAGCGAGGACTGCGTCTTGGGGGGTGTGCGGTTGATCTCGTCGGCGAGCAGGAGGTTGGTGAAGACCGGGCCGTCCTGGAAGGAGAACTCGGCGGTCCGGGCGTCGTAGACGAGGGAGCCGGTGACATCGGCCGGCATCAGGTCGGGGGTGAACTGGACGCGCTTGGTGTCGAGTTCGAGGGAGGCGGCGAGGGCGCGGACCAGGAGGGTCTTGGCGACGCCGGGGACGCCTTCGAGGAGGACGTGGCCCCGGCACAGGAGTGCGACGACGAGACCGGTGACGGCGGAGTCCTGGCCGACCACGGCCTTGGCGATCTCGGTGCGGAGCGCTTCCAGGGAGGAACGGGCGCTGTCCGTGGTGGCCGTCATGAGGTGCGGACCTCTCTTTCGAGGGCGTCGAGGTGGTCGGCGAGCGCGACGAGTGCCGCGTCGTCGGCGGGGGTGGTACCGAAGAGGAGGGCGGCCGGGTCGTTCGGGCGTCCGTCGGCGGTGAGGCGGGCCGATACGGCGGGGACCAGGGTCGCGGGGTCGTGGGCCTGCGGGGCCGGTACGCCGACCAGGGGGGCGAGGCGTTCGCGGGCGGCGGCGCGCAGTACGGTCGCGGCGCGGTCGCGGGCGTCGGCCCTGCGGTAGAGGCGGGCGCGGCCTTCGGTGGCCTCGGAGGCGCGGATCGCGACCGGAAGGTTCTCGGTGACGAGGGGTCCGAGCCTGCGGGCCCGCCACAGGGCGGCGAGGGCCGCGGCGGCGAACAGCTGGAGCAGGGCCCAGGTCCAGCCGGCCGGGACGAGGCCGAGGAGGGAGGTGTCCTCGGCGCCGGTGCCGGGGTCGGCGGACATGTCCGCGGGGGTGGGCAGGTACCAGACGAGTTCCGGGCGGGAGCCGAGGAGCTGGAGGGCGAGGGAGGCGTTGCCCTCGTCGGCGAGGCGCTTGTTGAGCAGGAAGGTCTCGGAGCCGAGGAGGACGGTGTCGCCGCCCTTGGTGGTGCTGGGGAGCACGAGCAGGGTGGGGTGTCCGTCGCTGGGGTAGCAGGCGGTGGCCCCGGGGAGGTCGGTGGTGTAGCGGAGGCCGTCGCCGGTGCCGGCCCGGCCGGCGGTGGCGGCGGGGAGGGCGCAGGCGGGGTGGCCCGGGTCGAGGTCGCGCTGGTGGGCGAAGCCCTTGGTGCGGGCGGCGGGGGCCAGCTCGGGGAGGGCGGTGCTGCCGGGGGCGACGAGGACGGTGCGGCCGCCGGAGAGGTCGATGGCCGAGCGGATGGCGCGGCGCTGGGGCTCGCCGAGCAGGTCGGGGTCGGCGACGAGGAGGGTGGTGCCGGGGCCGGCTGCCGCCGCGGCCTCCGCGGCGTTGGTGACCACCCGGGTGGTGACGCCGCGTTCCTTGAGGAGCTGGGCGAGGGCACGGCTGCCGTCGGGGTCGGCGGAGCGCGGGTCGAGCCGGCCGTGGTGGTCGCCCGCCTGGAGGCCGGCGAGGGCGACGGCGGCGGTGAGCAGGATGCCGGCCGCGAGGAGGAAGCCGCGGGCCCGGGTCCAGAGCTGGGCGCGGGTGAGGGCGGTGGAGGTGGCGCCTGTGGTGCCGCCGGTGGTGCTGCCGGTGGTACCGCCCGCGATGGGACCGGCGTCGGGACCGGTGGTGGGGCCGGCGGGGGCGGCCGTGGTGTCGGTGCGGTCGGGTGGGGTGGGCGTCATGGGGTGGGGCCCGTCAGGAGGGGCTTCGTGCGGGTCAGGGTGAGGTCGAGGTCGCGCAGGCGGGCGTAGGTGCCGGGGTCGCCGGAGCGGCCGCCGTAGGTGACGTCGTCGAAGGCGCGGGCCGCGGCGCGCAGGTCCGCGGCGTGGCCGGGGAGGGACGCAGCGGCTTCGGCGGCGGCCTCGTCGGCGGTGCGGCCGGGGCGGGGGTCGAGGAGGGTGCGTTCCTCCAGGGAGCGGACGAGGGCGCGCATGCGTTCCTGGACGGCCTCGGTCCAGCGGCCGGCGGCGGCGTGGGCCTCGGCGGCCGCGCGGTGGTCGTCGGCGGTGCGCGGGCCGTCGTCGCCGAGGGTGTCGGCGGCGGTGGCGGTGCGGCGGGGGGTGCCCAGGCGCCACCACAGGGCGCCGACGGCCAGGACGACGAGCAGGACGATGGCGAGGAGGCCGAGTCCGCCGCCCGGAGTGGCTCCGGAGGCGCGGTCGAGGAACTCGCCTATCCACTCCCAGAAGCGGTCCAGGGCGCGCTGGAGGAGCCCCGGGTCGTCCTGGTGGTACATGGGCTTGGACAGCTCGTGTTCGGCCGCCTCGCGGGCAGCCTCGCGCGATGTCGTCAGTGGTGGTGTCTCGGCGCGCGGCAGCAGGGCCGCCGCGCCCGTGACGATGAGTCCCCCCATGCTCATCAGGGCGTCAGCCTCCGGTGACCGGTCCGCCGCCGTCCTGGCCGGCGGCCCGGGCGAGTTCCAGGTCCAGGGCCTCGCGGCGGATGCGCTGGTCGACGTAGAGGAGGGTGGTGACACCCGTCTGCATCGGCAGGGTGACGGTGGCGCCGACGACCGATCCGATCGCGGCGATGATCAGGAAGGTCCAGCCCGTGGTGGCGGAGCCGTCGAGCAGGGAGCCGAGGCCGCCGGGGGCCAGGAACAGGGCGACGGCCGCGAACGGCATGACGATGATCGCCGAGGTGATCCCCCGGAGCAGCCAGGTCAGCAGGCTGATGCCGAAGATCCGCCACCACGAGCCGCGGACCAGCTTGGCGGAGCGCTTGAGGGCGTCGGTGACCGAGCCGCGTTCCAGCATCAGCGCGGGCGGCGCCAGCACGAAGGTCACGTAGAACCAGGCCAGGAGCACCATGGAGACGGGGACGCCCAGGACCGCCAGCGGGGCGCTGCCCGCGAGGATGCCGGGGAGCACCGGCAGGACGGCGGCGGCGAGGGCGCCCAGCAGCAGGAGGGCGATGAGGCCGGCCAGGCGCGGGGCCAGCGGGCGGACGGCCCGCAGGGTGGCGGAGAGCGTGGAGGGCCGGCCGAGGACGGCGTGGCTGACGACGGGCGCGAGCAGGGCGGTGACCAGGAACAGCCCGAGGATCTCCAGGTAGTACTCGGCGCCGTACAGGAGCGCGGTGTCGCCGAGGAGCTTGCTCGTCTCGGCGGCGCTCGGCGTCGGGTCGGTGGTGATCACGGCGCTGCCCATGGTGGCGCGCTGGACGAAGAGCAGCGCGATCTGGGTCAGGGCGGCGACGACCAGGCTGACGGAGAGGACGGGGCGCCAGTGGCCGCGCAGGGTGCTCACGGCGCCGTCGAGGATCTCGCCGAGGCCCAGGGGGCGCAGCGGGATGACGCCGGGCTTGGCGGCGGGCGGCGGGCCGCCCCAGCCGCCGGGGTGGGCGTACGGGGAGCCGTGGGGCGTGCCCGGCTGCTGCTGCGGTCCGGAGTCGTACGATCCCCACCCGGTCTGCTGCTGAGGCGCCGGGGCCGCGGGCGGGGTCACGCCCTCGGCCGGGCTCGACCACTGGCCGGGCGGCGGCTGGGTGGCGGACCACTTGCCGTCGGCGGCGGGCGGCGCGGCGGGCCGGTCGCCTTCGGGGCCCTGGCCGTCGGACGGGGATCCGGGCGTGGCCCAGCCCGGAGAGTCGTTCATCGTCGCTCCTTCACGTGCACCTGCCGCGGCCGGCGCGCTGGTCGGCTGCCATCGTGCCACGGGGACCACGGAACGAACCGGCCGTACCCCCGGGTTCCCGGGCCGCTCGCCCTTCAATTGTCGCGTGGATCCGGGGCAGACTGGTCGTCCTGATCACCACGCAGGTCCGAGGGGCGATTTCCAGCCCTTTTGGCTGTGGGACAGCTCACCGCCAGGTAACGATTAGCTAATGGGATGATGTCAAGCATGAAGGGACGAGTCCTTGTCGTCGACGACGACACCGCGCTGGCCGAGATGCTCGGCATTGTGCTGCGTGGAGAAGGTTTTGAGCCGTCGTTCGTAGCGGACGGCGACAAGGCGCTGGCTGCCTTCCGGGAGGCGAAGCCGGATCTGGTGCTGCTCGACCTCATGCTGCCCGGACGGGACGGCATAGAGGTCTGCAGGCTGATCCGCGCCGAATCGGGTGTGCCGATCGTCATGCTCACGGCGAAGAGCGACACGGTGGACGTGGTGGTGGGCCTGGAGTCCGGGGCCGACGACTACATCGTCAAGCCGTTCAAGCCGAAGGAGCTGGTCGCCCGTATCCGGGCGCGCCTGCGCCGGTCGGAGGAGCCCGCGCCCGAGCAGCTGGTCATCGGTGACCTGGTCATCGACGTTGCCGGGCACTCGGTCAAGCGCGACGGCACCTCGATCGCCCTGACCCCGCTGGAGTTCGACCTGCTGGTCGCCCTCGCGCGCAAGCCCTGGCAGGTGTTCACCCGCGAGGTGCTGCTGGAGCAGGTCTGGGGCTACCGGCACGCGGCGGACACCCGCCTGGTCAACGTGCACGTACAGCGGCTGCGCTCCAAGGTCGAGAAGGATCCGGAGCGCCCCGAGATCGTCGTGACGGTCCGCGGTGTGGGCTACAAGGCCGGACCGAGCTGACGTGCAGCCCGGCACGCCCCGGGGCGGCCCCCGACGGGGAGTCCTGAGGGGCGGCCGGCTGCTCCAGGAGGGAGCGCCCGGCGGCCCCCTGTTGCGGTTGTTCGGACGTCTCGTCCGCCGGCCGCTGCTTCCGGCTGTCCGCCTGTGGCGCCGCAACATCCAGCTGAGGGTCGTCGCGGCGACGCTGCTGATGTCGCTCGCCGTGGTCCTGGCGCTGGGCTTCGTGGTCATCGCGCAGGTCAGCAAGGGTCTCCTGGACGCCAAGGAGGAGGCCGCGCAGAGCCAGGCCGCGGGCGGCTTCGCGGTCGCGCAGGAGAAGGCCAACACGCCGTCCGTGGCCGACGGGGCCGACACCACCGACAACAAGGTCGGACAGGACGCCAGCACCTGGATGAACGCGCTGGTCAAGCAGCTCGCCAGTGGCGGTCAGACCGCCTTCGAGGTGGTCGCGCTCGGTGCGGGCACCGGTGAGCAGGCGGCCGGCGCGCAGGGCGTCAAGGGTGCCCGCGCCTCCGGCAACGTGGACCCGACCGCGAGCGTCCCGTCGGCGCTGCGCAGGTCCGTCAACCACGGCACCGGCACCTTCAAGACCTTCTGGCAGATCCGGTACACCGCGGGCAGCGGGGACAAGGCGCCGGAGCCGGCCCTGGTCGTCGGCAAGCGGCTGACCGACATCAACGGGGACCCGTACGACCTGTACTACCTGTTCCCGCTCACCCAGGAGGAGGAATCCCTCAACCTGGTCAAGGTCACCATCGCCACCGCCGGCGTGTTCGTGGTCGTGCTGCTCGGCGCCATCGCCTGGCTCGTCGTACGCCAGGTCGTGACCCCCGTCCGGATGGCCGCCGGGATCGCCGAGCGGCTCTCGGCCGGGCGGCTCCAGGAGCGGATGAAGGTCACCGGCGAGGACGACATCGCCCGTCTGGGCGAAGCCTTCAACAAGATGGCCCAGAACCTCCAGAACAAGATCCAGCAGCTGGAGGACCTGTCCCGGCTGCAGCGCCGCTTCGTCTCCGACGTCTCCCACGAGCTGCGCACCCCGCTGACGACGGTCCGGATGGCCGCCGACGTGATCCACGACGCCCGCGCCGACTTCGACCCGGTCACCGCCCGGTCCGCGGAGCTCCTCGCGGGGCAGCTCGACCGCTTCGAGTCCCTCCTCGCCGACCTGCTGGAGATCAGCCGGTTCGACGCGGGAGCGGCCGCGCTGGAGGCGGAGCCCATCGACCTGCGGGACGTCGTGCGCCGGGTCATCGACGGCGCCGAGCCGCTGGCCGAGCACAAGGGGACCCGGATCCGGGTCCTCGGCGACACCCAGCCGGTGATAGCCGAGGCCGACGCGCGGCGGGTGGAGCGGGTGCTGCGCAACCTGGTCGTCAACGCCGTCGAGCACGGCGAGGGCCGTGACGTGATCGTCCGGCTCGCCTCGGCGGGCGGGGCCGTGGCGGTGGCCGTCCGCGACTACGGCGTCGGGCTCAAGCCCGGCGAGGCCACCCGTGTCTTCAACCGGTTCTGGCGCGCCGACCCGGCGCGGGCGCGCACGACCGGCGGTACGGGCCTTGGCCTGTCCATCGCCGTCGAGGACGCCCGGCTGCACGGCGGCTGGCTCCAGGCCTGGGGCGAGCCCGGCGGCGGCTCGCAGTTCCGCCTCACCCTGCCGCGCACCGCCGACGAACCGCTGCGCGGTTCGCCGATCCCGTTGGAGCCCGAGGACTCCCGGGGCAACCGGGCGCGGGCCGTGGCCGAAGCCGCGGGGCGCGGCAACGGGTCCGGCGGGCCGGGCGCCCGTACCGGCGCGGCCGGCGAGCGGGACGGCCGTTCGCCGATCCCGCCGCGGCCGGCCGTCACCACCGCCCAGCCGGTGCCCGCCGACCCGACGGCGCTGCCCGGCAACGGCGCCCGGGTCGTGTCCCGGCCCGCCGACCATGGAGCAGCACAGGAGGATGGATCCGGTGGAGGACGCTGAGCGCGCGTCGGCGTACGTACGGGGTGCGGGGCGCGCCGAGCCCGGGGACCGGGTGCGGGGCGTGCGGCGCGCGGGTTCCGCGGGCGTGCGGGCCGCCGCCGTCCTCGGTACCTTCGGGCTGCTGCTGGCGGGCTGCGCCTCCATGCCCGACCACGGCGAGATCCGCCGGGTGGATGCCTCGCAGGGCGTCGACTCCCAGGTACGGGTCTTCGGCGCGCCGCCGGCCGACAAGGCCAGTCCCGCCGACATCGTCGACGGCTTCCTGGAGGCCATGACCAGCGACGACCCCCAGCTGGCCACCGCCCGCAAGTACCTCACCGAGGACGCCGCGAAGGACTGGCGGCCGGGCTCGGCCGTCACCGTGCTCTCGGCCGGCCTCGACCGGGTGCGCGTCGAGGGCGAGAAGGACCCCGATTCGCCCCGCTGGAAGGTCACCGGCAAGAAGCTGGCGACCGTCGACGAGCGCAGCGCGTACCAGCCGGAGACCGGCGGCAAGCGCTACGAGGAGTTCCTGCAGCTGGTCCAGGTCAACAAGCAGTGGCGGATCTCGACGCCGCCCAGCAGCCTGGTGCTCAGCGAGTCCGACTTCCAGCGCATCTACAAGCCGGTGAACAAGTACTACTTCGCGGGCGGCAGGCTCGTCGCCGATCCGGTGTACGTGCGCCAGCGCAGTGATCCCGACTCCCGGATGGACCCGACCACGCAGACCGTGCAGTCGCTGCTGGACGGGCCCTCGAAGTGGCTCGGCCCGGTCGTCTCCACCGCCTTCCCCAGCGGTACGGCGCTGCGCGAAGGCACCAAGTCCCTTTCCTACGACGGCCAGAACACCCTGCGCGTGCCGCTCAACGAGAAGGGCAGCAACGTCGGGCAGCCGCAGTGCCAGAAGATGGCCACTCAACTCCTGTACACGGTGCGGGACCTGACGGCCTCCCGGCTCGACCGGGTCGAACTGCTGCGCTCCGACGGCAAGTCCTCGCTGTGCTGGGTGACGGGCGTGGCCGCCGCGTCCATCGCCGGCCGGCCGGCGCCGCCGGAGCACCAGTACTACGTGGACAAGGACTCCAAGCTGGTCCGGATGGTCCTCAACGCCAACGCCGACGAGCAGCAGCAGGACAAGCCGGAGGTGGCGCCGGGGCCGCTGGCGACGGCCGCCGCGTTCAAGGTGGGGTCGGCGGCGATCGCGTACGACGAGAAGCGGGCCGCGGTCGTCTCCGACGACGGGCACGGGCTGTACGTCGTGACGCTGACGACGGCCGGGCAGATGCCGCAGCCGCTGCTGACCAGCAAGACCGGCAAGCTGACCCCGCCCAGCTGGGACGCCCAGGGCGACCTGTGGATCGCGGACCTCGACCCGCAGACCCAGGGCCTGTACCGGATCCCGGGCGGGACCGGGACCCCGCAGAAGGTGGACGTCGCCGGGCTGGACGGCGGGCGGATCAGCGCGCTGAAGGCCTCCTCGGACGGGGTGCGCATCGCGCTGCTCGTCGAGAAGGAGGGCGGGCGCAAGAACCTGTACATCGGACGGATCGAGCGGCCCGAGGGCAAGGGGGACACCTCGCCGCTGTCGGTGCGGGAGCTGCGGCCCGCGGCCCCGCAGATGGCGGAGGTCACGGCGATGAGCTGGGCGCCGCGGGGCCGGCTGCTGGTGGTGGGCCGTGAGAGCGGCGGGGTCGACCAGGCCCGTTACATGCTGGCCGACGGCTCGATGGTGGCCGCGGGCCTGCCCGGGGCCACCGGGCTGACCGCGATCGCGGCGGCCGACGACGACTCGAAGCCGGTGGTGGCCTTCTCCGGCGAGGACGGGATCGTGTGGCTGCCGCCGGGGGCGCAGTGGCGCACGGTGGCGGCGGGCGGAAAGGCCCCGGTCTACCCGGGCTGAGCCCCGGGGCCGGCCGGTCCGCGGCCACGCCGGGCGGTTGTCCACAGGGGTCGCGCGGTCGGTGGGCGCCGGGCAGGGTGGTGGCATGCGGGGGTGGAGGCATGCGGGGGTGGTGGCAGGAGCTGGCCGGGCTGGTGCTGCCGGGTGACTGCGCGGGCTGCGGGGCGGCACGGGCCGTGCTGTGCCCGCGCTGCCGGGACGCGCTGAGCGGGGCCGGCGCGGGGCCGGTGCGTCCCGCGGCGCGGCGGGCGGGCCCGATCGGGCTGCCCGGTGTGCACGCGGGGGCGCGGTACGAGGGGGCCGTACGGGCAGTCCTGCTGGCCCACAAGGAACGCGGGGCGCTGCCCCTGGCGGGCCCCCTGGGCGCGGCCCTGGCGGCGGCGGTGCTCCGGGGCCGCGGGCCGCTTGGCGGGTCCCCGGACGGGTCCCGGGACCCGGCGGGCGGGTCCGGGGCGGGAGAGCTGGTGCTGGTGCCGGTGCCCTCGGCGCGGCGGGCCGTGCGGGCGCGCGGGCACGATCCGGCGCGGCGGATCGCCCTGGCCGCGTCGGGGCGGTTGCGCCGGGCGGGTGCGGCCGCCCGCGTGGCGCCCGTACTGCGGCTGCGCCGACGGGTCGCGGACCAGGCGGGCCTGGGGGCGCGGGAGCGGCTGGAGAACCTGGCGGGGGCCCTGGAGGTGTGCCGCGGCGGGGCCCGGGTGACGGCCGGGGCGCGGATCGTCCTGGTCGACGACGTGATCACCACCGGGGCCACGCTCGCCGAGGCCGCGCGGGCGCTGCGGGCGGCGGGTCTGGGAGTGACGGAGGCGGCCGTGGTCGCGGCGCCGGCGGACTCCTTCGTGCGGATCCGGTCGGCAACTCGTACAGAGCAAAAATCTTGTGAATAGATTTGGAACTGCCGGGGAATGCGCATCGTTGCAGGTAGTAAGAGGGAACGGCCACCTGAACGGAGGTACGTTCCGGTAGCGGGTGCCGACAACCGGCTTTGAGGGATATGTTCGGTTGTGAGGAACTGGCGATCCTTGGGCACCGGGTACCGGAGCACCAGTCCGCCCGTTTTATTGCCAACCTTGTGTCAGTGCCTGTTCAGGGGGTTTCTCTCTACTCCCGAGTCGGTGGGATGTGGATCTTGCCGATGGGGGAGGAGGAGGTGAAAGTCGCCAAGTCCGAGGCTCCGGTGTTCACCGGGGCCTGGTGCGAAAGGGAGCGCTTCGCCACTGTCGGCGGGGCTCTCCGGGAACGGAGTTCTGCGTGGACATCGTCGTCAAGGGCCGCAAGACCGAGGTGCCCGAGCGGTTCCGCAAGCACGTGGCCGAGAAGCTGAATCCGGAGCGGATCCAGAAGCTCGACGCCAAGGTGATCAGCTTGGACGTCGAGGTGTCCAAGGAGCACAACCCGCGCCAGGCCGACCGTTCCGACCGCGTGGAGATCACCCTGCGTTCGCGGGGCCCGGTGATCCGGGCCGAGGCCGCCGCCGCCGACCCGTACGCGGCGCTCGACCTCGCCCAGGACAAGCTGGAGGCCCGGCTGCGCAAGCAGCACGACAAGCGGTTCACCCGCCGTGGCAACGGACGGCTTTCGGCGGCCGAGGTCGTCGACACGGTGCCGGGCGTCGCCACGCTCAACGGCAACGGCGAGCCGGTCGGTGAGGAGAAGGCGGACGGGATCCCGACCACCCGGATCGGTTCCCTGGAAGTGCAGGGCGAAGGCCCGCTCATCGTCCGCGAGAAGACCCACTCGGCCGGCCCCATGTCGCTCGACCAGGCCCTGTTCGAAATGGAACTGGTCGGACACGACTTCTATCTGTTCGTCGACTCCGAGACCAAGATGCCCAGCGTCGTCTACCGCCGTCACGCCTACGACTACGGCGTCGTCCACCTGAACGCCGACGGGGCCTCCAGCTCGGACGAACCGGCTGCGGGCGCGGGCGGCGCGCTGGGCGGCTGATCATTCATCCGTTGCCCCTGCGGAACGCCCCGGCGATCCGCAGGGGCACCTGTGTGAGTGCGGTGGCCGGTAGTCATCGGCTGGTGGCCGGTAGTGGCGTGTATGAGCCAGACGGGCTCCCGTGGACCCCCTTCCGGTCATCCGGGCATGGAATCATGGCGGGCAGTCAACCGGCGGCCGCTCCCGCCGGATTGGCCCAGCGGCTGAGCACATGCAGGGGGAGGAACGATGGCGGACACCTTCGGGCCGGTACGCGGTGACGACGGCGCGGGCTGTCGTGCGGCGGACCCGGCGGACCCGGCGGCGGATCCGGCCGGGGAGCCCATCCGGGTGCTCGTGGTCGACGACCACGCCCTCTTCCGGCGCGGCCTGGAGATCGTCCTCGCGCAGGAGGAGGACATCCAGGTCGTCGGCGAGGCCGGGGACGGGGCGGAGGCGGTGGACAAGGCCGCCGACCTGCTGCCGGACATCGTGCTGATGGACGTGCGGATGCCGCGCAGGGGCGGGATCGAGGCGTGCACCTCGATCAAGGAGGTGGCCCCCTCCGCGAAGATCATCATGCTGACGATCAGCGACGAGGAGGCGGACCTCTACGACGCGATCAAGGCCGGCGCGACGGGCTACCTGCTGAAGGAGATCTCCACGGACGAGGTCGCCACGGCGATCCGCGCCGTGGCGGACGGGCAGTCGCAGATCAGCCCCTCGATGGCGTCGAAGCTGCTGACCGAGTTCAAGTCGATGATCCAGCGCACCGACGAGCGCAGACTGGTGCCCGCGCCGCGGCTGACGGACCGCGAGCTGGAGGTGCTGAAGCTGGTGGCCACGGGGATGAACAACCGGGACATCGCCAAGCAGCTGTTCATCTCCGAGAACACCGTCAAGAACCACGTGCGCAACATCCTGGAGAAGCTGCAGCTGCACTCGCGGATGGAAGCGGTCGTCTACGCGATGCGCGAGAAGATCCTGGAGATCCGCTAGCCGCGGGCCGGGGTTCCGGCCCTAGAGCGCGTCCAGCTCCGCCGTGACCGCTGCGGCCTCCGCGGGCGAGGAGGCGCGTTCGACGCGGACCGCGTCGCAGCCGACCCACTCCGCAGCCTCCCGCAGGGCGCGGGCCATCGCGGGCGCCGCCTTCGGGGTCGTCAGCGAGAGCTGGCGGGCCACCAGCGTGGCGCCCTCGCGGCCCGGGTCCACCCGGCCCCGGAGCCGGCCCCCGGCCAGCAGCGGCATCGCGAAGTAGCCGTGGATCCGCTGCGGTTTGGGGACGTAGGCCTCCAGCTTGTGCGTGAAGCCGAAGATCCGCTCGGTGCGGGGGCGGTCCCACACGAGCGAGTCGAACGGGGACAGCAGGGTGGTGCGGTGGCGGCCCGCGGGGGCCGCGGCCAGGGCGGCCGGATCGGCCCAGGCGGGCTTGGCCCAGCCCTCCACCGCCACCGGGACCAGCCCGGAATCCGCCACCACCGCGTCGAACTGCTCGCCCTTGAGGCGGTGGTAGTCGGCGATGTCGGCGCGGGTGCCGACGCCCAGGGACCGCCCGGCCAGGGCCACGAGCCGGCGCAGGCACTCGTGGTCGTCCAGGTCGTCGTGGAGCAGGGCGTCCGGGACGACCCGCTCGGCGAGGTCGTAGACCCGCTTCCAGCCGCGCCGCTCCGAGCAGACCACGTCACCGGTGTCGAGCAGCCACTCCACCGCGATCTTGGTTTCGGACCAGTCCCACCAGGGGCCGCCGTTCTTCGCGCCGCCCAGCTCGGTGGAGGTGAGCGGGCCGTCCGCCTTCAGCCGGTCCAGGACCAGGGCGCAGGAACCCTCCCGGTCCTTCATCCTGTGCCAGCGGTAGCCGTGCGCCCGCTTGACCCGGCGGCGGAACGCGAAGTGCGGCCACTCCTCGATCGGCAGGATGCACGCCGCGTGCGACCAGTACTCGAAGGCGTGGTTGTCGCTCCAGTAGGCCTTCTCCACGGTGTCCCGGCCGACCGCGCCGAGGCGCGCGTACGGGATCAGCTCGTGCGAGCGGGCCAGCACCGAGATCGTGTCCAGCTGTACGGCGCCCAGGTGGCGCAGCACTCCGCGGACCCCTCCCCGGCGGTCGGGCGCGCCGAGGAAGCCCTGCGCGCGCAGGGCGATGCGGCGGGCCTCGTCGGCGGACAGGGACACGGACGGCTGCGGCGCGCCGGCGGGGCTGCTGGTCATGGTGGGCAGCCTAGGCGGCCCCACCGACAACGGGTCAGGGCTGCCGGTCGGGGAGGTGCGGCAGCGCGGGGGTCAGGCCGAGGTCGGAGGGGAGCACGGCGCCGATCCAGCAGTCGCGGGCGGTGCCGTTGCGCAGCAGGGCGGCCCGCAGGGTGCCCTCGAAGCGGAAGCCGGCCTTCTCGGCGACGGCCCGGGAGCCCTCGTTGCCGACCTCGGCGCGCCATTCCAGCCGTACGGCGCCGAGCTCGGTGAAGGCCCAGCGGGCGACGCCGTCCAGGGCCTCGGCCATGTAGCCGTTGCCGCGGTGCTCCCGGGTCGCCCAGTAGCCGACCTCGTACGACTTCTCCCCGAACGCCGTGTGCACGTAGACGCCGACGGCCGCGACCAGCGGGCCGCCGGCGCCGAGGCGGACCGCGAAGGGGAAGCCCGTCTCCTCGCGCCAGCCGGTGGGTACCAGCTCGTTCACGAAGGTCTTCGCGTGCGCGCGTTCGTAGGGGGAGGGGACCATGGTCCAGCGTTGGATGTCCGGGTCCTGGGCGGCGGCGTACACCTCGTCCTCGTCCGACGGGGCGAAGGGCCGCAGGTCCAGGCGGGTCGTGCGCAGCGTCGTGGGTTCCATGGACGGATTGTGGCCGTCCGGGGGGACGGCGGGCGAGCAGTTTTCGTCCGGCCCGGCACCTTCGGCCCGGTCCACACGTTCTCATTCCGGGCACCCGTGCCCTGCGGACACGGCGGACCTCCCGGCGCGACCACGTCCTCGCTTACGATGGCCGTTGCGGTGGGGCCCACCTGCCGTGCCCGGTTACGAACAGTGCCCAGGCCCGACCGGCAAGGAGACAAACCTCGGTGTCCGTCTTCAACAAGCTCATGCGTGCAGGCGAAGGCAAGATCCTGCGCAAACTGCACCGCATCGCGGACCAGGTCAACTCCATCGAAGAGGACTTCGTCAACCTCTCCGACGCCGAGTTGCGTGCGCTCACGGACGAGTACAAGCAGCGCTACCAGGACGGCGAGAGCCTGGACGACCTGCTGCCCGAGGCCTTCGCGACCGTTCGCGAGGCCGCGAAGCGAGTGCTCGGCCAGCGGCACTACGACGTCCAGATCATGGGTGGCGCCGCGCTGCACCTCGGCTACGTCGCCGAGATGAAGACCGGTGAGGGCAAGACCCTCGTCGGCACGCTGCCGGCGTACCTGAACGCGCTGTCCGGCAAGGGCGTCCACCTGATCACGGTGAACGACTACCTCGCCGAGCGCGACTCCGAGATGATGGGCCGGGTCCACAAGTTCCTGGGCCTGTCGATCGGCTGCATCCTGGCGAACATGTCCCCGGCCCAGCGCCGGGAGCAGTACAGCAGCGACATCACGTACGGCACGAACAACGAGTTCGGCTTCGACTACCTGCGCGACAACATGGCGTGGTCGCAGGACGAGCTGGTGCAGCGCGGCCACAACTTCGCCGTGGTCGACGAGGTCGACTCGATCCTCGTCGACGAGGCCCGTACCCCGCTGATCATCTCCGGTCCGGCCGACCAGGCCACCAAGTGGTACGCGGACTTCGCCAAGCTGGTCACCCGGCTGACCAAGGGCGAGGCCGGGCAGCCGCTCAAGGGCATCGAGGAGACCGGCGACTACGAGGTCGACGAGAAGAAGCGCACCGTCGGCATCCACGAGGCCGGTGTCGCGAAGGTCGAGGACTGGCTCGGCATCGAGAACCTGTACGAGTCGGTGAACACCCCCCTCGTCGGGTACCTCAACAACGCGATCAAGGCCAAGGAACTCTTCAAGATCGACAAGGACTACGTCGTCATCGACGGCGAAGTCATGATCGTCGACGAGCACACCGGCCGCATCCTCGCCGGCCGCCGCTACAACGAGGGCATGCACCAGGCGATCGAGGCGAAGGAAGGGGTGGACATCAAGGACGAGAACCAGACCCTCGCCACGATCACCCTGCAGAACTTCTTCCGCCTGTACTCGAAGCTGTCGGGCATGACCGGTACGGCCATGACCGAGGCCGCCGAGTTCCACCAGATCTACAAGCTGGGCGTCGTGCCGATCCCGACGAACCGGTCGATGCAGCGCAAGGACCAGCCCGACCTGATCTACCGCACCGAGGTCGCCAAGTTCGCGGCGGTCGTCGACGACATCGCGGAGAAGCACGAGAAGGGCCAGCCGATCCTCGTCGGCACGACGTCGGTCGAGAAGTCCGAGTACCTCTCCCAGCAGCTGTCGAAGCGGGGCATCCCGCACGAGGTGCTGAACGCCAAGCAGCACGAGCGCGAGGCGTCGATCGTCGCCCAGGCCGGCCGCCGCGGCGCGGTCACGGTCGCCACGAACATGGCCGGCCGCGGTACCGACATCAAGCTCGGCGGCAACCCGGACGACCTCGCCGAGGCGGAGCTGCGCCAGCGCGGCCTCGACCCGGAGGAGCACATCGAGGAGTGGGCGCACGCCCTGCCCGAGGCGCTCAAGCGGGCAGAGGCGGCCGTGAAGGCCGAGTTCGAAGAGGTCAAGGAGCTCGGCGGGCTGTACGTGCTGGGCACCGAGCGGCACGAGTCGCGCCGTATCGACAACCAGCTGCGCGGCCGCTCCGGCCGTCAGGGCGACCCGGGCGAGTCCCGCTTCTACCTGTCGCTGGGCGACGACCTGATGCGCCTGTTCAAGGCGCAGATGGTCGAGCGGGTCATGGCGATGGCGAACGTGCCGGACGACGTGCCGATCGAGAACAAGATGGTCACGCGGGCCATCGCCTCGGCACAGTCGCAGGTCGAGACGCAGAACTTCGAGACCCGCAAGAACGTCCTGAAGTACGACGAGGTCCTCAACAGCCAGCGCGAGGTCATCTACGGCGAGCGCCGCCGCGTCCTGGAGGGCGAGGACCTGCACGAGCAGGTCGTCTTCTTCATGGACGACACGATCGACGCGTACATCGCGGCCGAGACGGTCGAGGGCTTCGCCGAGGAGTGGGACCTGGACCGGCTGTGGGGCGCCTTCCGGCAGCTCTACCCGATCAAGGTGACGGTGGAGGAGCTGGAGGAGGCCGCCGGCGACCGCGCGGGCATCACCGCCGAGTTCATCGCCGAGTCCGTCAAGGACGACATCCACGAGCAGTACGCGGCGCGCGAGAAGGCGCTCGGCTCCGACGTCATGCGTGAGCTGGAGCGGCGCGTGGTGCTGTCGGTGCTGGACCGCAAGTGGCGTGAGCACCTGTACGAGATGGACTACCTCCAGGAGGGCATCGGCCTGCGGGCGATGGCCCAGAAGGACCCGCTGGTCGAGTACCAGCGCGAGGGCTTCGACATGTTCAACGCCATGATGGAGGGCATCAAGGAGGAGTCCGTCGGCTACCTGTTCAACCTGGAGGTCCAGGTCGAGCAGCAGGTCGAGGAGGTTCCGGTGCAGGCCGCGGCGCCGTCCATGACGAAGGAGCCGGTCGGGGCCGCACGTCCCGAGATCCGGGCCAAGGGGCTGGACGCCCCGCAGCGTCCGGACCGGCTGCACTTCTCCGCGCCGTCGGTGGACGGCGAGGGCGGGGTCGTCGAGGGCGAGTTCGACGCGGACGGCTCCGCCGGTGACGGCGGGGACGGGATGACGCGGGCGGAGCGGCGCAAGGCGCAGAAGGCCTCCGGCGGGCGTCGGCGCAAGAAGTAACCCCGCTCGGGGTTCGTGGCAACACCACCGGCCGGGGCCGGACACCTGTGGGTGTCCGGCCCCGGCCGCGTCGCGTGGCGGGTGCGGCGCCGTTGCCGGAGGTACGGCCGGGTGGGTGAGGGGGAGTCGCCCATCGGGGGGTACGGGGGGTGGGTGCGGGCGTCCGTCCGGAGGGGTTCCGGGGCCCCGGGTGAGGCCGGCCCGGCCATGCCCCGCGCCCGGCCCGGGGTCCGTGCCGGGACCACCGCCGCGCGCGGGCGCACGGTCACCCGGATAGGTGGTGCGGGGGCGGCCGTGCGCGGGCCCGGGGCGGTGATTGCCGAGCGTGGCCGGGGGCCGTAGAAACACCACACAGAGTGACCGCCCGGTACCGCCGCCGGGCCCGGCCCGTACGGGGGAACCGCCATGGACACCACCAAGAGCCCGACCCGCAGCCGTCCCGCCGGCCGGCGGGACTCGCGCCGGCCGGCCGGCACCCCGCGGGCCCGGCGCCGGCCCGGACCGCACGACTGGTTCGCGGAGCGCCTCCTGGCGGTGCTGAGCGGCCAGCGGCCCGTCCACTCGCTGCTGGGCCTCACGGTGGGCCCGGCCTACGAGCAGCTGGCGGACCTGGCCCCCACCGGGCCCCCGCTGGGCCGCCCCCGGCCCGTCCTGCGCCACTGCGGCCGCTTCCACCCCGGCCCGGGGGTCATCGAGGCCTTCGCCCGCATCGCCACCGGTGACCGCGTCTCGGCGATGGCCTTCCGCCTGGAACAGGGCCCGGACCTGCGCTGGCGTTGCGCGGCGATCGAGATCCGGGGCCCGCGCACCCGGGGGGATTCGGCCCGCGGGGCGGCGGTCGTATCCTGAGGGCGTTTCCGCCTACCGAAAGCAGCCGGCCATGCGCGTGTACGTCCCCCTGACACTCCCCGGCCTCGCCGAGGCGCACAAGGCGGGCGAGCTGGGGCCCGCCCCGCTCCGCGCCTACGCGGTGACCCCCGGGCTGCGGGAGTGGTACGTCTCGGACGACATCGAGGAGCTGGAGTACGCCGCCCTCAGCCGTGCCGCCGAGGCCTCCCTGCGCCTCCTGGCGGCCGACGCGGACGCCCCCCGCCGACGGGTCGTCGTCGCCCTCGACGTCGACGACAAGGCCGCCTCGGCGGTCCCCGGCCCCGACGAGGCCACCCTCGGCCAGGTCACCCTCGCCGCCGCCGTACGGCTCAAGGCGGCCGCCGCCGTCCACGTCGACGCCGACGACGCGACGCAGGACGTCGCCGCGGCCGCCGCGGCGCTGCCGGCCGCCGACGCCGGGGACGACGACGCCCGCTTCACCGTCGACGGTGCCGAGGACCACGAGCTGCTGTGGTTCGGCGTCCAGGAGATTCCGGGGCTGCTGACGTGAGCGCCGGCGGGGCCCACATCGTCTGGGACTGGAACGGCACGCTGCTGCACGACATCGACGCCGTCATCATCGCGACCAACGCCTCCTTCGCGGAGTTCGGGTTCGCGCCGATCACCCTGGAGACGTACCGGGACCTGTACGTCGTACCGGTCCCGAAGTTCTACGAGCGCCTCATGGGCCGGCTGCCCACCGAGGAGGAGTGGCTCGTCATGGACGAGACCTTCCACCGCTACTACTGGGCGGCGGCCGACGCGGCCGGCCTCGCCGAGGGCGCGCCGGAGCTGCTGCGCGCCTGGCAGGCCGACGGACTCACCCAGTCCCTGCTGTCCCTCGCACCCCACGACAAGCTCGTGCCGCTGGTGTGCACGCACGGCATAGACGGGCACTTCCTGCGCGTCGACGGCCGTACCGGGCCCTCCCACACCACCAAGGCGGGACACCTCGTACGCCATATGGCCGCCATGGAGCCCGCCGGAGTGACCGCCGGACGGACGGTCCTCATCGGCGACGCCGTGGACGACGCGCTCGCCGCGGCCCACGTGGGCGCACGGGCCGTGCTCTACACGGGCGGTTCGCACAGCCGGACCAGCCTCGAAGCCGCGGGCGTGCCCGTCGTCGACACCCTGGCCGAGGCCGTCGCCACCGCCCGCGAGCTGGCCGGATAAGGACCGGCACGGCCGGTCCGGCCACGTCGCTGGCCAGAGTGTCCAGGTTTCCCCCCGGGATTTGTACAGATGCTGTCAATGACGACCGGGGGGTGGGGCGAGATAGCCTGGACCCGTGATCAGCGCGATAGTCATCGGGGGCTCGGACGCCCCCGGCCCGCGCCCGGCGCACATCCGTGCCCGGGCCCTCGCTGGTCCCCACCGCCGGGACGTCCAGCCGATCATGGCCGAATCCCTCCCGGTCGGCTTTCCCGACGCCCCGGCGTCGACACAGAATCCGGACGCACCCACCGCCCCAGGGCGGCGCTGTGTCATTCCTTCCTTCACCTACGTCACGCAATGGCGCGCGACAGGAGCCAGAGGACATGCAGACCAAGCTGGACGAAGCAAAGGCCGAGCTGCTCGCGCGGGCGGCACGGGTAGCTGAGAACAGCCCGGCCGGGGGGCTACTTCCGACTGGGTCCGAGCAAGGGGAGCGTCCCGAACGGGGATCGACGCTCGCCTACCTCCAGCGCTACTACCTGCACACCGCCCCCGAGGACCTCGTCGACCGGGACCCGGTCGACGCGTTCGGTGCGGCACTCTCCCACTACCGGCTCGCCGAGAACCGGCCGCAGGGCACCGCGAACGTGCGCGTGCACACCCCCACGGTCGAGGAGAACGGCTGGACCTCCAGCCACTCCGTGGTCGAGGTCGTCACCGACGACATGCCCTTCCTCGTCGACTCCGTCACCAACGAGCTGTCCCGCCAGGGCCGCGGCATCCACCTGGTGATCCACCCGCAGGTCGTCGTGCGCCGCGACGTCACCGGCAAGCTGATCGAGATCCTCGGCCCCGACTGCGACGCCCACGGTCCCAGGACCGCCCGCCCGCACGACTCCCTCGTCGAGTCCTGGATCCACGTCGAGATCGACCGCGAGACCGACAAGGCCGACCTCAAGCAGATCACCGGCGATCTGCTGCGCGTCCTGTCCGACGTCCGCGAGTCCGTCGAGGACTGGGAGAAGATGCGCGACGCCGCGCTGCGCATCGCCGACGAGCTGCCGAACGAGCCCACCGCGCCCGACCTGCGCGAGTTCGAGCTCGAAGAGGCCCGCGAGCTGCTGCGCTGGCTCTCCGACGACCACTTCACCTTCCTCGGCTACCGCGAGTACAACCTCGTCGACGGTGACGCCCTCGCCGCCGTGCCCGGCACCGGCCTCGGCATCCTGCGCTCCGACCCGCTGCACAGCGGCAAGGAGGACGGCCACCCGGTGTCCCCGTCCTTCAACCGGCTGCCGGCCGATGCCCGCGCCAAGGCCCGCGAGCACCGCCTGCTGGTGCTGACCAAGGCCAACAGCCGCTCCACGGTGCACCGCCCCTCGTACCTCGACTACGTCGGCGTGAAGAAGTTCGACGCCGACGGCAACGTGGTCGGCGAGCGCCGCTTCCTCGGCCTGTTCTCCTCCGCCGCCTACACCGAATCGGTGCGCCGCGTCCCGGTCATCCGCCGCAAGGTCACCGAGGTCCTGGACGGCGCCGGCTTCGCCCCCTCCAGCCACGACGGCCGCGACCTCCTCCAGATCCTGGAGACCTACCCGCGCGACGAGCTGTTCCAGACCCCGGTCGACAAGCTCCGCGAGATCGTCACCTCCGTCCTGTACCTCCAGGAACGCCGCCGGCTGCGCCTGTACCTGCGCCAGGACGAGTACGGCCGCTACTACTCCGCGCTGGTCTACCTGCCGCGCGACCGCTTCACCACCGGCGTGCGGCTGCGCCTGATGGACATCCTGCGGGAGGAGCTCGACGGCATCAGCGTCGACTTCACCGCCTGGAACACCGAGTCGATCCTCTCCCGCATCCACTTCGTCGTCCGCGTCCCGCAGGGCACCGAGCTGCCCGTGCTGACCGACTCCGACGTCGAGCGCATCGAGGGCCGGCTCGTCGAGGCCGCCCGCTCCTGGGCCGACGGCTTCGGCGAAGCGCTGACCGCCGAACTGGGCGAGGAGCGCGCCGCCGAGCTGCTGCGCAAGTACGGGACCTCCTTCCCCGAGGGCTACAAGGCCGACCACTCGCCGCGCGCGGCCGTCGCCGACCTGTGCCACCTGGAACGGCTCTCCGCGAGCGACCGCGAGTTCGCGCTGTCGCTGTACGAGCCGGTCGGCGCGGGCCCCGGCGAGCGCCGCTTCAAGATCTACCGCACCGGCGAGCAGGTCTCCCTCTCCGCCGTCCTGCCCGTCCTGCAGCGTCTGGGCGTCGAGGTCACCGACGAGCGTCCGTACGAGCTGCGCCGCACCGACCGGGTCAGCGCGTGGATCTACGACTTCGGTCTGCGGATGCCGCTCGCCCCGGGCAACGGCGACTCCTACCTCGGCGACGACGCCCGCGAGCGCTTCCAGGAGGCCTTCGCGGCCGTCTGGACCGGCGAGGCCGAGAACGACAACTTCAACACCCTGGTCCTCGGCGCCGGGCTGACCTGGCGGCAGGCCGTCGTGCTGCGCGCGTACGCCAAGTACCTGCGCCAGGCCGGCTCCACCTTCAGCCAGGACTACATGGAGGACACCCTCCGCAACAACGTCCACACCACCCGGCTGCTGGTCTCCCTCTTCGAGGCCCGGATGTCGCCCGGCCGCCAGGTCGCCGGCACCGAGCTCATCGACGCCATGCTGGAGGAGCTGGACGGGGCCCTGGACCAGGTCGCCTCGCTCGACGAGGACCGCATCCTGCGCGCCTTCCTCACCCTCATCAAGGCCACCCTGCGCACGAACTTCTTCCAGCTCGACGAGGCGGGCGAGCAGCACGCCTACGTGTCGATGAAGTTCGACCCGCAGGCCATCCCGGACCTGCCGGCCCCGCGTCCCGCCTTCGAGATCTGGGTGTACTCCCCGCGCGTCGAGGGCGTCCACCTGCGCTTCGGCAAGGTCGCCCGGGGCGGTCTGCGCTGGTCCGACCGGCGCGAGGACTTCCGTACGGAGGTCCTCGGCCTGGTCAAGGCGCAGATGGTCAAGAACACCGTCATCGTCCCGGTCGGCGCCAAGGGCGGCTTCGTCGCCAAGAACCTGCCCGACCCGTCGGTGGACCGCGACGCCTGGCTCGCCGAGGGCATCGCCTCTTACAAGATCTTCATCTCGGCGCTGCTCGACATCACCGACAACATGGTCGCCGGCGAGGTCGTTCCCCCGCAGGGCGTCGTCCGCCACGACGAGGACGACACCTACCTCGTCGTCGCCGCCGACAAGGGCACCGCCACCTTCTCCGACATCGCCAACGGGGTCGCCGAGGACTACGGCTTCTGGCTGGGCGACGCCTTCGCCTCCGGCGGCAGCGCCGGCTACGACCACAAGGGCATGGGCATCACCGCCCGCGGTGCCTGGGAGTCGGTCAAGCGGCACTTCCGCGAGCTGGGCCACGACACCCAGACCGAGGACTTCACGGTCGTCGGCGTCGGCGACATGTCCGGTGACGTGTTCGGCAACGGCATGCTGCTCTCCGAGCACATCCGCCTCGTCGCCGCCTTCGACCACCGGCACATCTTCCTCGACCCGAACCCGGACGCGGCCACCTCCTACGCCGAGCGCCGCCGCCTGTTCGACCTGCCGCGCTCCTCCTGGGCGGACTACGACACCGCGCTGCTGTCGGCGGGCGGCGGCGTCCACCCGCGCAGCGCCAAGGCCATCCCGCTGAACGCGCAGGTCCGCGAGGCCCTGGGCATCGAGGCGGGCGTCGCCAAGATGACCCCGGCCGACCTGATGAAGGCCATCCTCCAGGCCCCCGTGGACCTGCTGTGGAACGGCGGCATCGGCACGTACGTCAAGGCGACCGCCGAGACCCACGCCGACGTCGGCGACAAGGCCAACGACGCCATCCGCGTCAACGGCTCCGACGTCCGCGCCCAGGTCATCGGCGAGGGCGGCAACCTGGGCCTGACCCAGCTCGGCCGCATCGAGTTCGCCCGCACCGGCGCCGGCGGCGAGGGCGGCAAGGTCAACACCGACGCCATCGACAACAGCGCGGGCGTGGACACCTCCGACCACGAGGTGAACATCAAGATCCTGCTCAACGCGGTCGTCGCGGACGGGGACATGACCGTCAAGCAGCGCAACAAGCTGCTCGCCGAGATGACCGACGAGGTGGGCCACCTCGTCCTGCGCAACAACTACGCGCAGAACACCGCGCTCGCCAACGGCGCCGCCCAGGCGCCCAGCCTGCTCCACGCCCAGCAGCGCTTCATGCGCCGTCTGGAGCGGGCGGGCCTGCTCGACCGGGGGCTGGAGTTCCTGCCCGCCGACCGGCAGATCCGCGAGCTGCTGAGCAACGGCAAGGGCCTGACCCAGCCGGAGCTGGCCGTGCTGTTCGCCTACACCAAGATCACGGTGGCGGGCGAACTCATCGGCACCGAGCTGCCGGACGACCCGTACCTGCGCCGCCTGCTGCACGCGTACTTCCCGGGCGCCCTGCTCTCCAGGTTCCAGGAGCAGATCGACGCCCACGCGCTGCGCCGGGAGATCATCACCACCCTGCTGGTCAACGACACCGTCAACACCGGCGGTTCGACCTTCCTGCACCGTCTGAAGGAAGAGACCGGCGCCTCCACGGAGGAGATCGTCCGGGCGCAGCTCGCGGCCCGCGAGATCTTCGGCCTGGCCGATGTGTGGGACGCGGTCGAGGCCCTCGACAACAAGGTCGCCGCCGACGTCCAGACCCGGGTGCGCCTGCACTCGCGGCGCCTGGTCGAGCGCGGTACGCGCTGGCTGCTCAACAACCGGCCGCAGCCCCTGCAGATCACCGAGACCATCGAGCTGTTCGCGGCCCGGGTCGAGCAGGTGTGGTCGGAGCTGCCGAAGCTGGTGCGCGGCGCCGACCTGGAGTGGTACGGGTCGATCCTGGACGAGCTGACCGGCGAGGGCGTGCCGGAGGAGCTCGCGGCGAAGGTGGCCGGCTTCTCGTCCGCCTTCCCGACGCTGGACATCGTCGCCATCGCCGACCGGACCGGCGTGGACCCCCTCGACGTCGCCGAGGTGTACTACGACCTCGCCGACCGACTGGACATCACGCAGCTGATGGACCGGATCATCGAGCTCCCGCGGTCCGACCGCTGGCAGTCGATGGCCCGTGCCTCCATCCGCGAGGACCTGTTCGCGGCGCACGCCGCGCTGACCGCCGACGTGCTGGCGGCCGGCAACGGCACTTCGACCCCCGAGGAGCGCTTCAAGCTCTGGGAGGAGAAGAACGCGGCGATCATCGGCCGGGCCCGGACGACCCTGGACGAGATCCGGGGCTCGGACGACTTCGACCTGGCGAACCTGTCCGTGGCGATGCGCACCATGCGCTCGCTGCTGCGCGCGCACAGCTGAGTGACGCCCCCTTCGGGGGGTGGGTGAACGGGCGGCCCGGGACCATCGGTCCCGGGCCGCCCGTCGTGCGTTCCGTCGCAGGTCATAGGCCTTTCGGTCCAACACGACGGCAGGGGGCGGGCAGTGCGGATCGAACGACACCAGGTGGACGGGGCCGCGGCGGACGCGACGCAGGAGGAGTTCGTCGACCGGATCGGCTCCATCACGCGCAGCATGTCGCGGGCCGGCCGGATGACCACCTTCGACTGGCAGATGATCTCCGAGGAGTTCCTCGACCGGCTCGGCGTCCTCTCGCTGGCCGACCCCGGCCTCGGCACCCCGGAGGCCGGGGCCGTGCTGGCGGCCGCGGCCGAAGCGGCCGCGGGCGCCGTCCGGTTCGCCGCCTATTACGCCTACGACTCCTTCCACGTGTCGCTCGGCCACGTGAACTTCGGCATGGGCTACCGGGGCGGCGACGCCGGGGACCGCGAGGACATCACCGCCGGGGACTGGCTCGACGCCTACTGCCTCGCGGTGCTCACGGACGGCACGGGGCGGGACGGCGAGGCCTTCCACTTCGCCCGGGAGGCCTTCCGGGAGGACGGGGCGGGCCGTCCCGCGACGGAGCTCGTCGCCCGCACCCGGACACCCTCGCCCTGGACGTGCTGCGCGCCCTGGCCGCGGGCCAGGAGGAGGCGTACGGGGACGGGCTCGTGCGGCTGCTGCGCCGGCACGCCGAGACCTCCGGTCCCACGGGCGGGCCCCGGAGCCTGCTGCCGCTGGTGCCGGTCGCGCTGGCCGCGCTCGGTCACCGCGACCACGGCTGGTGGCCGCCCGTCGACATCGACTACCTGCCGTACGCACTGTACGAGGGCTACGAGGCCGACTCGGAGCGTTCCATCCGCGCGGCGTACCTCCCGGAGGACGGCGGGCGGCCGGACGCGCGGAAGCTGGTCGGTGCGCTGGATGATCAGGAGAGGCCGCTCATGATCCTCGCCTCGCGCGGGCCGGACGCCACGGACGAACAGGTGCGAGGGGTGCGGCGGCCCGCGCAGCTGGGTGCCGCGCTGTTCCGCACGACGCCGGCCGAACCGGACACGGAGGTCGTCTCCACCGTCGACGGCCACGGCGTCACCCACCCGGCGCACCGGGTCGACCGGGCCGGGCTCACCCAGTGGCTGGCCGCCACGCACTTCGCCCTGATCTCCGGAGCGCCCGAGGACCTGGCCCCGCTCGTGGCGGCGGGCCCGCCGGGGCTCGGGTCGGGCAGTCCCGCCTACGCCGGGTACTGCGAGGCGCTGCACGCGCACCTGAGCGGTGGGGACCCGCGCCCGGCGGCCGAGCGGGCCGTGGCGGCGTACGCGAAGGAGAAGCCGACGGGCTTCCTCCCGCCGCCGTCGGTGCTGCTGTCCCAGTTCGTCGAGGGGGACGAGGAGAGCTTCGGGCTCGCGCTGCTCGACGCCCTGGAGGCCCACCGCGACCACCACGCGGTCGCCGATCGGGCCGGGAAGACCGGTGCCGTGCTCGACCTCGGCGTCCTGGCCCTGGCCTGCCACGCCCGGCGCCGCGGCCGGCGGGTTCCGGTGGCGTCGCCCTACCTGCCGCCGCGGCTGCTGACCGCGGCCGGGCCCCTCGTCGCGCGCTGAGGGGTGGCGGGGTGCCCGGCCGGCAGCGCGGCGGGGCGGCCGGGTGGGTCAGCCGCGCGAGGTGAAGGCCTCGTAGGCGTCGCATACCTCCTTGGAGGGGCCGTCCATGCGCAGGACGCCCGATTCCAGCCAGATCGCGCGGTCGCAGGTCTCGCGGACCGTTCCGATGCCGTGGCTGACGAGGAAGACGGTGCCCGCGCGGGCGCGCAGTTCCTCGATGCGGGCCTGGCTGCGGCGCTGGAAGGCGGCGTCGCCGGTGGCCAGGGCCTCGTCGATCATCAGGACGTCGTGGTCCTTGGCGGCGGCGATGGAGAACCGCAGCCGGGCGCCCATGCCGGAGGAGTAGGTGCGCATGGGCAGGGAGATGAAGTCGCCCTTCTCGTTGATGCCGGAGAAGTCGACGATGTCCTGGTAGCGCTCGCGGATCTGCCGGCGGGTCATGCCCATCGCGAGTCCGCCGAGGACCACGTTGCGCTCGCCGGTGAGGTCGTTCATCAGGGCCGCGTTCACGCCCAGCAGCGAGGGCTGGCCGTGCGAGTAGACCGCCCCGGAGGCCACGGGCTGGAGTCCGGCGATGGCCTTGAGGAGGGTGGACTTGCCGGAGCCGTTGGAGCCGATGAGGCCGATCGCCTCGCCCTTGTAGGCGGTGAAGCTGACGCCCTTGACGGCGTGCACCTCACGGACGCCGGGTGCCTGCCGGCGCGAGAAGATCCGGCTGAGGGCGGCGGTGGCGCCCCCCTTGCGGGTGCCGGCGCCGTGCACCTTGTAGATGACGTGGACCTCGTCGGCGATCACGGTCGGGACGCGGGTGCCGGCCGTCGTGCGGTCGGTGGACGTCGCGTCGCGGGTCAGGGTGTCAGCCACGGCCGTACTCCTCCTCTGCCTTCCAGAAGTAGACGAACCCGCCGACGCCGGCGAGCAGGGCCCAGCCGATGGCGATCGGCCAGACGTGGTGGGGCAGCGAGGCGGCCTTGAAGCTGTCGATCAGCGCGAAGCGCATGAGGTCGATGTAGACGGCCGCCGGGTTGGTCTTGAGCAGCAGGGTGATCCAGTGCGGCAGGTGGTCCGTCTTGAGGATGGAGTCGATGGACCACATCACGCCGGAGGAGTACATCCAGGTGCGCAGGACGAACGGCATCAGCTGGCTGACGTCCGGGTTCTTGCTGCCGATGCGGGCCATGACCATGGCGCAGCCCGCGCAGAAGACGGCCATCAGGAAGAGCGCCGGGAGGGCGATCAGCCAGGCCGGGCCGGGGGTCTGGCCGAAGGCCAGGAGCAGGACGACCAGGGCGCCCATGGTGACGAGCAGCTGCTGGAAGAGCTGCACGACGGAGGAGATGGGCAGGCTGGCGCGGGGGAAGTGCAGGGCGCGGACCAGGCCGAGGTTGCCGTGGACGGCGCGGGTGCCGGCGTTGACGGAGCTGCCGATGAAGTCCCAGACGAAGACGCCGGTGATCAGGAACGGCAGGTAGTCCGGCACGCCGTGGCTGGCGTGCATGACGACGCCGAAGATGAAGTAGTAGACGGCCGCGTTGAGCAGCGGGGTCATCAGGTGCCAGACCTGGCCGAGCTTGGCCGTGCTGTACGTGGCCTGCATGCGGGCGCCGGCGTACGCCGTCACGAAGTGGCGGCGGCCCCAGAGCTGCGCCAGGTAGCGGGGCAGGGAGGGGCGGGCGCCGCTGACGGTCAGGCCGTGGGCTGCCGCCAGCTCTGCGGGGCTCTGCGGTGCGGTAACGGTGGTCACGGTCACGGGGGAGTCGCTTTCGACGGGGGCGGGGCGTCGCTGGCGGGGGTGCCTCCCAGCGGAGACTGGGGACGGGACGGGTCCGTATCGTCGCTACGTGGAGCGTAGGGCCCTCGACGTCGGAACGCAACCGTATCGTCGTGACGTGGCCGCCGCTATGCTCTGTGCATGACCACCGAGCCCTCCCCCGCCCCCGCCCGCCGCGCCCCCGCCGGGGCCGCCGTCCTGCGCGAGGACGTGACCGAGGCGATCCGGGCCGCGGTCGTCGAGGAACTCGCGGCGGTCGGCTTCGCCCGGATGTCCATCGAGGGCATCGCCCGGCGCGCCGGGGTCGGCAAGACCGCCGTGTACCGGCGCTGGAAGTCCAAGCTCCACCTGGTGCTCGACCTGGTGGGCGCCTTCGCCGCCGACGGCCTGCCGGTGCCGGCCACCGGGTCCCTGTACGGGGACCTGCGGGCCCTGCTGGAGGTCATGTCCCACGTACTGCGCCACCCCGTGGCCTCGGCGGTCATCCCCGACCTGCTCGTGGAGGCCGCCCGGAACCCGGAGATCGCCGACGCGGTGCGCGGGGCCCTCCTCGACGGCCAGCGCCGGCTCGCCGAGGGGATCGTCGCCGAGGCCGTCGAGCGGGGCGAACTGCCCGCGACGGCCTGCCCGGAGCGGGCGCTGGACCTGGCGATCGGGCCGCTGTACTGGCGGCAGGTGGTCGTGCGCGACGCCGTGCCGGCCGGCTACCTCGACGACCTGGCGCGCGCGGTCGTGGCGGGGCTGCGGGCCGGCTGACCGGACGCGTCAGAACGCGTAGCGGTGCGCCGGCGTCGCTTCCGGGGCCTGGGACGGGGCCGGCGGGGCGGGGTGGCGGTCCTCCGGCGGAGTGATCGCCGGGAGGGGCGCCGACTGCCCCAGGAAGACCCGGCGGACCACCCGTTCCGCCGCGTGCCCGTCGTCGAAGGAGCAGAACCGCGACCTGAAGGCGGAACGCAGCTGCGCCGAGCGCGACCCCTGCCAGTGGCCGGTGGCGAAGATGTCCACGAGCTCGTCCTCGGTGCGCGCGACCGCCCCCGGCGGGCACGCCCGCAGGTCGAAGTAGGTCCCGCGGGCTGCCTCGTACGCCTCCCAGTCGTCCGCGTGGATCACGATCGGCCGGTCCAGCACCGCGTAGTCGAACATCAGGGACGAGTAGTCCGTGACCAGCGCGTCCGAGGCCAGGCAGAGCTCCTCCACCGACGGGTGGGCGGAGACGTCGATCAGCCGCGGGTGCGGGTCCCACGGCCGGTCCCTGCCCGCGTACGTCAGGTGCGTGCGGGCGAGCAGCGTGAAGCGCGGGCCCAGGTCCCGCAGGACCCGCTCGAAGTCCAGGTGCTCGGGCCGGCTGCGGCGGTAGTCGCGGTGCGTCGGGGCGTAGAGGACGGCCGTGGAACCCGGCGGGACGCCCAGGCGTTCGCGCAGCTCCAGCACGTCGGACCGGGTGGCCCGGTGGAAGACGTCGTTGCGCGGATAGCCGTATTCGAGGGTGGTGTACGAGGACGGCACCGCCCGC
This sequence comes from Streptomyces sp. NBC_01276, assembly GCF_041435355.1. Taxonomy (GTDB): domain Bacteria; phylum Actinomycetota; class Actinomycetes; order Streptomycetales; family Streptomycetaceae; genus Streptomyces. The sequence goes on from NZ_CP108442.1 coordinate 4,749,747, forward strand.
TCCCAGACCAGGGTGGAGTGCCGGTTCGAGGAGAGCAGGTAGTCCCACTGGTCGGCGCCGCGCAGCAGGCCGGCGAAGTCCGGGGTCGGGGTGGCCGCCGGACGGTCCTGGAGATCGAGGCCGACCCGCTTGAGCGGGGTGCCGTGCTGGGTCTGCACCAGGATCTGCCCCGGGCGCTTGACCAGGGCGCGGTCGAAGTTGACGTTCGTGGTGAGGTACGTCGCGCGGGCCAGGGCCGTCCAGTACGCGGCCGAGCCCGGCCGCAGCGGGGTGGTCTCGGGCGGGAGCGTCGGGGTGTGCCGGGGGTCGCAGATCCACGCCGTGCGCATCCGAGGGGCCAGTTCCCGCAGCTTCGCCTCGATCGCCGCCGGGTTGCAGGCGTAGCCGCCGTGCCAGTACGCGGAGAACACCGCCAGTTCCGGGCGCAGCGGCAGCAGGCGCTGGATCCGGTAGTGCAGGCGCAGACAGGACTCGCGCACCCCCCGCACCGGCGCGGCCCCCGCCCGGCCCGCCGCCAGGGACGCCGAGCGCAGCACGGACAGCAGCCGGTAGGCGCGCCGCAGGCCCAGCCGCATCAGGGCGTGCCGCAGCCGGTCCGTGCGGGACGGGGACGGCGGCAGGGAGCCGGAGCCCGCGCCGGTGGCCCGGTGGCGGCGCAGCAGGGCCGAGGCCCGCGCGAAGAACTCGGGGCGGGCGCCGTGGGGGATGCGGCCGCGGTGGGCGTACAGGACGCAGAAGTGCTCGGCCATCCGCCGGTGCACGGCCGGCCGCCAGCGCTCCAGCTCCGGGCGGGTGGCGAGGTAGCCGAAGACCCGCTCGTACTGGTCGAAGACGTCGAGGTGGCGGCGGGTGGAGGTGGTCAGGATCGAGCCGGTGCGGCGCTGGCGGTAGTGGACGCAGACCCGGTCGAGGACGGCCAGGGACTCGGCGGCCAGCAGTGCCGGATAGGTCCAGGGGGTGTCCTCGTAGAAGCCGGGCGGGAACGAGAGGCCCTCGCGCTCCACGTACACGCGGCGGTACGCCTTGTTCCACACCACCATCAGCATGCCGAGGAGGGAGGGGCGGTCGGCGAGGCGGAAGCTGGCCGGGCCCTCTTCGCGGAGGCGGTGCGCGAGCCGGTTGCGGACCAGTTCGCCGGTCCAGAAGGAGCGGGCGTAGTCGTAGACCAGGACGTCGGGGGAGCCCGTGGCCTTGAGCCGGTCGGTGATGGCCTGGAGGGCGCCGGGGGCCAGGGTGTCGTCGCCGTCGAGGAAGAGCACGTAGTCGCCGCCCGCGCGGGCCAGACCCGCGTTGCGGGCCGGGCCCAGGCCGAGGTTGTGCGCCAGGTGCACGGCGGTGACCCGGGGGTCGCGCGCCGCGTACTCGTCGATGATCGCGCCGCAGGCGTCCGGGGAGGCGTCGTCGACCGCGATCAGCTCCAGATCCGGGTACGACTGGGACAGGACCGAGTCCAGGCTCTCCTGGAGGTACGCCTGAACCTTGTACGCGGGCACGATGACGCTGAACCGGGGCACGGCACATCCAGGGGTCGGCGCGGGCATGTGGCCCAGCAACCGCGGGCGCGGCGTTCGGGTTACGCACGGTGTGGCAATCGGGTTACCCGGCGTCAACACCGCACGTCAATGCCTTGATCACGCTGCTACTTGACGGCTCCGGCCATCACCCCCGTCACGAACTGCCGCTGGAACGCGAAGAAGACGACGAGCGGCACCACCATCGACAGGAAGGCCCCGGGCGCCAGGACGTCGATGTTGTTCCCGAACTGCCGCACCTGCTGCTGGAGCGCCACCGTGACGGGCGGGTGCGCCGAGTCCGCGAACACCAGCGCCACCAGCATGTCGTTCCACACCCACAAGAACTGGAAGATGCCGAGCGAGGCGATCGCCGGACCGCCCAGCGGGAGCACCACCCGCGCGAACAGCCGCAGTTCGCCCGCGCCGTCCAGGCGCGCCGCCTCCAGCAGCTCGCGCGGGATCTCCGCGAAGAAGTTGCGCAGCAGGAACACCGCGAAGGGCAGGCCGAAGGCGGTGTGGAAGAGGACCACCCCCGCCGTGGTCTCGAACAGGCCGATGGCCCCGAAGAGTTCGGACACCGGGATCAGCGCCACCTGTACGGGAACCACCAACAGGCCCACGACGACCAGGAAGAGCCAGTCCCGGCCCGGGAACTCCAGCCAGGCGAAGGCGTATCCGGCGAGCGAGCCCAGCACGAGCACGAGCAGGGTCGCCGGAACGGCGATGGCCACCGTGTTCAGCAGCGAGCCGGTGATGGTGTCGTTGGCCAGCAGCCGGGCGTAGTTCGTCGCCGTCAGCTTCGAGGGCGCGGTCAGCGCCCGCCACCAGCCGCCCGTGTTGAGGTCGGTGGGGGACAGGAACGAGGAGATCAGCAGCCCGAGGGTGGGCAGCAGCCAGAAGAGCGCGGCCAGGACGAGGAAGACGCGGGTGGCGCCGGCCGCGGCGCGGGCCGCGATCCGGCCGACGGCGGTGGGTGTGCTCATCGGGACCCCTCCTTCCGCAGCCTGCGGATATTCAGCAGCATCACGGGCACCACCAGAACCAGCAGCAGCACCGCGATGGCACTGCCCAGCCCCTGGTCGGCGTCCGTTCCGAACGACGTCCGGTACAGCTGCAGCGCCAGCACGTTCGCGTCGTCCTGGACCGCGCCCGGCGCGATCACGAAGACCAGGTCGAAGATCTTCATGACGTTGATGACGAGGGTCACCAGGACCACCGCCAGCACCGGCGCGAGCAGCGGCACGGTGATCCGCCGGAACACCTGCCACTCACCCGCCCCGTCCACCCGCGCCGCCTCCAGCAGCTCCCGCGGTACGGCCGCCAGCCCGGCCCCGATCAGCACCATCGCGAACCCGGCCCACATCCACACGTACGCCCCGATCACCGCCGGCGTCACCAGCACCGGGCCGAGCCACTCCACCCCCGCGTACGCCTCCCGGAAGTTGGACCCCGGCAGCCGCAGCAGCGCCCCGTCCGCCGCCGCCGGCAGGGCGAAGGTGCCGTCCGCGCGGGCCGTCGTCGAAGCCACCACCCGCCCGCCGCGCACCGCCTCCACGCGCATCCCGGAGAAACCCCGCTCGGTCGGGTCGACCGCGTTCGGCCGGCCGCCCCCGCCCCGGGTGAAGTCCTGCCAGACGGTGCCGGTGACCTTCCCCGGCTCCGCGGGCGCCGCCGCGGCCGTACGGGTCCCCGCCGGCAGGGCCTCCGGCGCCACCCCGACCAGCGGCAGCAGCACCGGAACGCCCGCCCGTACGGGCGCCCGCGTCACGAAGGCGCCCCCGTCGGCGGGATCCAGCGGGGAGTCCCGGCCCGGCCGGGCCTTGGGGAAGGCCGAGGACTCCGCGAAGGTGTCGTGCACCCCCACCCAGACCGCGTTGGCCACGCCCCGGTGGGGGTCGTGGTCGTAGACGAGCCGGAAGATGATGCCCGCCGCCAGCATCGAGATCGCCATCGGCATGAAGACGAGCAGCTTGAACGCCGTTCCCCAGCGCACCCGTTCGGTGAGCACCGCGAAGACCAGGCCGAGCGCCGTGGCCACCGTCGGTGCCAGCACCACCCACAGCGCGGTGTTGCGCAGCGCCGTGCGGATGGTCGGGTCGCTCAGGATCTCCCGGTAGTTGCCCGCGCCGACGAACACGTCCCCGGAGCGGTCGAAGAGGCTGCGGTAGAGGGAGTACCCGATGGGCTGCACGACGAGCGCGCCCAGCAGCACCAGCGCCGGCAGGAGGAACGCCGCCGCGATCAGCCGCCGCCGCCCGGCCGCGGACCGTCCGGACGGCGTCCGGCCGGCTGCCGACGGGCCGGCTGCCGACGGGCCGGACGGCGATCGGCCGTCTGCCGTCCGGCCGTCTGGCGTCCGTCCGGCCGTCGGCGACCGGCCGTCCGGCGCGTTCGCCGTGCCCGTGCCCGTGCCCGTGCCCGTGCCCGTGGCGGCGGCCGCTGCGCGCGCCGCCGCCGTCCCGTCGTCCGGATCCCCGGCCGGCCCTTTGCCGGTCGTGGCGGTCACCGGATCAGTTCCCGTAGGCCTTGGCCGCGTCCGCCTCCAGTTTCGCCTGGGTGCCCGCCACGTCCGACGGGTTCGCCAGGAAGTCCTGGAGCGCCTTCCACTCCCCGGCGCCCGGCGTCCCGCCGAACGCCGCCGGAGCCTGGTCCGACATGTCGAAGCGGAAGTCGTCGCCCGCCGCGACCAGCGCCTTCGCGATGTCCCGCTGGATCGGATTCGGGTACGCGCCCGGATCCACGGCCTTGTTCGGGGAGACGAAACCGCCCTCGCGGGCCTGGATCTCCGCCGCGTCCGCCGAGGCCAGGAACGTCAGCAGCGCCTGCGCGCCCTTCGACGGCTTCAGCGCCACCGCCACGTCACCGCCCGACACCACCGGCGCCTTCGCGCCCACCGCCGGGAACGGGAACACCTTGGCGCCCTCGCCCACCTTCTCGCCGGTCTGCGCGATGTTCACCGCCACGAAGTCGCCCTCGAAGACCATCGCCGCCGCGGGCCGGTCGCCCCCGGAGAAGGTCTGCGTCACCGACTTCGGGAACTCCGTCGCCAGCGCCCCGCTCGTTCCGCCCGCCAGGAAGTCCTTGCGGCCGAACAGCTGCCCGAGCGTGGTCAGTGCTTCCTTGACGCTGTCGTCCGTCCACTTCAGCTCGTGCCGCGCCAGCCGGTCGTACTTCTCCGGACCGGCCTGCGACAGGTAGACGTTCTCGAACCAGTCCGTCAGGGTCCAGCCGTCCGCGCCCGCCACCGAGACCGCCGGGGTGCCGGAGGCGGACAGCGTGTCCGCCGCCGCGATCAGCTCCTTCCAGGTCTTGGGGGGCGCGACGCCCGCCGCCTCGAAGGCCTTCGCGTTGTACCAGACCAGCGACTTGTTGGCCGCCTTGTAGTACACCCCGTACTGGGTGCCGTCGACCGCGCCCAGCTTCTTCCAGCCCGCCGAGTAGTTCGCGTCCAGCTGGGCCGCGGCCTCCGGGCCCACCGGCTGCGCCCACTTGTTCCGGACCGCCGACACCAGCGCCCCGACCTGCGGGAGCAGCGCCACGTCCGGCGGCTGACCGCCCGCGATCTTGGTACCGAGGAAGGTGACGATGGGGTCCTGGGCCGGTACGAAGGTCACCTTCGCGCCCGTGCGCTTCTCGAACTCCTTGAGCACCTTGGTGAAGTTGGCCTGCTCCGGCCCCGTCCAGACCGCGGCGACCTCCAGCTTCTCGCCGGGCAGTTTCGGTAACTCCACCCGCGGCGACGCCGTTCCGCTCGGCCCGCGCTCCTCCGGCCCCGGCTGCGGACCGTCCCCGCACGCCGACAGCGCGAGTGCCCCTGCGGCCGCCAGGGCCGCCCACCCGATCGTCGTCCGGCTCGTTCCGTGCTTGCGCATGGCTGTGCCCCCGATGCCCGTGTGTGTCCCGGACCACAAGGTCTACGCCGACCCGCGCGGCCCCGCAATACCGCGTGAGGGGGTCGTCGGGGGGCCGCCGCGGGGCAGGAGGGGACGTCAGGGGGCGGGCGGGAACAGCACCGGGGTCGCCGACACCAGGTGGGAGGCCCGGTCGAGGGCACTGGCCAGCAGCGCCAGGTCCGTCGGGCCGTTGCCCAGCTCGCGCACCGGACGGCGGGCCGGCGGATCACCCATCCGGTCCCACTCCACCGGGACCACCGTCGGCCGCAGCGTCGCCGTGCGCGGGATCCGGCCCGTGACCCGGCCCGCCTGGAACGGCACCGCACGCCCGTCCGCGTACCGCAGCACGCCGCGGCCCGGACCCGGCTGGTCCGGGGCGTCCAGCTCGACCCGCAGCGTGGAGCGCCGGGCCAGCTCGGTGTCGGCCGTACGGTCCGGGCGCGCGCTCGTCGCTATCAGGTGCACCCCGAGCCGGGTGCCCTCCCGGGCCACCGCCTCCAGCGCCCGCACCACCGAACCGGCGGCCGGCCGGCCCGTACTGCCCAGCGCGGGCGCGACGAGCGCGTCGAAGTCGTCCACCAGCACCACCAGCCGGGGCAGCGGACTCGGCCCCGCCGCCGGCTCGGTGCGCGGCGCGGAGGCCCGCAGCCGCAGGGTGCCGCTGCGCTGCGGATCGAGGTCACCGCGGAGCTCGCCCGGCGTGGGCTGGCGGGGCGCGACCACCCGGCCCGTCAGCTCCCGGCCCGCGTGCCACTCCGCGAACGCCGTCCCGTCCAGCAGTTCGTGGCGGCGCTTCAGCTCGGCGCCGAGGGCTTGCGCGAACTCCCGCATGCGCAGCGGGTCCGAGGCCACCAGGTGGGCCGACACGTGCGGGAGTTCCGTGCAGGGCGCGAGGCCGTCGCCGCGCTCCCCGCCGGCGCCGTCCAGCAGGACCAGGCCCAGGCGGTCGGGGCGGGCCGCCGCCGACAGGGACGCCGCCAGCGAACGCAGCAGCTCCGTCCGGCCGCTGCCGGCGGGCCCCTCCACCAGCAGGTGCGGACCGTCGTGGACCAGCTCGGCACCGACCGGCCCGCGCCGGCCCGCGCCGAGGACGATCTCCACCCGGCCGCCGACGCCCTGGCCCTGATCGGTGGCCGCCGCCCAGCGGGCCATCAGGGACGCCGGGGTGGCCCGGGCCAGGCCGAGCTCGTCGAGGAGCCGCGCGGTCGCCGGGAGGCTCGCGGCGGCCGGACGGTACCCGGCGCCCTCCGCGGGCGCCGCGTCCGCGCGCAGCGGCGCCAGGGCCCGGGCGAACCGCTCCGCCCAGGCGGCGGAGACCCCGTCCGCGACCGCCGTCTCCCCGGGTCCGGCCGGCCGGCCGCCCGCGACGGGGAGGCTGCGCACCGCCGTGGCCACGTCGCCGCTCAGCAGGGCGGCCCGGCCGCAGTCGCGGAACGCCGGGGAGCTCGCACAGGCCGCCTCGTACGTCGCGGCCACCGGGGAGGCGGGCGTCGCCGCCGGGGCCTGTGCGAGGACGAGTACGTGGATGCCCGCCGCCGGCCCGTGCGAGGCCAGCCGGCCCGTCACCTCGCGCAGGTGGCCCGCGCCCGGATCGCCGTCCACGACCACCAGCGTGCGGGGCCCCGCGTAGGCGTGCGCGGCCCGGCGCAGCGACTCCGCGTCGGCGGCGGCCCAGTTGGTGCCGAGCGCGCTGTCGTCCAGCCGCCGGGTCAGCTCCCCGGTCCGCGCGGCCGCCTGGTCCCGGTCGTACGCGAGCAGCAGCCGGCAGTCCTGGCCGTGCGCCGGGCGTACGTGGGGCAGCCAGCCCAGCCAGCCCCAGTCGCGCCGCCGCTGCTGCACGGGGTACGCGCGGTCCGCCGCCAGCAGCACGATCTCCAGCCGCGCGGGCGCGTGCAGCCCGGCCAGCTGGGCGATCACGGACCGGGCGACGCCGGTCAGCCGGTCCCGCGGCCCCGCGATCCCGAGCGAGCCGCACTCGCGCAGCGAGACCCGGCTGCCCGCGCCGAGCCCCGCCTCCAGGAACCGGGGGTGTCCGGTCCCGCGCGACCACAGCCGCCGCGTCGGCCCGAGCGCGGCCAGCAGCAGCGCCGCCGGGTCGTCGGTGTCCGGTGCCGCGGCCCTGGCCGGCGCGTCCGGTTCGGCCTCCGCCGCCTGCTCGGGCTCCTCCCCGCGCACCCATCTGCGCGCCCAGGCCCCGAGCCCCCGGCGCCTGGCCGCGCCGGGCGTCCCGGGCTGAGTCCCGTCTCCGGGCGTCTGCGACAGGGGGGCGCCGGAGTGCCGGTCCGGTTCCGCGGCGGTGCCGCCGCCGGGGGCGGCCGGTGACGCCGGGCGGCCCGTGGCGGGGTGCGCCGCGCCGGGCGTGCCGGGCCTGGGGGTGCCGGGGCGCAGCCCCAGGACGGGGTCGGGGCCGGGGCCGCCGTGCGCGGAGGGGGCGTCCGTGCCGGGCTCCGTACCGTCGGCGCCCGTACCCGCCGGGCCGCCGGAGGGGCCCGGGGAGGGGAGGGAGAGGTGGCCCTCCAGGTCGGGGACCACCGTCAGGGGCCGGGCGTCCCCGGAGCCGGAGGCCAGCCGCAGGGTGGACTCGCCGACGCGCAGCAGCGCGCCCGGCGGCAGCGGTACCGTCCCCGCGCCCACGGGGGCGCCGTCGAGGGTGGTGCCGTTCGTCGAGCCGAGGTCGGCCACGGTCACCCGGCCGTCCGCCCGTACGGTCACCGCGCAGTGCAGCCGCGACACGTCCGGGTCGTCCAGCGGTACGTCCGCGTCCGCCGAGCGTCCGATCCGGACCGCCCCGGGGTGCAGCAGGTGGACCCCGCCCGCGTCGGGTCCGGCCACCACGTGCAGCTGCGGGGCGGCGTGTCCGTCGTCGGCCAGCGCGTCACCGTCGGGCGCGGGGGTGTGCAGCGTCAGCACCGCCCCGTCGACCAGCGGCGGCTCGCCGAGGACGGCCCGCTGCGGGTCGAGCCGGCGCGCTCCGGCGTACAGCACCACCGTGCCGCCGGTGTCGGGACCGCCCACGGTCGCCGCGAGCCCGGAGGCGACCGCGGCCAGCGCGGTCCCGGCGGGCGCGGTGACGAGGACGTCACAGCCGGCCGCCGCGGCGGCGGCCTGGTGGCCGCTGCGCGGCCCAAGGACGGTCAACCGGATCTGCATCGCCGTCAGCGGTCCCTTCTGCGCGGAGCGCAGTGCGCGGTGCGTGCGTCCGGCAGGGGACGGCGGGGCATGCCTGCCCGGTCACCCCCCGCCCGGCACGGACGCGTCGTCCGGTCAGGTCTGCCGGAAGGCAGGGCTCCCGTCCCGGCCGTTCCGTACGGGTGCATCCTCGCACCTGTCGCGTTCGACACGCCCGGCACCCGCCCACAATTGATCTTGATCGGTCACGGGTGGGCCGGCCCACCGTACGAATACGGACAGGGAGCTGCGCAAAATCGCCTCCGGCATACCCCGCATACCTCACCCTTCGCACATATGTGCGGCAACCAACCTCCGTCGGCCCGCGTCTTCCCCGGGGACACCCCCTAGAGTTGGGCCGGAAACCCACTCAGCGGAATCAGCCGGAACACTCCGGGAAAGACCCGACCACACGACAGCAGGGGAGCGCGAGACGTGCGGCCAGTCGGCAGCAAGTACCTGCTCGAAGAGCCGCTCGGACGCGGCGCGACGGGCACCGTCTGGCGGGCCCGCCAGCGGGAGACCGCCGGCGCGGAAGCGGCCGTCGCCGGGCAGCCCGGCGAGACCGTGGCCATCAAGGTCCTCAAGGAGGAGCTGGCCCAGGACGCGGACATCGTCATGCGCTTCCTGCGCGAGCGTTCCGTCCTGCTGCGCCTGACCCACCCCAACATCGTCCGCACCCGCGACCTCGTCGTCGAGGGGGACCTGCTGGCCCTGGTCATGGACCTGATCGACGGCCCGGACCTGCACCGGTACATCCGCGAGAACGGCCCCTTCAGCCCGGTCGCCGCGTGCCTGCTGACCGCGCAGATCGCCGACGCGCTCGCCGCCAGCCACGCCGACGGCGTCGTCCACCGCGACCTGAAGCCCGCCAACGTGCTGCTCGACGAGCGCGGCGGCCAGATGAAGCCGATGCTCACCGACTTCGGCATCGCGCGCCTGGCCGACTCCCCGGGCCTGACCCGCACCCACGAGTTCGTCGGCACCCCCGCCTACGTGGCGCCCGAGTCCGCCGAGGGCCGCCCGCAGACCTCCGCCGTCGACATCTACGGCGCCGGCATCCTCCTCTACGAGCTCGTCACCGGCCGCCCGCCCTTCGCCGGCGGCACCGCGCTCGAAGTGCTCCACCGCCACCTCAGCGAGGAGCCCCAGCGGCCCCCGAGCGTGCCCGAGCCGCTGTGGATCGTCATCGAGCGCTGCCTGCGCAAGGAGCCCGACGAGCGCCCCAGCGCCGAGAACCTGGCCCGCGGCCTGCGCGTGGTCGCCTCCGGCATCCGCGTGCACTCCTCGCCCGACGAGGTCGAGGCCGCGCTCGGCGTCGGCGCCCTGCTCGTGCCCGACCCCTCGCCCGCGCCCGTCCCCACCGTGCCCGGTGCCGCCGACCCGACGCAGGCGCTGCCCGCCGGGGCCGGGGCCGGGGCCGCGCAGCCGGGCGCGTACGACGCGTACGACCCGAACGCCATGACCAGCGTGCTGCCGCCGATCGGCGGGGGCGACGCCACCACCGTGCTGCCCAGCGCCGGGGCCCCGGGCGCGCCCGGCGGCGCCCCGGACCCGACCTCCGTCATGCCCCCCGTGCAGCGGCCCGACAGCCCGCACCCGTGGGAGTCGCAGATGAGAGCCGCCCGGGACCGCAACGAGCAGACGCAGATGCACTACCTCGACCCGAGCGAGGACCCGCTGCGCCGCCGCCCCCAGCGGCAGGCCCCGCCGCCCCCGCAGCACCAGCCCCGGCCGCAGCAGCAGCAGTACCCGCAGCAGCCTCCGCAGCAGCAGCCTCAGTACCGCCCGGCACCTTCGCCGCAGCAGTACCAGCAGCCGCAGCAGTATCAGCAGCCGCAGTACCAGCAGCCCCAGCAGCAGTACCAGCCCCAGCAGTACCAGCAGCCGCAGCAGCCCCAGTACCAGCCGCCGCAGCCGCCTCCGCAGCAGCAGCGGCCCCAGGCACAGGCCCGGCCGCAGGCACCCCAGCAGCAGCGGCCCCCGCGCGAGCCCCGTGAACCGCGCGAGCCCCGCCGCCGCAGCGCCAACCCGGTCCGGATCCCCGGCCTCGGCTGCCTCAAGGGCTGCCTGGTCATGATCCTGCTGCTGTTCATCGGCGGCTGGCTGGTCTGGGAGCTCACCCCGCTCCAGGAATGGGTCGGCACCGGCAAGAACTGGTGGGACCAGGTGTGGAGCTGGGGCAGCGACGCCGTCGACTTCGTCACCTCGATCGGGGACTCGGCGAGCGGCGGCGGTGGCACGCCCTGAGGCCGGCCGACAGCCCCTGAGGTCCGGCCGAGGTCCGGCCGAAGGGCTCCCGTAGCGCCGACTTCGTGGATTTGTCGACATCCAGGACGTGATTTCGCCCGCAGAAGTGAAGGTCGCCGCGATCCGGAGCCTTCAACCCCCATTCGGCCGCGTAGCTTTGTCGCGTACTCCAGCCGCTGAGGGAGCAGTCGTGGCACGGAAGATCGGCAGCCGGTACACCGCGCACCAGATCCTGGGGCGCGGCAGCGCGGGCACGGTGTGGCTCGGCGAGGGGCCCGACGGGCCCGTCGCCGTCAAACTGCTGCGCGAGGACCTCGCCTCCGACCAGGAACTGGTCGGACGCTTCGTCCAGGAGCGCAGTGCGCTGCTCGGGCTGGAGCACCCCCACGTCGTGTCCGTCCGCGACCTCGTCGTCGACGGCAACGACCTCGCCCTCGTCATGGACCTCGTCCGCGGCACGGACCTGCGCACGCGCCTCGACCGCGAGCGGCGGCTCGCCCCCGAGGCGGCCGTGGCCATCGTCGCCGACGTCGCCGACGCCCTCGCCGCCGCCCACGCGGCCGGGGTCGTCCACCGGGACGTCAAGCCGGAGAACGTACTCCTCGACATGCAGGGCCCCCTCGGGCCGGGCGGCGCCCACCCCGCGCTGCTCACCGACTTCGGCGTGGCCAAGCTCATCGACTCCCCCCGGCGGGCGGCCGGGGGCCGGGCCACCGCGCCGACCACCCGGATCATCGGGACGCCGGACTACCTCGCGCCGGAGATAGTGGAAGGCCTGCCCCCGCGGGCGGCCGTCGACATATACGCCCTGGCCACCGTGCTGTACGAGCTGCTCGCCGGGTTCACCCCCTTCGGCGGGGGCCATCCGGGCGCGGTGCTGCGCCGGCACGTGACCGAGACCGTGGTGCCGCTGCCGGGGATCCCCGACGAGCTGTGGCAGCTCATGGTCCAGTGCCTGGCCAAGGCCCCCGCCTCGCGGCTTCGGGCCTCGGAGCTGTCCGTCCGGCTGCGGGAGCTGCTGCCGCTGCTGGCCGGGATGCCGCCGCTGGACGTGGACGAGCCGGACGACGCCGAAGCGGAACCGGAGCCCTCGGAGGAACCGGCGGCCGATCCCGTACGCCGGCGGGGCGTGGTCCCGCTGGTACCGGGTTCCGCGACGGACTCCAACCGGGACACCCACACCTCCATGCGCGTGCCGGCCCCCGACGAGCTGGCCGGCGGCGCCCTCGGCACCGCCCGCGTCCCGCGTCCGGCCGGCGGCCACCGTCCGGGCTCCGCCCGGCACCGGGCCGAGGCCGCGCGCAAGCGGCGGCTGGTGCTCTCGGCGTCGGCGCTGGCGCTGGCCGCCGCGGTGGGAGTGGGGAGCTGGCTCGCGGTGTCGGGCGGCGAGGACCCCGCGCCGCCGAAGCAGGACGGCAAGCACTCCGCCCCGGCGCCCCGCTAGGACCGCCCCGGCGCCCCGCTGGGCCCGCCCCGGACCCTGCCGGGCCCCGCTCCGGCCCCGCCGGGCCCCGTCCGGGGCCCGGCCGCCGTGCGGGCTACGCCGTGGCGAGTTCCGGGTGCCAGCGCCGGGCGACCTCCGGGTGGGCGCGGACCCAGCCCTTGAGCTCGTTGCGCCCGTACTCCGCGTGCAGCGGGTTCGAGGCGTCCTGGTCGATGCCGGGTGCCCCGCGCAGGTAGTCCCCGGGGACGGTCTCCACGACCGCGTCCAGCCGGGGGTTGTAGAAGAACGGCACAGAGAACCGCTCCACCGCGCCCGGCGGGCTGACCACCCGGTGGTCGGTGGCCCGCAGGTACCCCTCGGTGGCGATCTCCAGCAGCTCGCCCAGGTTGACCACGAAGGCCCCCGGCAGTGGCGGGATGTCGACGTACGCGCCGTCCCGGACCACCTGGAGCCCGCCCACCGAGTCCTGCAGGAGCAGCGTCAGGAACCCGTAGTCCTTGTGCGCACCCACCCCCTGGTCGGCGCCCGACGGGGCGGACCCGGGGTAGCGGATCAGCTTCGTGTGCAGGTGGGGGCGGTCCGCGAAGGCCGCGTCGAAGAAGTCGGCGGGGGCGCCGATCGAGGCGAGCAGCTCCCGGAGCAGCCGGTGCGCCACCGCCGCCAGCCGCGTCTGCCAGTCCAGGACCACCCCCCGCAGCTCCGGCAGCGCCGCCGGCCACTGGTTGGGGCCCTCCAGCCACAGGTACGCCGGGTCATCCGGCCCCAGCACCGGAGCCGGCCGCTCCGCGCCGACGTCGAGCTGGTCGCGCCAGTCGGAGGAGCCGCCCGTCAGCTCGTGCCCGATCCGGGTGTAGCCCCGGAAGTGCGGGGAGTTCAGATTGCTCACCGAGATCCGGTCCGCCTCCGGCAGCGCGAAGAACGCCCTGGTCAGCTCCAGGATCCGGGCGGTTTCGGCCTCGCCTATGCCGTGCCCGGTCAGGTACAGGAAGCCGGTGTCCCGGGCGGCGGCGTGCAGCTGCTTCAGGAAGTCGGCCCGCTCGGCCGGGTCGTCCGCCCGGGAGAGGTCGATGACGGCGAGCGACGCCGAGGAGGACGAGGAGGAGAGCGTGGCGGAAGAAGTAGAGGAGGAGGGGTGCGCGGACGGCATGACGGCTCCGTTTCGGATGTCACGGGGTCCTGTGCCCCGGAGATGGCGGGGCAGCGGGTGGGAGCGCACCGCCGGCAGGGATGGCGCCGGGGCGGCGGGGCCGCGTACAGGACCGAAGTCGGATCGGGGTGGATCAGGCTCGTGCGAGGTCCGGCGGCAGACAGCTCGTGGTGGTGACACGCATGTGGTCCACATGGCGACGCTTCACGAGTAGAACGGTCATACGGTGAGGGTACGCCCGTACCCACCCCTCTCCGTACGGGTTGATCCGGCCTGGCCGGAGAGTGCCGTCCGGGGACCGGCTACGCTGGACCCGTGGCAGTCGTCGATGTTTCCGAAGAGCTGAAGTCCCTCTCCTCGACCATGGGGTCGATCGAGGCCGTCCTGGACCTCGACAAGCTGAGGGCAGATATCGCCGTGCTCGAGGAGCAGGCCGCCGCGCCGTCCCTGTGGGACGACCCGGACGCCGCCCAGAAGATCACGAGCAAGCTTTCGCACCTCCAGGCGGAGGTGCGCAAGACCGAGACCCTGCGCGGCCGCATCGACGACCTCGCGGTGCTGTTCGAGCTCGCCCAGGAGATGGACGACGCGGACACCCTCGCCGAGGCCGAGGTCGAGCTCGTCTCCGTCCGCAAGGCGCTGGACGAGATGGAGGTCCGCACCCTTCTCTCCGGCGAGTACGCCGAACGCGAGGCGCTGGTCAACATCCGTGCCGAGGCCGGCGGCGTCGACGCCTCCGACTTCGCCGAGCGCCTCCAGCGCATGTACCTGCGCTGGGCCGAGCGGCACGGCTACTCCACCGAGATCTACGAGACCTCGTACGCGGAAGAGGCCGGCATCAAGTCGACCACCTTCGTCGTCAAGGCCCCGTACGCCTACGGCACCCTTTCCGTCGAGCAGGGCACGCACCGCCTCGTGCGCATCTCGCCCTTCGACAACCAGGGCCGCCGCCAGACCTCCTTCGCGGGCGTCGAGGTGCTCCCGGTCGTCGAGACCAGCGACCACGTCGAGATCGACGAGACCGAGCTGCGCGTGGACGTGTACCGCGCCTCCGGCCCCGGCGGCCAGGGCGTCAACACGACCGACTCGGCCGTGCGCATCACGCACCTCCCGACCGGCATCGTCGTCTCCTGCCAGAACGAGCGTTCGCAGATCCAGAACAAGGCCAGCGCGATGAACGTGCTCCAGGCCAAGCTGCTGGAGCGCCGCCGTCAGGAGGAGCAGGCCAAGATGGACGCCCTCAAGGACGGCGGCAGCTCCTGGGGCAACCAGATGCGCTCCTACGTCCTGCACCCGTACCAGATGGTCAAGGACCTGCGCACGGAGTTCGAGGTCGGCAACCCGCAGGCGGTCCTCGACGGCGAGATCGACGGCTTCCTGGAGGCCGGCATCCGCTGGCGCAAGCAGCAGGAGCAGAGCGCGTAACGCGCCCCGCGAGCGAAGGGCCCGGACACCCTCAGGTGTCCGGGCCCTTCGTCCTTACGTGTGATCGGGACGCGGCGTCGGCTACGCGGTCCGAGCCACCAACGCCAGTGCCGCCACCAGCGCCACCAGAAGCGCGATGAGCGTCACCGGATTCAGCCCGGCGAAGGGGCCCTCCTGCTGGAGGCGCTCCCGGTTCGCCCGGCACACAGGGCATCGGCCCTGGCTGACGGGTGCCGCGCAGTTCGCGCACACGAGCCGGTCATATGTCATGCGCTCCTCCTCTCGTCCCCTTCGTTAACGGCGTGGGGACCGAGTCCGTTCCCCTTACCACTGTGCCAGCTCCGCCGACATTCGGCGCGGCCCGTCCGGGCAACCGCGGAACCGCACCGCCGACAGCCGGGATATATCGGGGCAAGTGCGGATGCCGGGTCCACACCTCGCGCCCGGTCGCGTATGGTCACGCACACCTACTCCCGGCGACCGTGGTGCACCCGTGATCCGATTCGACAACGTCTCCAAGTCCTACCCGAAGCAGAACCGTCCCGCACTCAGAGACGTCTCCCTGGACATCGCCAAGGGCGAGTTCGTCTTCCTGGTCGGCTCCTCCGGCTCCGGCAAGTCCACGTTCCTGCGGCTGGTGCTGCGCGAGGAGCGGGCGAGCCACGGTCAGGTGCACGTCCTGGGCAAGGACCTCGCCAAGCTCTCCAACTGGAAGGTCCCGCACATGCGGCGCCAGCTGGGGACCGTCTTCCAGGACTTCCGCCTCCTGCCCAACAAGACGGTGGCCGAGAACGTCGCCTTCGCGCAGGAGGTGATCGGCAAACCGCGCGGCGAGATCCGCAAGGCCGTCCCGCAGGTGCTGGAGCTGGTCGGCCTCGGCGGCAAGGAGGGGCGGATGCCGGGCGAGCTCTCCGGCGGCGAGCAGCAGCGCGTCGCCATCGCCCGCGCCTTCGTCAACCGGCCCGCCCTGCTGATCGCGGACGAGCCGACGGGCAACCTCGACCCGCAGACCTCCGTCGGGATCATGAAGCTGCTGGACCGGATCAACCGCACCGGCACCACCGTGATCATGGCGACGCACGACCAGCAGATCGTCGACCAGATGCGCAAGCGCGTCATCGAACTCGAACAGGGCCGACTCGTGCGCGACCAGTCGCGCGGCGTCTACGGCTACCAGCACTGAAAGGTCCCCAGACGCCATGCGCGCCCAGTTCGTCATGTCGGAGATCGGCGTCGGCCTCCGCCGCAATCTCACCATGACCTTCGCGGTCATCATCTCCGTGGCCCTGTCGCTGGCCCTCTTCGGGGGCTCCCTCCTCATGCGCGACCAGGTCAGCGCGATGAAGGGGTTCTGGTACGACAAGGTCAACGTCACCGTCTACCTCTGCACCAAGAACGACGCCATCGACGCGGCGGGCGCCCCGGCCGCCGCCGGGGCGCCCGCCGCGGGCGGCGGCAAGCCCTGCTCCAAGGGGGCGGTGACCCCGGAGCAGAAGCAGGGCATCGAGACCGAGCTCAAGAAGATGGCACTCGTCCAGACCGTCATGTACGAGTCCTCGGACGAGGCCTACAAGCACTACAAGGAGCGCTTCGGGCACACGGCGCTCGCCTCGGTGGTCACCCCGGACCAGATGCCCGACTCCTTCCGGGTCAAGCTGCGCAACCCGGAGAAGTACGCGGTCATCACCTCGGCCTTCGCCGGCCGTGACGGGGTCCAGTCGGTCGCCGACCAGAGCAGCGAGCTCGACAACCTCTTCGCCCTGCTCGGCACCCTCAACTGGGCGGCGCTCGGCATCATGCTGATCATGCTGATCGTGGCCCTGCTGCTGATCGTCAACACGGTGCGCGTCTCGGCGTTCAGCCGTCGGCGGGAGACCGGCATCATGCGCCTGGTGGGCGCCTCCGGCTTCTACATCCAGGTGCCGTTCATCATGGAGGCGGCCGTCGCCGGCCTCATCGGCGCGGGCCTCGCCTGCGGCATGCTCGGCGCGGGCCAGTACTTCGTCATCGACCACGGCATCGCGCTCCGGGACAAGCTCCAGCTGATCAACTTCATCGGCTGGGACGCCGTCCTCACCAAGCTCCCCCTGGTCCTGGTGATCGGCCTCCTGATGCCCTCCCTGGCGGCCTTCGTCGCGCTGCGCAAGTACCTCAAGGTGTGATGAGCGCCCCGCTCCCGGTCCGGCCAACCAGCCGTACCGCGGCGGGGCTTGTCCTAGACTCGGCGCCATGCCGGGTCTGCCCGCTTTCTGTCTCCGGCCCCGCGACCTGCGTCGCGGGGCCGTTCTGACGTTGCTCTTCCTCGCCTCCGTGGGCGCCGGGGCGGGTAGCGGGTCCTGGGCGCCGAAGGAAGCGGACGCCGACCGGCCGCTCGCCCTCACCGGTACTCCGTTACCCGCCCCGCGCCGGAGCGGGACCGCGGACCGGGAGGCCGTCGCGCGCGCCGCCGCCGAAGCCGTCGCCGAGGGCAAGTCCGGCAAGAAGGCCGCCCAGGAGGTGGTCAGCCGCAGCGGCGACCGCTGGGGCACCGTCTACGACCGGGGCGAGTACGCGGCCTTCGCCGAGGACCTCGACGGACACTGGACCGGGGTCGGCCTCTGGACCGGGCGCCACCACGACGGCGTGATCGAGGTCGAACGGGTCCAGCCCGACAGCCCCGCCGCCCGGGCCGGGCTGCGCGCCGGGGACCGGCTGCTGAGCGTGGACGGCCGTGCCGTGACCGGGCTCGCCGTGGCCGACGTGGTGGCGCTGCTGCGCGGCGAGGCCGGCACCCCGGCGGTGCTCGGCCTCAGCCGGGACGGCGCAGGCCTCACCGAGACCCTCCGTCGGGAGCGGCTGCGCGTCGAACCGGTGACCGTGCGCAGGCTCGCGGACGGCATCACCGTGATCAAGGTGGCCTCCTTCACCCGGGGTTCGGGGGAGCGGGTGCGCGACGCCGTCCGCGCGGCCCCGCCCGGCGCCGGGGTGATGCTGGACCTGCGCGGCAACCCGGGCGGTCTGGTCACGGAGGCGGTGACGGCGGCCTCCGCGTTCCTGGACGGCGGGCTCGTGGCGACGTATGACGTACGGGGCTCCGAGCGCGCTCTGTACGCCGCCCCGGGCGGGGACACGGTCCGCCCCCTGGTGGCCCTGGTCGACGGCGGCACGATGAGTGCGGCCGAGCTGGTCACGGGCGCCCTCCAGGACCGGGGCCGGGCCGTCACCGTCGGCTCCCGGACCTTCGGCAAGGGCTCGGTGCAGATGCCCACCGAGCTCCCGGACGGCTCGGTGGCGGAGCTGACGGTGGGCACGTACCGCACCCCGGGCGGCCGCAGCCTCGACGGCGGGGGCATCACCCCCGACCTGACGGCGGCGGGGGACGGCGCGGAGGAGCGGGCGCGGACGGTATTGGGTGGCACCGGGGTGGGTCCGTAGTGCGAAAATGACCGCACTATGGCTAAGGAAAAAGGGCGCAAGCTGATCGCCCAGAACAAGAAGGCGCGGCACGACTACACGATCATCGACACCTACGAGTGCGGGATCGTGCTCACGGGCACCGAGGTCAAGTCCCTGCGCCAGGGCCGGGCCTCGCTGGTGGACGGCTTCGTGTCGGTCGAGGGCCGCGAGGTGTGGATGTACAACGTCCACGTGCCGGAGTACAGCCAGGGCACCTGGACCAACCACAGCGCGCGGCGCAAGCGCAAGCTCCTCATGCACCGGGAGGAGATCGACAAGCTGGAGCGCAAGGCGGACGAGTCGGGTCACACCGTCGTGCCGCTGGCCCTGTACTTCAAGGACGGCCGCGCGAAGGTGGAGATCGCGCTGGCGAAGGGCAAGAAGGAGTACGACAAGCGGCAGACCCTGCGGGAGAAGCAGGACACCCGCGAGACGAACCGCGCCATCTCGGCGATCCGGCGCAAGCAGCGGGGCACGGTTTAATCTCCTGGCACGCGGTGGTCCACTTCGCGTACCATGGCGTCAGCGCCTCCCGCTCGCGGGTGGTGCTGTTGAAAACAAAACATGGGGATGATCGGTTTCGACAGCGGATGTCGATGCAGGGGAAGCGAGCCGAGGAAGCGGCAATGATCTCGCTAACCACATGTCGCAAACAATAATCGCCAACTCCAAGAGCGATAACTCCCGCTTCACCCTCGCTGCCTAATAACAGTGAGCTGAAGCCTCTGTGAGGAGCGTCAGCCCGGAAGTGGTCCCGGTCCGGATCCTGGCGTCAACTAGGGATCTAAACCTCTAGCCCCGGTCACGGGGGTTGGAGGGAAACCAAACAGTGACTGAGCCCGTCGGAGACTTGTCCGTGTGATCTCCGGGGCTGAGAAAAGCGCAGCGGACTGCGCTCGGAGAAGCCCTGCTTCTGCACCGTTGGACGCGGGTTCGATTCCCGCCATCTCCACTCATCCCATGTGACAGAGAGCGCCAGCGACCACACCGGTCCTGGCGCTCTCTGCTGTGCCCGGGCCGGAGGTCACGGCCGGTCAGTAGTGGTAGCGCGCCTTGAGGATCTTCACTTCCTTGTCGTCCACGCGGTACACGAGCCGGTGTTCGTCATCGATGCGGCGGGACCAGTAGCCGGACAGGTCGCCCTTCAGGGGTTCCGGCTTGCCGGTTCCGGTGAACGGGGTGCGCTGGGCCTCGCCGATCAGGCGCGTGATCCTGACGGCCTTCCTCCGGTCGGACGCCAGCCAGAACAGGAAGTCCTCCCAGGCGTCGGGATCGAAGCTGACGTCCCTCACTCGTCACCGGCCGCGTCGGCCCCGAGGGACTCCAGTTCCTCCAAGGTCTTGGTGATGCCGGCCTCGCCTGCCTTGTCGCGAGCGACGGCCTCCATCAGGCGGCGGGCGTTGGCCGGGGAGCGGAGCAGATAGACGGTCTCCTGCCAGGACTCGTAGTCCTCGGCGGACATCAGGATGGCGTCACCCGCGTTGGAGGTGATGCGCGTGACGGTGTGGTCGGCGGCCACCTCCTTGATGAGGTTGAACAGGTTGGCGCGTGCGGAGGTCGCCGAGACGGCGGGTATGGACACGGGTGCCCCTCTCGCGTACGGGAAACAGACATGTACCGGTTTCCGGTACATAAGAACGCTACCACCTGTACCGGATTCCCGTACGTGGTGAGTGGTGAAGGCCCCGCGGCCGGACGGCTGCGGGGCCTTCACGGGGCGTGGGCCCGGCGGGGTGGGCCGGGTCAGGCGCAGAACGGGAAGGGCGCTGGGGAGGAGCCCGGTCATCGCGGGGCGCGCGGGCCGGCCGTGAGTACCACGCGGGTACGGTCACTCGGGGGCCGGACGGACAGGGCGAACAGGGCGGCAGCGGCCGGGAGGGCGTACGCGGTCGTGGTCCCCAGGTGGTCGACGGCCAGACCGGCCGCGGCGGACCCGGCGGCGATGCCCGCCAGGATCGCCGTGACCGCGAGGGTCATGCCCTCGTTGAGGCGGCCCTCGGGCGTCAGGGCGTGCACGCGGGACATGGCCGTCACCATCACCGGGGCCGTGGCCGTCCCCGCCAGCAGCAGGGCCCCGGCCAGCAGCGTCAGCGAACCCGTGGCCGCCGCGGCCCAGGGCAGCGCCATCGCGCAGGCCAGCCCGGCCAGGCAGGCCCGCAGGCTCCGGGGCCGCAGGGTCCCGTAGAGCAGTCCGGCCGCGCAGGAGCCGGCCGCCTGGAGCGCCAGCACCGGGCCGCTCCAGGCGCCGAGCCCCCGCCCGGTGAGGTGGGCGACCGAGGTGACCTCCATCGACCCGAACACCACCCCGGTGGCGAGGAACAGGGCGAGCAGCGGGAACAGCGCGCGCACCGGAGAGGGCCCGCGGACGGACCTGCGCCCGGCCGGCGGGGGCTCCGTGGCGCGGTGCGCGGTGAAGACGAGCATGCCGGTGAGGAGCAGCACCGCCCCGGTGAGGGTGCCGGCCTCGGGGAAGGCGGAGGTGCAGAGCAGGGCCGCGAGGACCGGGCCCAGCATGTAGCAGAGCTCGTCGGCCGCCTGCTCGAAGGACATCGCCGTGTGGTGCGCCTCCCGGGGCAGCAGATGCGTCCAGCGGGCCCGGGACAGACCGCCGATGTTGGGGGTCGTCGCGGTGGCCGCGTAGGAGGCGAACAGCGTCCAGGTGGGGGCTCCGGTCCGCACGCACACGATCAGGCAGAGCGAGCCGAGGACCGCGATCACGGTCGCCGGCACCGCGATCCGGGCCTGGCCGTGGCGGTCGACCAGCCGGGCCGTCCACGGCGCGACCACGGCGGTGGCGGCCAGTCCGGTCGCGGTGACCGCGCCGGCGAGGGCGTACGAGCCGCGCTGTCCGGCGATCATCATGACCGCGCTGATCCCGAACATCCCCATGGGGAGACGGGCGAGGAGGTTCCCGGCCGTGAAGCCGCGGGTGCCGGGGAGGGCGAAGAGACGGGCGTACGGGCCGCCCGCGCGGGCGGAGGCGGGGCGGGCGGGTGCGGGGGAGGAAGCGGGGGCGGCCAGGACCAGGGTGCTGCCGGTCACGGCCATCAGCGGGGTTCTCTGCGGCATGCCCCGATCCTGCGGTCCGGCCCGTACGACGGTCCAACACCTGTTCCGGCGCCATTCACGCACCCGTGTTGTCAATCCGCGTTGCTAGTCTCCGCGGGTGAACTCCCGTGACGTCGACCCCCGGCTGCTGCGCGGCTTCCTCGCCGTGGCCGAGGAGCTGCACTTCTCCCGCGCCGCCGCCCGGCTCTACGTCGCCCAGCAGGCCCTGAGCCGCGATGTGCGCCGCCTCGAACAGGTACTGGGCTCCGCGCTGTTCGTCCGCACCACCCGGGCGGTGGAACTCACCCTCGACGGGGAGCGGCTGCTGCCCCACGCCCGCGAGGTGCTGCGCGCCCACGAGGAACTGGCCGCGGCCTTCGCCGGTCCGCCCCGGGCCCTGCTCGTCGACGTGAACACCGACGGGCCCGGCACCGGCCGGCGGGTCCTGGAGCACGCCCGCGAACTCGCCCCCGGCTGCGAGCTGATGGCCCGCTTCGAGAGCGGGCTCACCCATGCCGCCGCCGAGATCGCCGCCGGCCGGCTCGACGTCTCCTTCGGGTACGCGGCCGGGCTGGCCCCCGCGCTGCGGTCCCGGCTCGCCCACCGGCCCGTCCGCTACGAACCGCTCGCCGTACTGCTGCCCGAGGACCACGCCCTGGCCGCCCGCGCCGAGGTGCCGCTGGCCGCGCTGGCCGGGGAGAGCGTGTACGCGGGCGCCGGGAACCCGCGGACCCTGGAGTGGACCGGGCTGGCCCGCGAGCTGTTCGCCGGGCGGGGCATCGCGCTGGCGCCGCCCGCGCCGGTGGCGGTGGGCAAGGAGGAGTTCGGGAGGGTGATGGCCAAGACCCGCACCCCGGTCCTGGCGACCGTGGACTTCGCCGAACTGCCCGGCTGCGTGAAACGGCCCCTGGTGGACCCCGTACCGCTCTCCCCGCTCGCCCTGGTGTGGCGCAGGGACCTGCGCCATCCCGGCCTGGACGCCCTCCAGCGGGCGGCCGACGGCCTGGCGGCCGCGCACGGCTGGCTGGAAGTCCCCCCGGGCAGCTGGCTCCCGGCGGCGCTCACACCGGGCGCCGCCCCCGGGTGAGCGGGAGGTTTCCCGCCGGTCATCCGCCGGGGACCGGGGCCGAAACGGGCCGTTCCTACCGTCGTTCCCACGGACGCGACAGATGGGGAGGCGTGTGATGACCCGTACCACCGCACCACGCGAGAGGGGCCGCTGGATCCAGCGGTGGGACCCCGAGGACGAGACGTTCTGGCGGGAATCGGGCGAGCGGATCGCCCGCCGCAACCTCCTCTACTCCGTGTTCTCCGAACACATCGGCTTCTCCATCTGGTCCCTGTGGTCGGTGATGGTGCTCTTCATGGGCCCCGGCTACGGGATCGACCCGGCCGGCAAGTTCTTCCTCATCGCCACCGCCACCTGCGTCGGCGCCCTGGTCCGGATCCCCTACACCTTCGCCGTCGCCCGCTTCGGCGGCCGCAACTGGACCGTCGTCAGCGCCCTGCTGCTGCTCGTGCCGACGGTGGCCGCGCTGGTGGTCATGGAGCCCGGAACCCCGTACTGGACCTTCCTGGCCGTGGCCGCGCTGACCGGCGTCGGCGGCGGCAACTTCGCCTCCTCGATGACCAACATCAACGCCTTCTTCCCCCTCCGCAAGAAGGGCTGGGCCCTCGGCCTCAACGCGGGCGGCGGGAACATCGGCGTCCCCGTCGTCCAGCTCGCCGCGCTGCTCGTCATCGCCACCGCCGGGGCCGGGCACCCGCGCCTGCTGCTCGCCGCCTACCTCCCCCTGATCGTGGCCGCGGCCGTGCTGGCCCTCGTCCGCATGGACAACCTGGCACCCGTGCGCGCCGACGCGGGCGCCGTACGGGAGGCGGCCCGCCAGCCCCACACCTGGATCATGGCCTTCCTCTACGTCGGCACCTTCGGCTCCTTCATCGGCTACGGCTTCGCCTTCGGGCTGGTCCTGCAGACCCAGTTCGGGCGCACCCCGCTCCAGGCCGCCTCGATGACCTTCCTCGGCCCGCTCCTCGGCTCCCTGTCCCGGCCCGTGGGCGGGGCGCTCGCGGACCGGTTCGGCGGGGCGCGGATCACCCTGGCCGCCTTCGTGGCGATGGCCGCGGCCACCGGGGTGGTCGTCCTGGCCTCCGTACGCGAATCCCTGCCCGTGTTCCTGACCGGCTTCGTCGCCCTCTTCGCGCTCAGCGGGGCCGGCAACGGCTCCACCTACAAGATGATCCCGGGGATCTTCCACGCCAAGGCCCTGGCGCGGGGCCTGGAGGGCGAGGAGGCGGCCGCGTACGGGCGGCGGATCTCCGGGGCCGCCATGGGCCTGATCGGCGCCGTGGGGGCCCTCGGCGGGCTCGGCATCAACCTGGTGTTCCGCCAGGCCTTCCAGGACTCCGGCTCCGGAACGGCCGCCTTCGTCACCTTCCTCGCCTTCTACGCGGCGTGCTGCGCCGTCACCTGGTCCGTATACCTCCGCCGGCCGCGGCAGCGCCCCACGGCCGCCCCCGGAGCCCCGGGAGCCCCCGGAACCACCGCGAAGGCGCAGCTCACCTCCGTGTGAGGCGGGCCCGGTGCCGTGCGCGTTACGGCACCGAAATACGGCGGAACCGAGCCTGACACGACCCCTTGACAGGCTCGGTCCCGCGACGTGACACCCGCCCGGACCCCGGGCAACGGCAGCCGAGGCAGGTCACCCCCCCATGGACGAAGCAACGCACGGCCCCCTGGCGGGCTTCACCGTCGGCGTGACCGCCGCCCGGCGCGCCGACGACCTGATCGCCCTGCTGCGCCGGCGCGGCGCGAGCGTGGTGCACGCACCCGCGCTGCGGATCGTTCCCCTCGCCGACGACGGCGAGCTGATGGCCGCCACCAAGGAACTCATCGACTGCCCCCCGGACGCGGTCGTCGCGACCACCGCCATCGGCTTCCGGGGCTGGATCGAGGCCGCCGACGGATGGGGGATCGGCGAAGGGCTGCTGGAGCGGCTGCGCACCGCCGAACTGCTGGCGCGCGGGCCCAAGGTGAAGGGGGCCGTACGGGCCGCGGGGCTGGTGGAGGACTGGTCGCCGGGGTCGGAGTCCCTCGCGGAGGTGCTGGACCGGCTGCTGGCCGGCGGGGTCGCCGGACGGCGGATCGCGCTGCAGTTGCACGGGGAGCCGCTGCCCGGGTTCGTGGAGGCGCTGCGCGCGGGCGGGGCCGAGGTGGTGCCGGTGCCCGTATACCGGTGGATGCCGCCGCAGGACCTGGCGCCGCTGGACCGGCTGCTGGACGCGGTCGCCGTCGGGGCGCTGGACGCCGTCAGCTTCACCTCGGCGCCCGCCGCCGTCTCGCTGCTGTCCCGCGCCGGGGAACGGGGGCTGCGGGAGGCCGTGGTGGAGGCGCTGCGCGGGCCGGTGCTCAGCGCCTGCGTCGGGCCCGTGACGGCGCTGCCTCTCCAGGCCGAGGGGATCCCCACCGTGGCGCCGGAGCGGTTCCGGCTCGGGCCGCTGGTGCAGCTGCTCTGCCAGGAACTGCCCGGCCGGGCACGGGTGTTGCCGGTCGGGGGCCGCCGGCTGGAGATCCGGGGCCGGGCGGTGCTCGTCGACGGCGCGCTGCGGCCGGTGCCGCCCGCCGGGATGGCGCTGCTGACGGCCCTGGCCCGGCGTCCGGGGTGGGTGGTGTCACGGGCCGAACTGCTGCGGACGCTGCCGGGGGCGGGGCGCGACGAGCACGCCGTGGAGACCGCGATGGCCCGGCTGCGGGCGGCGCTGGGGGCGCCGAAGCTGATCCAGACGGTGGTCAAGCGGGGGTACCGGCTGGCGCTGGACGCCGGGGAGTGCGGAGGCGGCGCTTCCGTCCGCTGAGGGGGTGCGCGCCGTCGTGGGGGTCGGTTAGCGTGCTCGGATGATCATTGACGGAGTGGAGATGAGGGGCGTCACGGTCGACGACGCCGCGGCGCTGGCCGTTGTGGTGGCCCGCAACCGGGAGGCCATGAAGCCCTACGAGCCCTTCCGGCGCGAGGAGTTCTACACGGAGGCCGGCCAGCGGGCCCGGATCGAGGCGCTGCTCGCGGAGCGCGAGTCCGGCCTCACCCTCCCGTTCCTGCTGGTCGCGGACGGGACCCCGGTCGGCTCGATCAACCTCGGCTCCATCGCTCTCGGCCCCCTGCGCAGCGGCGGCATCGGCTACTGGGTCGACCGCGACTGGCACGGCAAGGGCCTGGCCACCGCCGCCGTCGAGGAGGTCTGCCGGATCGCCCGCGACGAGGTCGGCCTGCACCGGGTCGAGGCCGGGACCCTGCTCGACAACGTCGCCTCCCAGCGGGTCCTGGCCAAGACGGGCTTCACCGAGTTCGGAGTCGCCCCCCGCTACCTCCACATCAACGGCGCCTGGCGCGACCACCGCCTCTTCCAGCGCCTCCTGCACGACGACCCGCCGCCGAAGTAACGGGCGGGGGCTTCGGCCCGGGGGGTTCCGCAACGCACGTGGCGGCGGCACTCTGGGGAGGCGACCCACGGGGGCCCACGGCGACCGAGGCGGTGACCGGCATGTGGTTCGACTCCGGGCGGGTCTGTCTTGACCTGCTGGCCACCTCCACGCCCCACGGGGACGCGGAGGGCATCGGTGACACCGACGAGCTGAGGCTGTGGCTGGTCGGCGCCGGACTGGTGCCCGACCGGACCCCGCTCGCCCGGCTGGGGCCCGACTGGGTGGCGGCCTTCCGCGGGCTGCGCGCCGACGTGGGCACCCTCGTACGGGCCGCCCTGGCCGGGGCCGGCCCCGAGGAGGACGCCCTCGCCCGGATCAACACGGCGGCCGCCGGCCCGCCCCCGGGCCTGTGTGCCGTACGGGACCGGGAGGGGCACCTGGTACGGGAGTTGTGCGGCGGGGTCGAGTGCGCGGGGCTCCTGGCGGCGGTGGCCCGGGACGCGGTGGAACTCCTCACCGACCCCGGCGACCTGGCCCTGCTGCGCGCCTGCGAGGGCGACGGCTGCGCCCGCGTCTACCTCGACACCTCCCGGG